>CACFSU010000004.1 GCA_902569055.1 uncultured Pelagibacteraceae bacterium | reverse complement strand
ATGAAATTTGATCAAAATAGATTAAACAGTTCGTTAATAGAATTAAAAAATCAATTTCAAAATTCTATAGGTGATTTTAAAATAATTCATATGATAATTAATAAGTTTTTAATTGATAGTAAAGAATATTCAAATTTATCAGAGCAAATAATTTACAATAATTTATGTTTAGAAATTAGATTTATTTGCATGAATAGAAATATTATTCAAAATTTAAAAAATATTTTGTCAAAATACCAAATACAAGTTAATGATATTATTTGTTTAGAATATCTGAAGGAATTTGAAAATTTTAGTGATAGAAAAATTTCTATAATAGCGCAAAATGCTTTAAATGGTTCAAATGAGAATGAAATTTTTTTCAGGCAAAAAAGCACTAAAATTCCGAGTTTTTTTGAAAAATTTTTCAATTTTTTTAGATAAAATTGTATTTTCTCGTAATATTTGTTGTTTTTAGTTTTCCTTAATCAAGTATTAAAAATTCTTATGTCATTACTTAATCAAAAAACTCTTAAAACAAATGTAAAATTTAAAGGAGTTGGATTACACAATGGCAGAATGGCAAATGTTTGTATTAAAAGTTCAGAACCAGATTCAGGGATAGTTTTTAAAAGAGTTGATTTAAAAAAAAATAATTATATCTATCCAAATTTTGCTAATGTAAGTAATACTTCCTTAAATACTACAATATCTAATGAGTATGGAGTAAAAGTTTCTACGATCGAACACTTGATGGGAGCTTTATTTGGCCTAGGAATAGACAATGCTTTAATTGAAATTGATAATGAAGAAGTGCCAATTTTAGATGGATCAGCCAAAGAGTTTATAGAAAATATTCTATTAGTAGGATTTGAGGTGAGCAATAAACCAATAAAAATTATTAAGATAAATAAAAAAATAGAATTTAAAGATGGCGAAAGATTTATTAGTATAGAGCCATCTAAATTAAGTTTAGATATAGATTTTGAGTTAAAATATAAAAATAATCTTATAGGTAATCAGAGAAACAAAATAAATGTATATGAAGATGATCTTAAAGAAGTTTTTAATTCTAGGACTTTTTGTTTATATGAAGATATAGAGCTCATTAAGAAAACTGGGTTGGCTAAAGGTGGAAGTTTAGATAATGCTATAGTTGTAAATAATAAAAAAATTTTAAATAAAGGTGGACTTAGAAATAAAAAAGAATTTGTTAATCATAAAATTTTAGATTGTATAGGAGATCTTTTTACTAGTGGATATAGAATAATTGGAAGTATAAAGTGTTCACAAGGAGGTCATTATTTAACAAATCAAATATTAAAAAAAGTATTTAGTAATAATAAAAACTTTTCAATAATCGAAATACAAGAGAGAAATCTACCTCATACATTGATAAATAGAAGTTTATTAAGATCTATAGCATAATATTTTTTTATCTTTATAATTAATTAAATTTTTTAAAAGTTATGAATAGAATTATTTTTTTAATATTATTTTTATTAATTTTTTTAAATGCATGTTCTAAAGACAAGAAAGAAGTTTCTTTAATAAAAGAAAGTAAACAAGATTTAGAAATGATATCTGCATATAAAGAAGCTTATAATGCATTAGGTGAAGGAGACCCATATTTTGCTGCAAAAAAATTTTTAGAAGCAGAACTTTTGTTCCCCCAATCTCAATGGGCTCCTAGATCAGCTTTAATGGCATCATACTCTTATTATTTGCAAAATTATTATTCTGAAGCACTTTCTAACTTAGAAAGATATTTAATAACATATCCAACAGATGATAATTTAGTTTATGCTCATTACTTAATTGCAATGTGTTATTACGAAACAATTGAAGATGAAAAGAGAGATTCTGATCCATTAATAAAGGCTAGAGAAAAATTTAATTTTCTTGTTAAAAAATATCCAAACACAGATTTTGCATTAGACTCAAAGTTTAAATTAGACTTAATTGAAGATATTTTAGCATCAAAAGAAATGTATATAGGAAGACATTATATTAAAAAAGGGAAATGGATTGCAGCGATAAATCGATTTAAGACAGTAATTGAAAAATATGACCAAACAATTTTTGTAGAAGAAGCTCTTCATCGATTGGTTGAAATAAATTATACACTGGGTTTAATTGAAGAGTCACAAAAATACGCAAATGTGTTAGGGTATAATTACTTATCTAGTGAATGGTATAAAAAATCCTATAAAGTTTTTAATCGAGATTATTCATTTCAGATACGAAAGCCAATTAAAGATAAAACTGGTGTATTAGAAAAATTTAAAAAAATTTTTGATTAATATGAAAAAAGATTCAATCAAAAAAGAATATAAAAAAAAAATTAAATTATTAATTTATTATAATAAAAGATATTATAATGATAATTACTCTAAAATTACTGATTCGGAATATGATGAACTTAAAAAAGATATTATAAATTTAGAAAAAAAATATAAATACTTAAAATCAAAAGACTCGCCTACACTAGAAATTGGTTATAAACCTTCAAAAAATTTTAAAAAAATATTACATAGAACTCCTATGCTGTCTCTAGCGAATGCTTTTAGCGAGGGAGATCTTTTAAATTTTGAAAAAAAAATACTCAATTTTCTTTCTCGAAATAATAATTCAAATATATCTTATACTGCTGAACCAAAAATAGATGGTATTTCAGCATCTTTATCTTATAAAAATGGAAAATTAATAAGTGGATTATCTAGAGGTGATGGTAAAGAGGGGGAGGACATAACTTCAAATCTTGCTACAATAAAAGATATACCTAAAATTATTTTATCTAAAGATTTTCCTGAAGAGATTGATATCAGAGGAGAAGTTTTTATACAAAATACTGATTTTGATAATTTAAAAGATAAGTTTGCAAACCCAAGAAATGCAGCCTCAGGTTCTTTAAGACAAAAAGATCCAAAAGATACCCAAAAGATACCTTTAAAATTTATTGCTTATAACTTTGGTTTTGAAAAAGGTTTAAAGATAAATAATCAATTTGAATACCTTAAAAAATTAAGTGAATGGGGATTTAAAACTAATCCATTGAATAAATTAATTACTGGAGTAAAAAATTTAATTAAGAATTATAATCATGTAGAGAAACAAAGAGCAGATTTAAATTTTGATATAGACGGTATTGTTTATAAAATAAATGATTTTTCTCTACAAAAAAGATTAGGTTATGTTGCCAATTCACCAAGATGGGCTATAGCTCATAAGTTTCCTTCAAATAAAGCAATTTCTAAAATTTTAGATATAGATATTCAAATTGGAAGAACTGGAGCCTTAACCCCTGTTGCAAAAATTAAACCAATCAATATTGGTGGTGTATTAGTATCAAATGCTACGTTGCATAATGAAGACGAAATAAATCGAAAAGATATCAGAATTGGAGATACTGTCACTGTTGAGAGAGCTGGAGATGTAATACCCCATATTCTTTCTGTTGATTTAAAAAAAAGATCAAAAAAAAATTCAAAATTTATTTTTCCAAATAAATGTCCTTCTTGTGGATCAAAAACTATTAAAGAATTTAATTTAATCACAAAAAAAAATGATGCTGTCAGAAGATGTTCAAGCGAAGGATATTATTGTGATAAAATTTCTATAGAAAAATTAAAACATTTTGTTTCTAAAGAAGCCTTTAATATTGATGGATTTGGAAAAAAAATTGTCGAAAGTTTTTGGAAATTAAATTTAATAAGGTTTCCACAAGATATATTTCAATTAGATTATGATAAAATTGAAAAATTAGATGGTTGGGGAAAATTATCAGTCAAAAACCTAAGGTATTCTATCAATGATAAAAAAAAAATATCTTTAGAAAAATTTATTTATGGATTAGGAATTAGACATATAGGCCTGGAGAACGCAAAACTACTTTCTAAGTATTTCGGATCATTTTTAAATTTTAAAAATTTATCAATTAATAATAAATACAATGATTTAATAAATATTGATGGTATTGGTGAAACTCAAGTAAATTCAATAAAAATTTTTTTTTCTAATAGATTGAACTTAAAAGTCTTAGATGAATTAGGAAAAATTTTATCTATTCATAATGTAACAGCAAAAATAAAAAATGGTTTGTTAAATAATAAAACTTTTTTGGTTACAGGAAAACTTGATGGGATTAGCAGGGCAGAAGTTAAATCTTTAATTGAAGAAAATTCTGGAACAACAGTAAGTAGTGTATCAAAAAAATTAAATTATTTAATTGTTGGAGACAAGCCAACAAAAAGAAAAGTTTTAAATGCAAAAGATCTTAACATTAAAATAATAGATCAAAATCAATTTTTAAAAATGCTAGATAAAACTAGCTAACCATTTTTTTTCTTTTATATCTAAAAATTTTGAAATATTTGAATATACGTTTAGATGATATTTAAATAGGTAATTTTTTTCAGATAAGCTTAAAAGTTTTGGATTAATTAAATCTTTCTCAATCGGTGCCAATGTTAAATTTTCAAAAAAAGTTTTTTTTCTTATTTTTTTAACATAAACTAAATTTTCAATACGAATTCCAAATTTATCTTTTTTATAATATCCTGGTTCATTACTTAAAATCATACCCTCTTTTATTTTAACCTTATTCATTTTCGAGATAGATTGAGGTCCTTCATGAACATTAAGAAAAAAACCAACCCCATGTCCTGTTCCATGAGCATAATCTAAATTATTTTGTTTAAGGTATTTTCTTGCCCTGAAATCAATTTTTTTGCCAATATCATCTTTTTTAAGATTAGTTGTTGCAACTGCAATATGGCCTTTCAATACATAAGTAAAAATATTTCTAATATTATTACTTGGTTTTGAGAAACAAATAGTTCTAGTTACATCTGTTGTGCCATACTTATATTGACCTCCAGAGTCACATAAAAATATATCTTTATTTTTTATAGTCCTGCAGCTTTTTTTATTGGCACGATAATGAACTATTGCTCCATTTTTTCCTGATCCAGCAATTGTATCAAAACTAGGATAAAGAAAATTCTTATTCTTTCTTCTAAATTTTTCTAATTTATTTTGTGCATCAACCTCGGTAATTTTTTTTTTATTTATATTTTTAATCCAATATAAGAATTTTGTTAAAGCTACTCCGTCAAATATATGAGCTTTCTTCATATTATTGATTTCAATTTTGTTTTTAATTGATTTTAAAAAATAGGTTGGATCTTCTCTTTTTAAAATTTTAAATTTAGATTTAATTAAATCTTCGTAATAAACCGAACAAGAATTTCCATCGATAATAAAATTTTTACCTTTTAAATTTAAAATTTTTTTGGGCACATCATTTATATCTAAAAATTCATTTAATTTTATAATTTTATCTTTTAAGAGTTTTTTACATTTGTTTATTTTACTGATTAAAATTATTTTTTTTGTTTTACTGATTATTAATCTACAATTTGGCACTGGACTATTGGGCCCATCATTCCCTCTAATGTTTAGAATCCATGCAACGTTTTCTGGAGCACTTATAAAAATAAAATCCGATTTATTCTTTTTTAGATAATTAGCTATTTTATCTAATTTAGAATTAGAACTTTCTCCAACAATTTTTTTATTTAATGAAAAAAAAGGCGATGTATCATTTATTTTTTTTTTCTTAATTTGATCAATTAAATTTTCTTTTATGAATTTTATTTTGCTGTGTTTTAAAAAATATTTCTTTATTTGCTGATATGTAAAAAGTTTTGGGTCTACACCTAATTTAAGACCTTTAAATAAGCTACAATTTATTAATTTTTCAAAGCTAATAATTTTAAAATTCTTTCCTGACTCTAATTGACTCTGAATTGTATATCTACCATCAGTAAATAAGTAATTTTTCTTTTTAAGAACTACAGCAAGTCCGGCAGATCCACTAAAATTTGAAATAATTTTTAATCTATTAATCTTTGAATATTCAGTAAAATAATCATCATTTTTTGGAACAATATATCCTTCAATAGCGTATTTTTTAAATTTATTTCTTATAATCTTTATTTCTTTATTCATTTTATTCTCTTCTGATATCTTATCCATCCAGGACTTCTATTTCCGTCCTCCACTTCAAAATCTTGATTAAATTCAAAATCTTCCATTTCATTTTTATCATCTTCAAAAAAAGAATTTTTTTCTATATAATTAACAGGAAGTTCATCAATAAATCTAGATGCCATGCTATCAATCCAGTCTCCTTGATAAAATCTATTCATTGAAAAAGAAATAGTAGCTTTTTTTTTAGCCCTAGTAATTCCAACATAAGCTAATCTTCTTTCTTCCTCCAAGCCTTTTTGACCCTTTTCTTCAATTGATTTTTGATGAGGAAAAAGTCCTTCTTCCCAACCAGGTAAAAAGACAACATCAAATTCTAAACCTTTGGCTGCATGCATTGTCATCATATTTATTTTTTGTCCATCCCAATCTTGATCAATTGATGTTGCCAAGGAAACATGTTCTAAAAAAGTCTCGAGGTTATCAAATTCTTTCATTGCACTTAATAATTCTTTAATGTTTTCAAGTCTGTTTTCATTTTCAATATCTTTTTTGTTTTTAAGCATTGCAGAGTAACCAGACTCATCTAAAATAATTTGTAATAATTTAATGTGATTGATTTTTTTATTATTTAAATCATCTCTCCATTTAGAGAGAAGATTCAAAAAAATAGATAATCCTTGTTTAGTCTTAGGTTTTATCAAATTTTGTTCTATTATTTTTCTAGAAGCAAATTCCAAACTCACTGTTTCTTTTTTTGCAAGTTCATGAACTAGTTTAAGTGAACTATCCCCAATTGAACGTTTTGGATTATTAATTATTCTTTCAAAAGCTAAATCATCTTTGTCTTGATGAACTATTCTTAAATATGCAACACAATCTTTGATTTCTGCTCTTTCATAAAATTTTGTACCTCCCAAAATTCTGTAAGGTAGACCAATCTTTAAAAATCTCTCTTCAAATTCTCTTGTTTGAAAAATTGCTCTCACTAAAATGGCTACATTATTTAAAGAAAATTTTTTCTTTATTTCTTCTATTTCATCTGAAACACCAACTGCTTCATCTTTTCCATTTTTATAGCAATTAAGTTTTACCAACTCTCCTTCTTCCATAGTAGTTTTTAGAGTTTTACCGACTCTATTTTGATTATTAGAAATTAACTCAGATGCAACAGATAAAATATTCTGAGTAGATCTATAGTTTTGTTCTAGTCTAATGACTTTTGTATTTTCATAAATTTTATCAAATTCTAAGAAGTTTTTAATTTCTGCACCACGCCAACTATAAATAGATTGATCATCATCACCAACACAACAAAGATTTTTATTTTTTTGAGCTAACAAGTTAAGCCACCGGCTTTGAATATAATTAGTATCTTGATATTCGTCGACTAAAATATATTTAAAGTTTCTAGAATATATTTCTCTAATATCATCATTTTTTTCAAAAATTTTTACTACATGTAAAATTAAATCTCCAAAATCACATACATTTAAGTCAGTAAGTTTTTGTTGATAAATCTTATAAACTGGCAGAATAGTTTTTTCATAAATATCTTTATTATTAATGACTACTTCATTTGGATATTGCCCTTTGTTCTTCCATTTATCAATAATTGCTAGAACGTATCTAGGAGCTAGCTGTTTAACATCTATATTTTCTGCTTTGCAAATATCTTTAACTAATCTTATCTGATCATCTGTATCTATAATTGTAAAATTTGAATTTAAATTTACGGCAGTTGAATGTTTTCTCAGTAGCTTTGCACAAATTGAATGAAAAGTTCCTAACCAAGATAACCCAGTGGCACTTGCACCAAGAATTTTACTTACCCTTGATTGCATTTCTTTAGCAGCCTTATTAGTGAAAGTTACTGATAATATTTGATTAGGATATGCTTTTTTCTCTGCAATTATATGAGCGATCCGACTGGTTAAAACTTTAGTTTTTCCAGAACCAGCGCCAGCAACTATTAAAAGAGGGCCATCTAGATACATTACAGCTTCTTTTTGAGCTTTATTTAAATTTTTTAGATAATCAGAGTTTACCATTTAAATTATTAATTTATAAATTTGCACAAATGTTAAATATAAATATTACAAAAAAAAGATTTAACAAATTACTATTATCAATAAATAAATTAATAGAAAGTTTTTTTAATAATATAAGCAATCTTATAAAGGAGTATAAAAAGAAAAACTCAAGATTAAAAAAGATTAATAACTTAGTTTTTTTATGTTTTGGCTTATTAGTTATTTCATTTTCAAGCTATTTTTTAATACCTACTTTTTATGATAAAAATTCTGTTAAACTTAAATTAGAAAATCAAATAATAAATAAATACAATTTAAAAGTTAATTTTACAGATAAAATTTCCTACGCACTTTTCCCAAGGCCACATTTTTATGCAAATAATCTAAGTATTTTTCAAGATGAGAATTTGTTAATTAGCTCAAAAAATACAAAAATTTATATTTCAGCAAAAAATTTTTTTAAATTTGATGAATTAAAAGTCAAAGATATACTTTTTAAAAATAATGAATTTAATTTAAAAAAAAATAATTTAACTTTTTTTACTAATATTTTAAATTCAAATATAAGTGACCATAATATTATTTTTAAAGATAGTATTATTTTTTATAAAGACATTTCTGATGATGTTATTTTTTTAGTTGATCTAAATAGATTAAATTTTTTTTATGATTTAGAAGACAAACATCAATTAAATGCAAATTATAAAATTTTTAATTTACCATTTAATTTTTATTTAAGCAACAATCCTGAGAAAAAATTTTTATTATTTAATTTAAAGTCAAAAGATATGAGATTTGAAATTAAAAATTTTTTACAATATAAAAATAAAGATTTTGAAGGATTATTTAATATTCAAGTTATAAATAATATTAATAGTTTTAAATACAATAAGAATAAAAATTCTTTTTTAATTAAATCTGAAGATGATAACTTTAAAGGTGATATAGATATAAAGCCTTTTTATTTTTCATTTGATTTTAATCTTAACGAATTAGATATTAAAAAATTGATAAAAGAAAATTCTATTTTTATGAATTTAATTAATTCAGAAATATATAGTAATCAAAATATAAATGCCGATATAAATATAAATTTAGAAAAAATTAAAAGTATTAACTATTTAGAAAAAATTCATCTAAAAACTATTTTTGAAGAGGGAAATGTTTATATAAATAACTCGAGTGCTACCTGGAATGACTCTGTTTTAATCAAAATTGTTGATACACAATTATTAAATGAAGATAATAATATTAAATTAATTGGTTCTATTGTTTTTGATTTTATAAATTTAGGCAAATTTTATAATTATTATCAAATTAAAAATGAATATAGATATGAAATCAAAAAGATAAAATTTGAATTTATTATAAACTTTAATGAAAGAAAGATTAAATTTATTAATACTAAAATTAATAATCATTCAAATAACAAAATTAATAATTTTATAAATAATTTTAATTCTCAAAACAATAATTTTTTTAATAAAGTAATATTTAGAAATTTTGTTAAGAATTTTTTTGAATATTTTTAGTTAGGATAAATCATTTTTCTTGGGTCAACTATTTTATCATAATCTTTTTCTTTGATTAAACCAGTTTTTAAAGCTTCAATTTTTAATGTTGTATTATTTTTTAAGGCAGCTTTAGCTATTTTTGCAGCATTATCATATCCAATTTTTGGAGCTAATGCAGTTACTAACATTAAGGAATTATCTAAATATTTTTTTATTTTAATTTTATCTGCTTTTATTCCTTTAATACAGTAAAGAGAAAAATTTTTGGTACTATCAGAAAGTAAATCTATGGACTGCAAAATATTATGTGCAATTAAAGGTTTAAAAACATTTAATTCAAAATGACCATGTGAACCAGCCATTGTAATTCCATTATGATTTCCTATTACTTTTACACAAACCATTGTCACAGCTTCAGACTGAGTTGGATTTATTTTGCCTGGCATAATTGATGAACCAGGTTCATTTGCAGGCAAAATAATTTCACCATATCCTGCTCTTGGACCTGATCCTAAAAATCTAATATCATTTGCTATTTTCATTAAACAGACAGCTGTTGTATTTAAAGTACCAGAAAAGTTTACTATTTGATCATGAGCTGCCAAGGCAGCAAATTTATTTTTTGTTGGTCTAAATGGTAGCCTTGTTATTTTTTTTATTTCTTTAATAATTTTTTTATCAAAACCTTTTCTACTATTTATTCCTGTTCCTACCGCAGTCCCTCCTTGAGCTAAAAAATAAATTTCATTTAAAGCATTTTTAATTCTCAGAATGCAATCCTCTAGTTGAGATTGATATCCTGAAAATTCCTGTCCTAAAGATAGAGGGGTAGCATCTTGCAAATGAGTTCTTCCAACCTTAACTATATTTTTAAATTTTGAAACTTTTTTTTTTAATTCTTTATTTAATAATTCTAGCGAAGGTAAAAGCTTGTTTTTAGTTTCCAAGGCAATAGCAATATGCATTGAAGTTGGAAAAACATCATTAGTAGATTGAGATTTATTAACATGGTCATTAGGATGAACAGGTTTTTTTGTACCTTTTTTTCCTCCTAAAATTTCTATAGCTCTATTAGCTATAACTTCATTTACATTCATATTTGTTTGAGTTCCAGATCCTGTTTGCCAAACTTTTAAAGGAAAATGTTCTTTTAATTTACCAGATATTACTTCATTAGATGCTTTGATTATTGCTTTAGAAATATTTGGTGAAATTTGCTTTTCTTTTTTGTGAACTATTGCAGCTGCTTTTTTGATTATCGCAATAGATTTAATTAAGATTGGTCTTACTAAAAACTCACCAATATCAAAATATTTTCTAGATCTTTGTGTTGAGGCTCCCCAATATTTATCATTTGGAACATTTATGGATCCTATACTATCAAATTCTTTTCTTAATTTCATTGATTAATAAGTAATAATTAAATTATTATAAATATACATTAATTTTTTAAAACTTACAGGAGCATTATGTCAAATTTTAGTAAGGTTGGAATTTTCATGAAAACTTTTGGTCAAGATGTTAAATATAAGCCTTCATTTAGCTCAGATAAAATCAATAAACTTAGGATTAGTTTAATTAGAGAAGAGCTTGAGGAACTCATAGAGGCTATGAAAAATAAAGATTTATTGGAGGTCGCAGATGCACTTACTGATATTCTTTATGTTACATATGGAGCCGGACACGCATTTGGAATTGATTTAGATAAATGTTTTGAAGAAGTTCAAAATTCAAATATGAGTAAATTAGATGAGAACGGCAAACCAATTTATAATGAATTAGGTAAAGTAATGAAAGGGCCAAATTACTTTAAACCAGATCTTTCAAAATTTGTTAATTAAACTTCAAGCTTAAAATCTATAGCTGGAACACTATGTGTAATGCTACCAACTGAAATTCTATCAACTCCTGTTGCAGCAACAGACTTTACTGTTTTAAGACTAATATTTCCTGAAGCTTCAGTTTCATAATATTTTTTTGCAATTTTAACGCCTATTTTTAAATTTTTGATATTCATATTATCAAACAAGACAGTATTAAATTTCAAACCCATAATACTTTTAAGTTGATTTAAATTATCAACTTCTACAGTAACTTTTCTTCCTTTTTTATTTTTAATAGCTAACAAAATTAATCTTTTTATATCTGAACTAGCAATATGGTTATCTTTTACTAAAAATTCATCACTAAGATTGAATCTATGATTAGTACCTCCTCCTAATTTAACTGCATATTTTTGAATTACTCTTAAATTGGGAATTGTTTTACGAGTACAACAAATTTTACATTTTTTACTTACTTTTTTTACGAATTGATTTGTTTTTGTTGCAATTCCCGAGATATGAGACAAAAAATTTAGAGCCACTCTTTCAGCTATGAGTATATTCTTTGCTCTACCTTCTATTGTAGCTATTAAAGATCCTTTTTTTATTTGAGACCCATCTTTATTTTTGATTATGAATTTAATCTTATTATCAATTAATGAAAAAGCATGTTTTGCAAACAACAAACCACCAATTACTGCGTTATGATTAGATATTAATTTAAACTTAATTATTTTATTATTTTCAACAAGGTTCGAAGTTATGTCTCCAGACGGATAAAGGTCTTCATTAAGGGCAAGCTTAACAGTATTTTTTATAAAATTTTCGCTAAGTTTAATTTTTGACACTGAGAGTTATCTGCCGATAGCAACCATTTTTTCTACTGATAATCTAGCTTTGTTAATTGTTTTCTTGTCCATAATTATTTCACCAGTTTCATTTTCTAAACAGTTCAGAATTTTCGGCAATGTAATTTTTTTCATGTGTGGACACATATTACATGGTCTAATAAATTCTACGTTTGGGTTTTCTACTTGTATGTTATCACTCATTGAACACTCAGTTACCATCATAACTTTTTTCGGCTGGTTATCTCTAACATAATTTATCATTCCTGAGGTTGAACCAGCAAAGTCACTTGCTTTAATTACCTCTGGCGGACATTCAGGGTGTGCAATAATTTTAATTCCAGGGTTAGTTTTTCTAATATTATTTATTTCATTTTCATTAAATTGATCATGAACTATACAAATTCCTTTCCAAGAAATTATCTCTACATCAGTTTGAGAAGCAACATATTTTGCAAGATAATCATCTGGTAAAAAAATTACTTTTTTAACGTCTAATGATTTTACAATTTTAACTGCATTAGCCGATGTACAACACACATCTGTTTCTGCTTTTACATCTGCAGAAGTATTGACATATGAAACTACAGGAACTCCAGGATATTTTTCCTTCAATAATCTAACATCTTTTCCTGTTATTGATGAGGATAGCGAACATCCTGCTTTCATATCTGGAAGTAAAACTTTTTTATTAGGACTCATTAGTTTAGCAGTTTCAGCCATAAAATGAACTCCAGCCATTACAATAATATCAGCAGATGTTTTTGATGCCTCTACAGCGAGGGCTAAAGAATCTGCTGAAAAATCTGCAATTCCATGATAAATTTCTGGGGTTTGGTAGTTGTGAGCAAGAATAACTGCATTCTTATCTTTTTTTAACTTATTAATCTTGTGTATGTAAGGTGCATGCACTGACCACTCTATCTCAGGCATAACCTTAGATATCTTTTGATATATTGGGTCAGTAGTTTTTTTTACTTCTTGAGTATATTCCATAATGAAAATTTATCAATTTGAAACCTACTTGTCATTGATTTAATGTGAGGCATTTTACAATGCGGCCATGCTGAAATTGGTAGACAGGCACGGTTGAGGGCCGTGTGAACTTAGTTCATGAGAGTTCGAATCTCTCTGGCCGCACCAAAAAATTAAATTTTTAGCCATTCGGGTATAAAAATTTTGAAAGTTCCATTCTTGCTTTGAAATGTTTGATCTTTATTAAAATTTTTATCTAAATATTTAATTACCGCAAAGGGGTATTCCTCATTTATTAAAACTTTTCCAATTTCGACGTCATTATTATAAATTTTTTCATCTTCAGATAGCTTTCCATCGATAATTTCAATAGGCAGCAATCTTTTTGAAAGCTTATTATTTAATTTTATTCTGGCAGTGTTTTCTTGACCAACATAACATCCTTTTTTAAAATCTATTCCATTAAGCTCTTCATAATTACATTCGATTCCAAATATTTTATTTTGTAATTGATTTAAATTTTTGGGAACTATTCCAAGTTTATGGCTTTCATTATAATATTTTTCAATTTTATCATCTTTTAAGTCTAATTTTTTTAATGATAAATATAGTTTCTCTAAATTGATGATTAATCTAGCACCCAAATTTTTATTTCTTGGATCTAAAATAATTGGATCCTCTCGGTATTTGAAAGTATAACCTAAAATATTTTTTGAACCTTTAATGGATGAATATTTTTCATATCCAAAACTTGCAACAACAAACTCATTACTTAAATTTAAAATTTCAACTTTTGATCTAATTTTATAAGTATTTAATTGTTTAAATATTTCTTCAGATTGAGATTTTTCGCAGTCAATAAAATAGCCTGATTTATGTTTAATAATTATAAATTCATAAAGAAACTTTCCTTGAGGAGTTAATAGAGATGCGAAACAACTAGAGTTATCTCTTACTTTATTTATGTTGTTACTAATTAGATTTTGAAGAAAATCTTTAGAATCTATACCATTAATATAAAGTATTGCTCTGTCTTCCAATATGTAAACATTGTTTTTCATAATTACTTGATATCTTATTTATTTAATATAATTACTTTTATCAAAAATGTTAGATTTAATAATTAAAAATGGGCAATGTTATACCGAAGGTGAATTAAAAGATGTAGATGTTGCTATTAAAAATGGAAAAATAGAAGAGATAGGTCAAATTTCTGATAAAGCAAAAGATATTATTGAAGCCAAAGGTTTAACGGTTTTACCAGGATGTATAGATACTCAAACTCATTTTAGAGAACCTGGGTCTACAGATACTGAAGATCTTCATTCCGGTAGCAGAGCTGCAGTTGCTGGAGGAATTACTGCAGTATTTGAAATGCCTAATACTAATCCACCAACATCAACTAAAAAAGAATTTCAAAAAAAATTAGATCTCGCTAAAAATAGAATGTATTGCAATTATGCTTTTTATTTTGGTGCTACTGCCGATAATGCAAAAGAATTAGCAGATTTAAAAAATTTAGAGGGTTGTTGTGGAATTAAACTTTTTGCAGGTTCTTCAACTGGGAATCTTTTAGTTGCTGATGAAAAAGATATTGAAACAGTATTCAAAAATAGCTCAAAAGTTGTTGCAGTCCACTCAGAGGATGAAGAAATTTTGAATAACAATAAAAAATTAATTAAAAAAGGTGACGTACATTCACATCCTGTTTGGAGAAGCGAAGAGTGCGCAATCTCTTCTACTAGAAGAATAGTAAGAATTGCAGAACGTTATAATAAAAAAGCTCATGTGCTTCATATCACCACAAAGCAAGAAATAGATTTCTTGTCTCAACATAAAGGTAATATCACATTTGAAATCACCCCACAGCATTTGACGATTTATGCACCAGAATGTTATGACAAACTAGGCACATATGCTCAAATGAATCCCCCGTTAAGAGACAAATCACATTATGATAGATTATGGTATGCAGTGAAAAATAATTATAACGATACTATTGGATCAGACCATGCTCCGCATTTAAAGGTAAACAAAGATAAGGAATATCCTAATTCACCTTCAGGGATGCCAGGAGTTCAAACTTTGATGCCAGTTATGTTAAATCATGTAAATGATGGAAAACTATCTCTTAAACAATTAATAAATTTAGTATGTGAAAATCCAGTAAAAATTTTTGGAATTAAAAACAAAGGTTTTATAAAAAAAGGTTTTGATGCTGACTTTACAATTGTTGATATGAATAAAAAGACTATTATCAAAAATGAAGATATTGAGAGCAAATGTAGTTGGTCTCCTTTTAATGGTTTTGAATTTAAAGGCACTCCAATTGCAACAATAGTTGGTGGAAAAATTAAAATGAAAGATGGAAAGATTCTTGGAGATCCAGAGGGTGTTCCGTTACTTTTTTCGATTTAAGTGAAATTTTTTTTACTTGTTTTATAACAAAACTTTTTTAATTCAGATATTGAATTTTTAATTTTAATTTTGGACATTAATTTTTCATTATTTAGATAAAATGAATCAATTTTATTATTATTTTTTAATACTTTTATAGTTTTTTGTTTATTAAATTTATTTAACCATTTAATTATATTGTTAAGATATATTTTTTTACCTATAGATACATTGAAAACTCCTAGAAGTTTTTTTTGAATAATTTTTTTTATAATTTCACATAATTTATCAATTCCTATAAAATCTTTATAGTTTCTCCCATTATCTAAAATGAAACCTTTTTTTAAGTTAATAAAGAAGATATCTATAAAGGTTTTATGAATCTTTTTAATTGAACCTTTATTTCCTATCACATTAGAGACTCTTAAAATTAGAATATTATTTTTTAATTTTTTTTTTAATTTTTTTTCAGTAATTAATTTATTTTTGGAATAATTTGATTTTGGTAGAAGTTTGCTATTTTCTTTAATATTTGCTTTAGATTTATAAACTTTTCTAGAACTTAAAAAAATGTATGTAGTTTTATCATTTTTAATCAAATTTGAGATTGTAAGATCATTATCGAATTTAATATTGTATTTATTTTCAATATAATTTTTATTGATTGATGTATTTATAACATAGTCAAATTTATTAATTTTTGACTTATATTTTTTTAAATTTTTAAAAGCTATATGTTTTACTATATAATATTTTTTAAGATACTTTGATAAATTATTACCAATAAATCCTCTTTTACCTACTATTAAAATATTATTCATTTAATTAATTTGGTAATAAATTTAGTAAAATAATAATCTAAATTTTTAGAAATTTTATAATCATTTTTTTTCATCAAGTTAAAAAAATAATCGTGAGCTTCTTTTCTTCTAAACCACCAATTTCTAGAAAATTTTTTAAATTTAGACGAAATATTATCTTCAGTTTGCCTATAAAAAGTTAAGTTTTCATTTAAAGTTTCATATTTGTAAAAATATTTCGCAAATATCAAAATTCTCAAATCTAACCATATGTCTGTAAATTCATTATCTAATACTGTGTCAAAAACTTTTTTTATGTATTTTTTTCTTATTGAAATACAGCTTGTAGGATGAATATAGCCCCAGTAAGTTTTTAGAAAATTATTTTTTCTTTTAATAAATAATTTATTGTTTTTTTTAATTACAATTGGGAAGTCAAAAATGATCATTTTGTCGTTATTTTTTTGAAAAGTACTAATTACTTTTTCTATTTTATTTATAGCAAAATAATCATCACTATCTAAAAAAAAAATCACTTCTCCCGAACTAATTTCTATGCATTTTTTAAAAGCATTGATTTGATTTAATGATCCAAAATTAGTTTGGATTTTATTTTTAATAATTTTAACATTATTGTAATCTTTGATTATTTCCAAAGAGTTATCCTTAGAATTATCATCAAAAAAAATAATTTCAATTTTGTTGTAAGTTTGTGATCTTAAAGACTCTATGCACTCTTTAATAAATCTACCGCTATTAAAATTTGCGATGATAACTGATGCTTTCATTTTGACTTTTAGAATTTATTCAAACTATAGCTGTTAACTAAAATAACACCAATAACTATTAAAAATAATCCAACAATAGCCTGCCAAGCAAGAGTTTGTTTAAAAAATATATATCCTAATATTGCAATTGTAAAAATCCCAAGACCACTCCAAGTAGCATAAACAATTGCTATAGGAAGTTTATTAACTACAAAAGTTAAAAGATAAAATGCAGATAAATAAAATATAGCTAAAGCAACTGTAGGGATAAGTTTTGTAAAGTTTTGAGATACAGGCAATAACATTGTTCCAGCTACTTCAAAGAATATAGCTCCAATTAAAAAAATATAAGTCTTAAGCATTATTTATAATTTTGTATTTTATCAAATCTTCTTTTATTTCTGTCAAAATTAAAGGATCATCAATTGTAGGCGGTATTTTATATTCAACATTATCAGCAATTTTTCTTATAGTTCCTCTTAAAATTTTACCAGACCTTGTTTTAGGTAATCTTTTAATTACTATAGCCACTTTAAATGCTGCTACAGGCCCGATTTTTTCTCTAACCATTTGAACACATTCTTTTGATATTGTTTCATTATCTTTATCAACACCTGATTTTAGGACTACTAAACCTATAGGCAATTGGCCTTTTAATTTATCGGCTATACCAAGAACCGCACATTCAGCAACAGACTGATGTTCTGATAATACTTCCTCGATAGCACCTGTAGATAATCTGTGACCAGCAACATTTATAATATCGTCTGTTCTAGACATAATCCATATGTAACCATCTTCGTCTATGTGACCTGCGTCATATGTCTGATAATAACCTTCATAATTTAACATATAGTTTTCCTTATACCTTTGGTCAGCATTCCATAAAGTTGGGAATGTTCCAGGAGGCAAAGGAAGTTTAACTACTATATCTCCCATCTCATTTGGTTTTGCTAAGGTTTGGTCCGGTTTAATTATTTTAACATCATATCCAGGAACAGCTTTACAGGCTGAACCATATTTTGTTTCCATCATTTCAATTCCAGTACAATTAGAGCTAATAGCCCAGCTTGTTTCAGTTTGCCACCAATGATCTATTACTGGAACTTTAAGTAAGTTTTCTGCCCATTTAATAGTATCTGGATCTGCTCTTTCTCCTGCTAAAAATAAACTTTCAAAATTACTTAAGTTGTATTTGGAAAAAAATTTACCATCAGGATCTTCCTTCTTGATAGCTCTAAAAGCTGTAGGTGCTGTAAATAATGATTTTACTTTATAATCAGAAATAACTTTCCAAAAAGCTCCAGCATCAGGAGTACCTACTGGTTTTCCTTCAAATAAAATTGTAGTACATCCCTTAAAAAGTGGAGCATAAACAATATAAGAGTGCCCAACTATCCAACCAATATCACTTGCAGACCACCAAATATTGTCTGCATCTATATTGTAGATATTCTTCATGGTCCATTTAAGAGCTACAATATGACCTCCAATGTCTCTTACTATACCTTTAGGTGTTCCGGTTGTTCCTGATGTATATAAGATATAAGCAAATTCATTAGAATTCATCTCAACACATTCAGTTTCCTCCGATTTAGAAATAGTTTCTTCCCAACTTATTTCATTTGGGGTATTTAATTTTACTTCGTGACCTGGTCTTTGAAATAAAATCATTTTATCAATTTTATGTTTAGCTAGTTTGATAGCTTCATCTACCAATGGTTTGTATTCAACTGTTCTTCCAGGTTCAAATCCACAGGAGGCAGTTACCAATACTTTTGCTTTACTATCATCTATCCTGCTAGCAAGTTCGTTTGAAGCAAAGCCTCCGAACACAACAGAGTGAATTGCTCCAATTCTTGCACATCCTAGCATAGCAATCACAGCTTCTGGTATCATTGGCATATAAATGATAACTCTATCACCCTTATTTACACCTTTATCTTTAAGACCCCCCGCAAATTTAGAAACTTTTGATCTTAACTCTTCGTAAGTAAATTTATTTTTGTTACCAGTAATAGGACTGTCATAAATTAAAGCTATTTTATTTCCTTTACCTTGATCAATATGAATATCTAAAGCATTATAACATGTATTTGTCACTCCATCTTCAAACCATTTGTAGAAAGGTGGATTTGATTTATTTAAAATTTTTGTAGGTTTTTTAAACCAAAAGATATCATTTGAGGCTTCCTGCCAAAAACTTTCTGGATTTTTAATCGATTGCTCGTAAATTTTTCTAAATTTATCTGACATTAGAGTTTGATTCGTGCTTAGACATTTATTTGATTTTTAAAGTATAAATTGTATTTAATTTTAAAAAGTTAGTAAAATCAATGCTTATTAATCACAATTTTGTCTTCAATTAACTCTTTTAATTTGGTATTTAACCACAACTTTGGCTTAAGGAAGCTTAAGCCTAGTTTATATAAACTAATAAATAAAAACTAACTAAAGAGGGAGTTTTTTATGAAAAAACTTAAATTGTTTGCTCTTACAGCTGTTGCCCTATTGGGTGTTACAGGTGTTGCAAACGCTGCGACCGCTATGTTAGCTTCTGATGACTTTGTTGGAATTTCCTTTTGGGTAATTTCAATGGGTATGTTAGCTGCTACAGCGTTTTTCTTCATGGAAAGAAGTACTGTCGCACCTGGCTGGAAAACGTCAGTAACTGTTGCAGGTCTTGTAACTGGTATTGCATTCATTCACTACATGTACATGAGAGATGTTTGGGTGACTACAGGTGATTCACCAACAGTATATAGATATATTGATTGGTTAATTACTGTGCCATTACAGATGGTAGAATTCTATTTAATTCTAGTAGCTGTAAGAAAAGCAAACTCTGGAATTTTCTGGAGATTGTTAATTGGTTCATTAGTAATGTTAATCGGTGGATACTTAGGAGAAGCTGGATACATCAACGCTACGCTTGGTTTTATAATTGGTATGGCAGGTTGGGTATACATTCTTTATGAAGTATTCTCAGGTGAAGCTGGAAAAGCTGCTGCTAAGAGTGGAAACAAATCTCTTGTAACTGCATTCAGTGCAATGAGAATGATTGTAACTGTAGGTTGGGCAATTTACCCATTAGGTTATGTATTTGGTTACCTAACAGGTGGTGTAGATGCTAATTCACTAAACGTAGTTTACAACTTAGCTGACTTTATAAACAAAATTGCATTTGGTCTAGTAATCTGGGCTGCTGCAGTAAGTTCAGCTGGTGCAAGAAGCAGATAATTACTGTTTAAATTAAATTTATAGGGCGAGTATGTTTTACATACTTGCCCTATTTTTTTTTCTACTTAATATATAAATCTCGAATGCCAAAAATAACCTACATTACTAATGACAACCAGAGTCATACAATAGAAGTTCAGAATGGTTTGACCGTAATGGAGGGTGCTGTCCAAAATGATATTCCTGGTATTGATGCCGATTGTGGGGGCGGAATGGCTTGTGCTACTTGCCATGTTTATGTCAAAGAAGATTGGTTAAATAAACTTCCAAAAAAAGAAGATGGTGAGGAAGATATGTTAGACATGGCATTTGAGCCTAAAAAAAATAGTAGACTAAGTTGTCAGCTTTTAGTTTCAAATGAGCTTGACGGTCTTATAGTTAGTATTCCATCAAAACAAGGTTAAATGAATAAAATAGATGCATTAATAATTGGAGCAGGTCCAACAGGTTTGTTTACTGCCCATCAATTAAAACTAATTGGTCTTAATTGTGAAATAGTAGACAATCTAGAAAAAATTGGTGGTCAATGTATAGAACTTTATCCAGATAAACCAATTTATGATATCCCTGCTATTCCTGAATGCACAGGTGAGGAATTAACAAATAATTTAATAAATCAATTAAAACCTTTTAATATAAAGTTCTATTTAGGTGAAAGAGTTGAAGAAGTTAAAAAAGAAAAAGATAATTGGTTAGTCAAAACTAATAAAGGTAATTCCTTTTTGACACCCAATGTTATTATTGCTGGTGGTGTAGGCTCATTCGAACCAAGAAAATTTTCAATAAAAGAATGTGAAAAATTTGAGAATAAATCGTTATTTTATTCGATTACAGACAAAAAAATATTTAAAGGAAAAATAGTTTCAATTTTTGGGGGAGGAGATAGTGCATTAGATTGGGCAGTTGAATTATCTAAAGATTGTAAGGTAAATTTGATTCACAGAAGAGATGAATTTAGAGGTGCTAAAACAACTGTAGATAAAGTTCACGAATTAGCAAAAGAGGGTAAAATAAATCTTTATACGAAATACCAAATGACTGCAGTAAGTGGTTTAGAAAAATTAGAAAGTATAGATATTAAGCACGACAACGAAGAAATTAAAAATCTCAAAACAAATTATGTTTTAGGTTTCTTTGGTTTGATTATGCAGTTAGGCCCTATTGCAAGCTGGGGGCTAAATATTGATAAAAAAAAAATCGAAGTTGATACTGAAAAATTTGAAACAAACCAGAAAGGTATTTATGCTGTAGGGGATATTTGTAATTATCCAGGAAAATTAAAGTTAATTTTATCAGGCTTTCATGAGGGGGCTTTAGCGGCTAGAGCTTGTTTTAAATTAGCTCGACCAAATGAAAAATATAGATTTGAATTTACAACTTCTTCTAAGACAATAAAAGATCGACTTGGCATTAAAGGTGATTGAGTTATTTTCAGCAGATACTCCTAATGGAAAAAAAATTAGTATTATGCTTGAGGAGATTGGTTATGATTACCAAGTTACTAAAGTTGATTTAGATAAAAAAGAGCAGTTTAATTCAAATTTTAAAAAAATAAGTCCTTTTAGTAAAATTCCAGTAATAGTAGATCATAAAAATGATAAAACAGTTTTTGAGTCAGGTGCAATTTTAATTTATTTGGCAGAACAAAGTGGAAAGTTTTATGATAAAAAAAATCGATTAGAAATAAATCAATGGCTTATGGCACAAATGGGATATGTTGGACCAATGTTGGGTCAACATCATCAATTTCATCATTATAACCCAGGTAAAAGTAAATTTGGTGAAAACAGATATTTTAAAATCTCTGAGAGGATATACAATGAATTAGATGAAAGGTTATCAAATACTAAATTTATGGCTGGTGAGGATTATACTATTGCAGACATTGCAACATGGCCATGGATAGCTAGACATGATTGGCACGATATTGGTCTTAAAAATTATAAAAATTTATTAAGGTGGTATTTAGAAATATCTGAACGTGAGGCGGTAATTAAAGGATATGATCAATTCAATAATGGCGCTATTATACCAAAACCTTAGTCAAAATTTACCTTTCTTATCAGAACCTTTATAAAAAATTTCTTGAAGATTATTATTTTCTTGTTTTTTTAATTTTATATCATTTTCATCCATTAATTTTTGTGGTCTTCTAATTTTTTCATGGTAATTAAATTTATCTATTCCTCTTGCTAGCTGAACACCATTTTTACCTAGCACTTGTTTAACATCAGTGCCAATATAACTTTGTATTACAAATCCTATTCTTCGGTCATTGCTTTTATTTAGATCTGAACCATGAACCACAGTTGGATGATGCAAGGACATTTGTCCTGCTTTTAAGATTAAAGGTGTTGTTTCTTCTTTTGGTACATTTTGAACAGTTTGACCTCTAGTTAATAAATTTCCCGCATTGAATTTTTGATCATGTTTTTTAAGATTATCTTTGTGAGAACCAGACCACATTCTCATACATCCATTTTTTTCATTTGAATTAGTGATAGCAACCCAAGCGGTTACCCAATTATATGGTTTTAATCCTATGTATTTTGCATCTTGGTGATAACTAACAAATCCTTTTTCATTTGGATTTTTTATAAATAAAGTAGTTCCACAAACAAGAATATTTTCTCCAATTAAACTTTGAACTGCATCTAAAATTTTTGAATTATGAGTAACATCATCTAATAAGGGTGAAATCAAATGCGCATTGTATCTACCTGATTTTTCTAATTCTCCAGGCATTTTATTTTCGATTAACTCAATTTCATTTCGTATTTCGTTTGCTTTCTCTTTTGAAAAAATATTTATTGGAGAAACAAATCCTTTATCTTTGTACTGTTTAAGTTGATTTGATGAAAGATAAGTCATATTATTTTAAAAACATTATATGAGCTTATCTATTTCTTCAATAAATTACTGTCCTGTTAAATCTGTGTCATTTCAAAGTATTAATGAGTGCGAAATAAAGAAAAATATTGGAATTGTCGGAGATAGAATCTTTGCATTTGCAAAAAATTTAGACTTGGAAGCAGTTAAATTATTTGAAAAAAATCCTAAAGATAGAAAAGGAAAGTGGAATAAAATTTTAACACTTAAAAACACTCCGGTGTTGAATAAGTATAATTTCTTATTCAATGAAAATAAATTAACACTAATTTTTAAAGATAAGGAAATTTTAAATATAGATGTAAATAATTTTAAAGAACGTCAATTGCTTTCAAAAAAGATTATAGAATTAGAAAGTTTTATTAAGGAACCAATAATGTTAATGAAAAATGAAGAATATCCTTTTTTTGATACAACAATTTCAAATAAAGTTGATTTTATTAATTCAGTTTCACTTATAAACATACAAAGCATCAATGATTTCCAAAAAAAAATAGGTATAAAAATTGAAATACCGAGATTTAGAGGAAATATTTATATAGATGGGATTAAACCTTGGATCGAACGAGAATGGATAGGCAAAACTATTAAGATTAATAATATTTCTTTTAAAGTTGAAAAAAACATTCCAAGATGTGTAGCAATTAATTTAAGACCAAATACTAATGACGATAGTTTAAATTTACTTTCATTATTAAAAAAAACTTATAATCATTTCGATATGGGTATTTATTTAACAGCCTTAAATGATGGTAAAATAAAAATTGGAAACAATATTTTAATTCAATAATTTTTTATCAACTTCTGATTGAAATTTTTCAACTATACTTTCAACTTTATTTTTGGTTTAATTATTTTTAAACTAAATTAGAGAGGGAACAAATAATGAGATTATTTAAATCATTAACAATCTTATTAGTGCTTCTTTTTTCAATTTCTACTGTAAATGCAAAAACACTTACAGAGAGACTTGCAGATGGGCACAAATTAAGATTAGGTTTTGGAACAGCGGTGCCATGGGCTTATGCTGGAGATGGTGGTGAAGCTTTAGGATTTGTTAACATGATAGCATTAACAGTTCTAGAAGAGATGGGTATCACTGAACATGAAACAAAAGTTTTTGAATGGTCAGGATTAATCCCAGGATTAAATGCAGACCGTGCAGATATGATTACTGGTGGTATGTATATCTTAAAAAGTAGATGTGCAAACATGGACTTTTCAGATCCTATAGGTGTTTTTGGTGATGCAATGCTAGTACCAAAAGGAAATCCAAAAAATATTAACAATTATGCTGATGTTATTTCAACTGGAGCTAAATTAGTAACAGGAACTGGATTTAATACTGTAGAAGCGGCTAAAAAATACGGTGTGCCAGATAGTCAAATGCTTTTAGTTGAAGGTGAAGTTGGAATTTTAGCAGCAATGAAAGCTGGAAGAGCTGACGTTGCAGTGCAAACATTCTTTGGTGCTAAAGAACATGAGAAAAAAACTAATGGAAAATTTGAAGTTACTGATCCAAAATTAATGCCTAAGGAAACTTTAAACGTAGTAGGTATTGGATTTAGAAAAGGTGATGACAAATTTAGAGAAGCATTTAATGCTGCTCTAGCTAAAGTTATGGCTAACCCAGCAACTATGTTGAAAAGAGCTGGAGAGTATGGGTATGATAAAGCTCAACTACCTCCGCCTGACATGAGTACTGAGTGGGCTTGCTCAACTAAATAATTTAATAAGCTATTAAAAGATAAACCAGGCAACTAAATTGTTGCCTGGTTTTTATAAATCTAAAGGAATTACTTTGACATATTTTGAATTTTTAAACGAACACGGAATTACTCTTTTACTTGGAACAGTAACGACAATGAAAGTTCTTGTTTGCTCAATGATTCTTTATGTAATCATTTCTATGATATTTGGTTTAATGAGACTTTCTAAAAATCCTGTAATACAAGGTATAGCTACTGTATATATAGAATTTTTTAGAGGAACGTCACTTCTAGTGCAATTATTCTGGGCTTATTATGTATTACCATTTTTTGGAATTTCTTTAGAAGCTTTTACAGCAGGAGTAGTAGCTTTAGGTTTGAATTTTGGAGCATACGGTGCTGAAATAGTTAGAGCAGGGATCCTTGCAGTACCTAAAGGACAATGGGAAGCTGCTCATTCATTAAATTTTACGCCTGCAAAAAAAATTAAAAGAATTATAATACCACAAATATTTCCAATAATATTACCACCTGCTGCAAATTTAACTGTAGAATTATTAAAAGCTACTGCATTGGTAGCATTAGTTACTGTGGTTGATTTAACTTTTGAAGCAAAACAAATTAACTCTATTACGTGGTTATCAGCACAATGTTTTGGAACAGCATTACTTATTTACTACATAATGGCTAGATTTGCATTGGTTCCATTTTTAAGATGGTTAGAAGTTTTAGCAGCTAGAAAAGTTGGAAAGGAGAAAATTTAAATATGGAAATGGGTTGGAGGTGGGATTTTACCTATGAAATATTGCCTCAAATGGCAATCGCAACACTTAATACTATTTTAGCAGCTGGAGTAGGTTATGCGATTGCTTTGATTGTTGGATTATTTTTTTTATTAGCACAAAGAACACCTTCAAAAATTTTCAATTGGGTTAATAGAGAAATAGTTGAGTTTATTAGATCGACACCATTACTAATACAATTATTTTTCGTTTATTTCGTACTACCACAATTTGGCATTACTTTATCTGCCTGGGTGTGTGGAATGATTACTATTGGTCTTCACTTTGGAACATATATGTCAGAAGTATATCGTGGGGCACTTGAGGGAGTATCAAAAACACAATGGGAAGCTTGCAGAGCTTTAAATTTTTCTACAATTTACACTTACAGAAGAATAGTTCTTCCTCAAGCATTTCCTATAGCTATTCCAGGAATGGGAAATTACTTAGTTGGAATATTTAAAGATACACCTCTTTTATCAACGATTGGTGTTGCGGAACTATTCCATGCTGCTACTGCAGTTGGTGGTTATAACTATAGATATTTAGAGCCTTATACTTTAGTTGGTATTATCTTTTTAACATTATCAATACCTGCTGCAATGTGGGTTAGAAAACTTGAAAGAGATGTTAATATAGCGCAAGGTAAAATTAAAAAATAATTATGAAAAATAACAACTCAGATGAAGTCATAGTCAAGTTTGAAAATGTAACTAAACAATATGGCGATTTAGTTGTTTTAGATAAACTTAATCTGGAAATTAAAAAAAATGAAATGGTTTCAATCATAGGCCCATCTGGATCCGGAAAAACAACAGTATTGAGAGTTTTAATGACTTTAGAGAAGATAAATGGAGGAGTAATTCATTTAGATGGCGAACCTTTAACGCATACAAATATAAATGGAAGTTTTGTCGAAGCCAATGAGAGATACTTAAGAGAGAGAAGGTCAAAAATAGGAATGGTGTTTCAACAATTTAATTTATTTCCACACATGACAGCATTACAAAATTGTATAGAGGCACCAGTAGAAGTATTAGGAATGAAAAAAGAACAGGCAGAGAAAAGAGCTTTGGAATTATTAGAACTTGTTGGTTTAACTGATAAAAAAGATCAACATCCAAGTAGGCTATCAGGAGGACAACAACAAAGAGTTGCTATCGCGAGAGCGCTTGCTATGAGGCCAAAAGTGATGCTTTTAGATGAAATAACATCAGCATTAGATCCAGAGGTTGTTGGAGAAGTTTTAAATGTAATTAGATCTTTAAATAAAGAACATAACTTAACGATGATCATGGTCACTCATCAAATGGGTTTTGCTAGAGAAATTTCTGATAGAGTATGTTTTTTTAATGAAGGAAAAATATTTGAACAAGGACCACCAGAAAAACTATTTGGAAATCCTCAAAATGAAAGAACAAAACAATTTTTGCATGCTGTTCTAGATGCAAATTAATTCATAGAATTTAATAATCTTATTAATGAAACTATGATTCCATGACCTGATAATTCTATAGCTAACACTATAATAACAATAAGTATTATCTTTTTGTTCATTTACTGAAAACAAATATTAACAATAATATCCAAAAAAAAATATAATAGTAGTAGATATATTTTTTAGTAAAATTGTAAGTAATAGGATTTTTTACTCTAGTATTTTTTTTTCTTTTCTTAGTCATCAGCATGAACCTTTTCATTTTTTTCATGATTTTCTTGTGCTGCAATAGTATATTTTGCAACAGGTCTAGCCATCAATCTTTTAAGACCAATTGGTTCTGCTGTATCTAAACAGTATCCGTAAGTATCATCTTTTATTCTGATTAAGGCCTTATCAATTTCAGAAATTAATTTTATCTGTCTATTAATAGCTTTCATTTCCACGTTTTTGTCTGTATATGAACTTGCTTGATCAACTATATCAGCTGAAATAACATTATCATCCATACTTCCATTGTATAAAGCTTCATTGTTAGCTTTTATTAATTCTTTCTTCCAATCTTGTAATTTTATTCTGAAATAAACTTTGTGTTTTTCACACATATATTTTTCAGTTTCTTTTGGCACATAAGTTGTAGAAATTTTTATAGGACCTTTTGGGGCTTGTTTTGATTTTGAAATCTTTTTCGGTTTTTGTTTAACAATCTTTTTTGATTTTGATTTGGTAATTTTTTTTTTTACTTTTGTAGTTTTAGGCATTGCTGTAATTTGATAGCGGCGCAGTATATTCATCAAAATTAGGGTGTCAACTAGGGTTAATTAATGTAAATGTTAGATTATGAATGTTTTTAAAAGAAATATAATCAATATTTTCTTTATTTTTATTTTTTTCCATTTGTCTATATGGACCTTGGTTCCAGCATTGACCAATCAAAATTTACCTTTAGATGTTATAGAGGCTTTAGCTTGGGGAAGCAATTTGGATTGGGGGTTTAATAAACACCCACCAGGAAGTGCTTTTTTTGTAGAAGTATTTTACCAAATTTTTGGTTCTCAAGATTGGGCTTATTATTTACTTAGCCAAATATTTGTAGTTATTTCATTTTTTTATGTGTTTAAATTTGCAAATGAAATTTTAAATAACTATATATTAAGTCTAATCTCAGTTTTTTTATTAGTATCTATATTTTTTTACAATTTTACTACTCCAGAGTTTAATGTGAATGTATCTCAACTACCTTTTTGGTCATTAGTTGTTTATTATTCTTGGAAAATTTTTGATAAAAAAGAAATTAAATTTATAGATTGTTTATTAGTCGGATTATTTGCTGCTCTAGGATTTTTATCTAAATATTTGTTTATTTATTTGCTAATTTCAATTGATCTTTTTTTTATATATTACATTTTTTTTAAAAAAATGATTAAACTTGACTTTAAATATCTGATTATTTTTGAAATTTTTATTATTTTGTTAATTCCTCATTTAATATGGCTCCATGAAAATAATTATACAACAATAACTTATGGATTAATGAGAACTGGTTTAGAAGGCTCGAACTTTATTGATCATGTAAAATATCCTATAATTTTCTTGCTTAAACAAATTGGATTATTAATTCCATTTTTTGTTCTTATTTTATTACTTGTAAAAAAGATTAAATTTAAAATAAATTTTAAAGATAAGAAATTAATTTTTCTAATTTTTATTAATTTCTTACCTATATTTCTAATGTTAGTTACTTCGATTATTACTGGCTCTAAAATTAGAACGATGTGGATGACACCTTTTTATTTATTTTTTGGAGTGTTATTTGTTTATTTATTTAAATCTCAAATCAATATTAAAAAACTTAATTATTTTTTATATGGTTTTTTATTTTTATTTTTTTTATCCCCTATTCTTTATTCTTACATTTCAATTTCTCAAACCAATAAACGGACAGATTATTCAGGTAAAGAAATTGCTACTTTGATTGAAAGAAGGTGGAGTAAAAATTTTTCAAATAAGATTATGTACGTTGTGGGTGATGAATGGCACGCTGGAAATTTATCTTATCACTTAAGCTCTAGGCCAATCTGGTTTAAAAGTATAAAAGGGAAGATAGAAAAATTAGACCCCAACGGTGGTATTATATACACGGGAAATTCTGATGTTTTAAAGGAAGTATGCCCAGGAGATTTTGGAAAAATTAATAAACAAGGTTTTTGTATGATTGGATTAAAAAAATAAATGAAAATTAAAGTTTTAATCCCGGTATATAACGATTGGCAATCTGTTTCTAAACTTATAGATGAAATTAATAAATTATCAATTGATACAGAATTCCAAATTTCTATTATAATTGTCAATGATGCATCAAATCATGATCGTCAAGATGAAGAAAAAACTTTTGAAAATATTCAATCTATAAAAATTTTAAACATGAAAAAAAATCAAGGTCATGCAAGGTGTATAGCAACGGGATTAAAATATATCATTGAGAAAGAAGATTTTGACTATGTTATACCAATGGATGGAGATGGAGAGGATAGACCAGAGGAAATAAAGGAATTTTTAAATCAAATTAATAATTCTTATGAAAAAACTATGGTTGGAGAAAGAGTTAAAAGATCTGAGAATTTACTATTTAAAATTTGTTATCAAATACACAAATTAATAACTTTAACTTTTACTGGTAAGTCTATTAAATTTGGAAATTTTACATGTTTATCCAAAAGTGTAGTTGAAAAAATGATTGTTGAAAAAGCTACTTGGAATAGTTTTTCGGGCTCATTAAGAAAAATAGAAAAAAATTTAATTCCAATACCGTCTACTAGAGGAAACAGATATTTTGGTCCCTCTAAAATGAGTTTTTATAATCTAATAAAACATTCACTTTCTATTATTAGTGTTTTTCGAAAAGTATTTTTAATTCGTTCAGCTTTATTTATAATTTTATATATTTTATTGATTAAGAGTAACGCCTCAATAGTAACTGTAATACCATTGATTTTTTTATTAATAGCTGTTTATTCAATTTCAAATTTGGCTTTGAGAGAAAATATGGAAGAATTTGACAAAGCCTTGTCAAACATAAATGATATTGAGGAAATTAAATGATAAAAAAAATTTTACTAGCGATCTTTATATATTTTTTATTTTTAGGAAATGTATTTTCAGACAACCATAGAAGGAATTTCAAAGATATAAAAGGGTACAAGGAGCAATTTCTTTCTATGTCAGAGAAAAAGGTAAATAGAATAAAAGAAGTAAAAGCTTCAGATGGTTTTCCTGTTTATGAAGGAAAAACAAGTATTCAAGTTACAGTGAATAGAGAAGATGCAGGTTGCGGAAAAGGAAAAGCAAAAACAACTCAAATTCAATGTGATGGTAAAGGTAATAGAAGCAGACAAGAGATACACCTTGGTGATATGAAATTGAAAAATAGAGAACACATCTTTGAGTATGCAGTTTACTTCGATGAAAGTTACGAACCCTTAGAAAAGGGTGCAGTAGTTATAATTGGTCAAATGCACACAGATAACAAAGCTAAAGGATGTCATAGTTGTTGTCATTTTTGGGCTCAGGATTTTAAATATAAAGGTGAGCATTATTATAGTTGGGCAAGTAAAGCAGCCTATGCATCAGAGCCTGTTATAATTGGAAAAATTGAAGACTTAAAGGGAAAGTGGACTCATTTAAAATTTCATGTTCTCTGGAAGCTTGATGAAACTGGAAGATTTAAAATTTTTAAAAATAATGAAGTCTTAGCTGATCTTAAAAATATAAAAACTTTAGCAGATACTTGTACAGGCGGTTATATGAAATTTGGAATTTATAGGCATCGTACTATTGGTTATTGGAATTCAGATTGGGAAAGTTTACCAGATCAAAGAGTTTATTTAGATAGTATAGTTCTTAGAAAACCTAAAAAAGATGAAAAATTTAAAAATCAAAAATGAAAAAAATTTTGTAGCTTTTGGTCAATAAATCAAGCTTTAATTGTTGGTAAACAATAAAAATCAGCCGTGTCTATTTTAGAAGAATATTGTCTTTTCATATTCCATTTTTTATGAACACCTGCACTAGCAAGACTTAAAGTATATCTTCCATATTTATAATTAGTATTATCAATTGATCGCATTAAACTTTTTATTTTTTCATCTTTTTCTGACGAAAATAAACTTTTTCTTCCATCATCATTACGTAATCCTGTAAGTATGACTCCTGCTTTTTGATAACGGTAATTATTCTTAAAAATACTTTCTAAAATTGAAACTGCAGTTTTAACGGTTTCAATGCTATTGTTTGTTGCAACTGGAAAATCAACTGTCTTTGTATTTGAATAATAACCATAATCTCTTTGAAATGGACTAGTTCTGATAAATACTGTAATTGCTTTTGCAACTAATAACTCTGATCTAATTTTTTCAGATGCATTTAAACAATAATTTGTAACTGCTTCTTTCAATTCTTGGAATTTTTCAATTCTTTTTCCAAATGATCTTGAGACAACACAGCTTTTTCTTTTTGTTTGAGTTGTCTCTAAATCAATACAAGGCACTCCTCTAAGCTCCATTGCCGTTCTTGAACTTAAAACATTAGAACATTTTTTTATCCAAGTATTAGATTTATTCTTAAGTTGTTTTGCATTATAAATTCCATTCTTTTGATAAAACTTTGTAAGCTGTCTACCAACACCCCATACATCATTAATTTCAACTTTTTCTAAGATAGGATCTAAATTTTCTATTCCAATTAAACTAGTAACACCAGATTGTTTTTTCTTTGCGATATGATTTGCTACTTTACTTAAAGTTTTAGTTTTGGCTATACCGATGCTTGTTGGAATGCCGGTCCATTGTAAAACTGTTTCTCTAATTTCTTTTCCAACTTTTTCAATTTCTGTATCTGGAAAGTTTGATAAATCTATAAATGCTTCATCAATAGAATAAACCTCTGTTTCTGCATTAAATCTTTTAAGAGTTCTCATTACCCTTCTAGATAAATCTCCATATAAAGAATAATTTGATGAAAAAACTTCAACTTTATTTTTAATGATAATATTTTTTGCTTTAAAATAAGGTTCACCCATTTTAATCCCTAAAGCTTTTGCCTCATTGGATCTTGAGATAATACAACCATCATTATTGGATAAAACCACAACAGGTTTTTTTCTTATTCTAGGATTGAATAATCTTTCACAGGAAACATAGAAAGAATTACAGTCAACTAGAGCTAATTTTTTAGTACGTTGAATGGATAACATAAGTTACAACTCCCCAAATAAAAATATCTTCATCTTCATTAATTAAAATTCTGTTAGAAAAATCTTTAGATCCAGATGTTAGAAATTTTTTGTCTCTTTCTTGAACTAAAGTTTTAACCACAAGTTCATCATGAACATTTGCAATAACTGTTGAAAAATTTTTTGGTTTTAAACTTTTATCGGCAACTAATAAGTCTCCATCATTAATTCCAACATCCACCATGGATTTCCCCTGTACCCTGATAATGAAAGTGGCTGGAACATTTCTGATTAAATGCATGTTCAGATCGATATCTTCTTCAATATAATCAGTTGCAGGTGAGGGAAAACCAGCGCCAGCTTTATGTAGATAATAGGGAATAGTTAATTTCATGTTCTTGTTTTGTTCTAATTTATAGACTATTTATACAATGCACGCAAGAGGTTGTATTTTGAGTCCGTAATTGAATCAAAAGTGAATCAAAACGTGAACATTAAAACCACATTTTGTATGCTTGTGGACAACTTCAACCAAGGATAGTTTAAATAATTTAAAATGAAAAAAATTTTATGGATTGCTGGTCTTATTTTTCTACTTTGTGGAAATGTTTATTCGAAGAATACAAAATTAATTAAAGACAATTCTTATAGCAATAATATCAAATGGAAATTTTTAGAATTTAATCTACCAGAAGGTGAGTGGAAACTAGTTGAAAAATCTTATTGGAGTGTAAGTACTATTTCAATTGATTGTATAAACTTTATGCAAACCGAAAATAATATTTGGAAAGCATCTTATAATATATGTCAAATAAAAAATGGTGGAAAGCATGCTCAACTTTTGGGAGCATGGCTTACAAGTTATTTGAAAAATGATAAGCATGATAACTGTACTTTAAGACCAGAATATTTTTACGCGGAGCTATATACCAAAGGAATAACAATGAATTGTTTTAGAACTAGACATTTTGATGTTTATAAAGAGATATATAATCCAGATGATCCATATGCACGTGGATCGTATGCTAATCTCATAAGATATATCAATGAATATCAAATTACTCTTCCTAAAACAGCTTTAGGATCATTACATCTTTTCTTTTCTCCCAGCATAAGAGACAAAGGTATAGAAATATCCCACGCAATAAATCCTGAATTTTATGGGGCACCAAAAACTCTTTTCGCAATAGAAACAAAAAGTGAATACCATAGAGAAAATATTAAAGATTATCCAAAAAAGCTGAAATTTTTTTCTGAATGGACTAAACAAAAAGTAAACTTTCATAAAGAATTTGAAAAAAAAATGAAAGCTAAAAGAAAACAAAAATTGAATTTTGATCATTTGGGAATAGAATGAAAAAGTTAATATGTCATTGTGGAGCTGTAGAGGCAGAAATTAATTTAGACGGAGATTTAGCAAAAGTAATTAGGTGCAATTGTTCTATTTGTAAAAGAAAAGGAGCAATTATGTCAATGGTTAAAAATGAAGATTTTAAAATTGTTAAAGGAAAAGATAAATTAAAACTTTATCAATTCCATTCAAAGGTTGCTAAACATTATTTTTGCTCTGATTGTGGAATTTATACTCATCATAATCCAAGGATTAATCCTGCCATGACGGGATTTAATATAGGATGTATTGATGAAATAAATATTTTTGACTTAAAAGATGTGTCTGTTAATGATGGTCAAAATCATCCTTTAGATAAAAAATAATTCTCATGAAACAATTTAGCTTATGCTTTGGTAAGGTAAAAAAGGATTGTTTAAAGTTTATTAAATCTCAAGAAACAAAAGCTGATAAATTTAAAAATAAAGAAAGAATGATAAAGTCTTTCTTAATTCCATTATGTTTTTGGATTAATAAAAAGGCTTATAAAAAAAGACCTTATTTTGTAGGTTTAGCAGGTGGTCAAGGTACAGGAAAAACTACAATTAGTTCTTTAATCAGAATTATCTTAACTAAATACTTTAAGTTAAATGTTTTTAGGATTTCAATAGATGACTTTTATAAAACAAGAAAAGAGCGAATAAATTTATCAAAAAGAATTCATCCTATTCTTTTAACAAGGGGGGTTCCTGGAACACATGATATAAATATGATGTTAAATTTCTTTAGAAAGTCAAAAAGTAAAAAATTCAAAAGATTAAAATTACCAACATTTAATAAAGCTATCGATGACAGGTTTAACAAAAAAAAATGGTATGATTTAAAAAAGAGACCAGATGTCATCATCTTTGAAGGTTGGTGTGTTGGTGCAAAATCAGAAAAAAATACCACTTTAAAGAAAACAATTAATTCAATGGAAAAATCAAAAGATCAAAAACAAATTTGGAGAAAATATGTAAACCAACAATTGAAATCAAAGTATAAAAACTTATATTCTCAATTACATTGTTTGATCTATTTAAGAGCAAAAAATTTTAGTTTGCTACAAAAATGGAGATTAAAGCAAGAGAGAAAACTTTGGATTAAAAGTAAATTAAAATCAAATTTAAAAATAATGAGTAAAGGAGATGTAATAAATTTCATGCAAACGTATCAAAGAATTACACAAAATATGTTTAAATACATGCCTAAATATGCTTCAATTATACTTAATTTAAATACTAACCATCAAATTAAAACTGCAGTATACAGGCAGAAATGAAAATTTTTTTTGTAATATTTTTTGGGACCTTATTTATTTTTTCAGACCTAAATGCTGACACATTTTCTAATGCTTTATCAAAAGCCTATAAAAATAACTCTGAATTAAATGCTGAAAGAGAAAATATAAATATATCAGAACAAGAATTAAAAATTTCTAAAGGAAACTATTTACCCACTTTAACTTTATCTAGTTCTAAAAGCAAAGAAGATACTAATAAATTAACAACTCAATCTGGTAGTAACGCAACAATAAACGATGTAGATCCTTTAACTAATTCAATTTCAGTTTCACAAACTTTAATTGATTTTGGGAGAGGTGCGGAATTATCAAAAAGTGAAATTGGCTTAAATCTTGCAAAAGCAAAACTTTTAAAAAAAGAACAAGATATTTTATATAAAACCACAGAAGCTTACACTGGACTAGTATTAGCTAATGAAAAATTAAAAATTAATAGAGATAATGTTGAACTCTTAAATAGACAAGTCGAAACTGACAGAATAAGATTAGAAAGAGGTCAAATAACTTTAACTGATGTTTCCCAATCAGAGTCTTCTTTCGCTGAAGCTCAAGCTAAATTAATACAAGCTCAAAATGAATTATTAACAAGTAAACTCAATTATGAGAATATTATTGGTTCTTTAAATGATCCGAAATCTTTAGATAAAAAATCAATTAATGAATATCCATTACCAGAAAGTTTAAACTCAGCTATTAAACTTTCAAAAAAGAATAATCCTGATCTAATTATTGCTCAATTAGAATATGAACTGGCTCAAAAAAATAAGATTATTGCTAAATCTGATTTAGCACCAACTGCGAATTTAACTATTGAAAGATCATACACCGATGATCTCAGCTCAACTTATGATGAAAGAGAAAAAGATACAATTAAAGCAACAGTATCATGGCCATTTTATTCAGGAGGTAAAAATAGAGCTCAATTAAATAAAAGTTCAAGTTTAGAGACAAGATCGAGGTTAATTTTAGATAGCATTGTTAAACAAAATCAGTCAAATGTAGCTAGCGCATGGTCTAATTATCAATCAAATAAAAGCTTGTTAAATTCAGTACAAGTTCAAGTAAGAGCTTCAGAAATAGCTAATGAGGGAATTACAGCTGAGTATAATAGTGGAGCAGGAAGAACCACATTAGAAGTGATACAGTCAAACTCTTTACTACTTAACGCTCAGATATCACTGGCAAACTCAGAGAGAAATTTCATACTTTCACAATTTAACCTTTTAAAATCTGTTGGATTTTTAAATAGTGAATATTTAGGAATTGAGTAAAAATTAGTAATTTTGACCTTAAAAAATTAATCTTGCAAATGAGAACAAAATGTGTACATTTATTTTATGATTCGAGTGTTTAAAAAAGTAAAAAAAAAGGCAAAAAATGACGAAAAATAACCTGAAAGTAGTTAAATCTACAAAAGATCAAGAGTTAGAAAATAAAGAGAAAAATAAAGCTTTAGAAGCAGCAATAAATCAAATCACAGATAATTTTGGAAAAGGTTCGGTAATGAAACTAGGCCAAAAAAGAGCTATGGATATTGAGTCAGTATCCACAGGATCTTTGAGTTTAGACTTAGCCTTAGGGATAGGAGGATTACCTAAAGGAAGAATTATTGAGGTTTATGGACCAGAGTCATCCGGAAAAACAACATTGGCTTTACAAGTAGTAGCTGAGGCTCAAAAAGCAGGAGGAATTTGTGCATTTGTTGATGCCGAGCATGCTTTAGACCCAGTTTATGCTAAAAAAATAGGTGTAAATACTGAAGAGCTTTTAATCTCACAACCAGATGCAGGTGAGCAAGCTTTAGAGATAGCAGATACATTAGTAAAATCAGGCTCTATTTCAGTAATTGTAATTGATTCTGTTGCAGCTTTGACACCAAAAGCTGAAATTGATGGTGAAATGGGAGATCATCATGTTGGCCTTCAATCCAGATTAATGAGTCAGGCTTTAAGAAAATTAACAAGTTCAATTTCAAATACAAATACAATGATGATTTTCATCAATCAAATTAGAATGAAAATTGGAGTTATGTTTGGAAGTCCTGAAACAACATCAGGTGGAAATGCACTTAAGTTTTATTCATCTGTAAGAATGGATATTAGAAGGATTGGTGCTATTAAAGATAAAGATGAAATTATTGGAAACTCTACAAGAGTTAAAGTAGTTAAAAATAAAGTTGCACCTCCATTTAAAGTTGTTGAGTTTGACTTAATGTATGGAAAAGGGATTAGTAAAATGGGTGAGTTAGTAGACTTGGGTGCTAAAGCTGAAATTATTGAAAAATCAGGCGCATGGTATGCCTATAAAGGAGAAAAAATTGGCCAAGGTAGAGAGAATGCCAAGGTTTATCTTGCTCAAAACCCAAAAGTTGCTGCAGAAATAGAAATGGCAATTAGAGAAAAAGCTGGTGTGATTTCAAAAAAAATTGAAGGAAATCCATTAAGTCCTGAAAAAATTGAAAAAGAGAAGAAAGTGGCTGAAAAAGAAGAAGCAGATAAAGAAGCTACTCCTTCTAAAAAGAACTAAAATTAAAGGTCATCTTTAAATTATAAAAGGCGCTTAATATAAGCGCCTTTTCCCCATTATCGCTATCTAGACATCGAATAAAAAAACTGTATTTTAAAAACATGGCTCAGAAATCATTAAATCAAATAAGAGAAACATTCTTAAAATATTTTGAGAAAAATGATCATAAAATTGTTGATTCTAGTAATTTAGTTCCAAATAATGATCCAACTCTGATGTTTGCTAATTCAGGAATGGTTCAATTCAAAAATGTATTCACAGGTTTAGAAAAAAGAGATTATAAAAGAGCAACCACTTCACAAAAATGTGTAAGAGCTGGAGGAAAACATAATGATTTAGAAAATGTAGGGTATACGCCTAGACATCACACATTTTTTGAAATGTTAGGAAATTTTTCTTTTGGAGATTATTTTAAAGAAAGAGGTATAGAGCTTGCATGGAACTTAATTACAAAGGACTTTGGTTTAGATAAAAATAGACTTTATGTAACTGTTTTTAACGAAGATGAGGAAGCTTTCAATTTTTGGAAGAAAATAGCGGGTTTTAGTGATGATAAAATAATAAAAATTTCTACTTTAGATAATTTTTGGTCAATGGGCGAAACAGGACCATGCGGTCCTTGCTCAGAAATATTTTATGATCATGGTGATCATTTAAAGGGTGGTTTACCTGGGACTAAAGATCAAGACGGGGACAGGTTTATTGAAATTTGGAATTTAGTTTTTATGCAATATGAGCAAATTTCAAAAAACAAAAGGATAGATCTTCCAAAGCCATCTGTAGATACTGGAATGGGTTTGGAGAGAATAGCCGCTTTATTACAAGGGACTCATGATAATTATCAAACTGATCATTTCAAAAAATTGATAGATTCTATCTCAGATGTAACGAAAGTTAATCAAGTAGATAAAAATATTTCAAGTTTTAGAGTTATTGCAGATCATTTAAGAGCTAGCTCATTTCTTCTAGCAGAAGGTGTTCTACCGTCAAATGAAGGAAGAGGATATGTCTTAAGAAGAATAATGAGAAGAGGGATGAGACATTCTCATCTATTAGGATCAAAGGAACCAATCTTTTATAAAATTTTTGAGTCTTTAAAAAAAGAAATGTCAGGAAATTATCCTGAGCTTGAAAGATCAGAGTCTTTAGTAAAAGAAACTTTAAAAATGGAAGAGGAAAAATTTTTAGTTTTACTCGATAGGGGAATAAAAATCTTAAATGATGAAATTTTAAAAATCGATAAAGTTTTACCTGGTGAAGCTGCATTTAAACTTTATGATACTTATGGTTTTCCATTAGATCTAACAGAAGATATTTTAAAGGGTAAATCATTAAAGGTTGATCATAAAAAATTTGATGAGTTAATGAAAAGAAGTAAAGAACTTGCGAAAAAAAATTGGAAAGGTTCAGGCGATAGTTCTGAGGAAGCAATTTGGTTTTCTATTAAAGATAAAATTGGACCTACAGAATTTTTAGGCTACGAGTCAAATCAATCTGAGGGAGTTGTTCTTAATTTAATTAAAGGTAATAAAGAAGTTAAAGATTTATCTAGTGGAGAAGAGGGAATGATTATAATAAATCAAACCCCTTTTTATGGTGAGTCAGGAGGACAGCTTGGAGATAAAGGTACAATAATTTCTAGAAATTCAGTTTTTGAAGTTGAAGACACTCAAAAAAAACTTGGTGATTTATTTGTTCATTATGGATCATTGAAGACTGGTGCAATAAAAGTAGGCGATGCAGTAGAAATGAAAATTGATGTAAAGAGAAGAGAAAATCTAAAAGCTTATCATTCTGCTACACATTTATTACACGAGTCTCTAAGGCGGATACTTGGAAAGCATGTGATGCAAAAAGGTTCACTTGTTGCACCTGACCGCCTAAGGTTCGATTTTAGCCATATGAAACCAATAACAAATGAAGAGTTAGATAAAATTGATAAATTAGTAAACGATTATGTTAAAAATAGCTCTGAGGTTACTACAAGAATTATGACACCAAAAGCAGCAATAGAAAAAGGAGCACTGGCTTTTTTTGGAGAAAAATACGGAGAAGAAGTTCGAGTAGTTTCAATGGGTAAAGAAAAAGAAGCTTATTTTTCAACAGAATTATGTGGAGGCACACACGTTAAAAATACTGGCGATATAGGAAAATTTAAAACTGTAAGCCAATCATCGATTGCTGCAGGAGTAAGAAGAGTTGAGGCTTTAAGAGATAAACAATTAGAAGATTACATAAAAAATAAAGAAAAGCTCTCAAATTTATCGATGCAAAAAGATGAGGAGACTATAAAGGAGCTTTCTTTTCAGATTATTAAATTAGGTGGCAAACCAAATATTCAAAACAAAGATCTCAAGGAACTTATTAAAGATCTAACAAAACAACTTGAACAAGTGAATGTGAATTCAGTCCTTAAAGATAAAACAAAAAATATTATTAATGATCAAAAAATTAATAATATAAAAGTTAGATTTCAAAAGGTAAAAGATTTACCACCCAAAGATCTTAGAAAACTTGTTGATAATGGAAAAAAAGAATTGGGAAATGGAATTGTGATCGTTTTTGCAAGTGGTGAAGGTAAAGTTGGACTTGCAGTTGGTATTACTGAAAATTTAATTGATAAATATGATGCTGTCAAATTTGCTAAAATAGGGTCAGAAACTATTGGTGGTAAGGGAGGAGGTGGAAGAAAAGATTTTGCTCAGGCTGGAGGTCAAGACCAGAATAAAATTAATGAAGCTTTTGAAAAAATTAAGTCTTTAATTTAATTTCTTTTTTAAATTTCCATCTATTACATTTAAAAACTGGTTAGTTGTTAGATATTTGCTTGATGGTCCTATTAATATTGCAAGGTCTTTAGTCATCGATCCACTCTCGACACTTTCTATACAAACTTTTTCAATACTTTTAGAAAATTTTATAAGTTCCTTGTTTTCATCTAATTTACCTCTGTGAGCCAATCCTCTTGTCCACGCAAATATCGATGCTATTGGATTAGTAGATGTTTCTTTACCTTCTTGGTGCATTCGATAGTGTCTGGTTACTGTACCGTGGGCAGCTTCTGCTTCCATTATTTTTCCATCAGGAGTTAACAATGTACTGGTCATTAAACCTAAAGATCCATAACCTTGTGCCATAGTATCAGATTGGACATCTCCATCATAATTTTTACAAGCCCATATATATTTTCCACTCCATTTCATTGCGCAAGCAACCATGTCGTCAATAAGTCTATGTTCATAAGTAATCTTAGCTTTACTAAATTTTTCTTTAAATTCTTTATTAAAAATTTCTTCAAATATATCTTTAAATCTTCCATCATATTTTTTTAGAATAGTATTTTTAGTAGATAGATAAACCGGCCATTTTTTTATAAGACCATAACTAAAACAAGATCTTGCAAAGTCTTCGATTGATTTGTCTAAATTATACATAGATAGCGCTACGCCAGGACCTGTGAAATTAAACACTTCATATTTAATTTCATTTTTGCCATCTTCAGAAGTCCATTTAATTTCCATTTTACCTTTGCCAGGAACTTTAAAATCAGTAGCCCTATATTGATCACCAAAAGCATGTCGTCCTATTACAACAGGGTCTGACCAAGAAGGAACTAATTTTGGAATATTAGAACAAATTATAGGTTCTCTAAATACTGTTCCTCCAATAATATTTCTTATAGTTCCATTAGGAGATCTCCACATTTTCTTTAAATTAAATTCTTTTACTCTATCTTCATCAGGAGTAATGGTTGCGCATTTGATACCGACACCTATTTTTTCAATAGCTTTAGCAGAGTCTATTGTAATTTGATCATCCGTATTATCTCTACTTTCCATTCCTAAATCGTAATATTTAATTTCGAGATCTAGATATGGAAGTATCAATTTATTTTTTATGAATTTCCATATTATTCTGGTCATTTCATCACCGTCTAACTCTACAATAGGATTTTTTACGTTGATTTTACTCATTTATTGAAAGTATATCTTATTAATTGAATTTTGGCATTTTATATACATATTAATCGAAAATTATCAATTAGAAGATATGTTTAGTAAAATTTTTCCAAAATTACACTCAGAGGGATATAAATTTATTGTTATAGCCATAATTATAACAATTGTTTTATATAGTCTAAGTACCTTTTTAGGAATAATCAGTTTAGTTCTTTCTATTTGGGTTTATTATTTTTTTAGAGATCCTAACAGAGTCATTATTAACGATGACAATTATCTAGTAAGTCCAGCTGATGGAGAAGTAGTTAAAGTTGAAGAAGTTATTGGACCAAAAGAATTTGGGTTAGAAAATAAAAAATTTAAGAAAATTAGTATTTTCATGAATATTTTTGATTGTCATGTAAATAGAACTCCATGTTCAGGTCAAGTTGATGAAATTTTATATAAACCAGGAAAATTTTTGAATGCTTCCCTAGATAAAGCTAGTGAAGATAATGAGAGAAATTATTATAAAATTAAAGATAATCATGGAAATGAAATTATTTTAGTTCAAATAGCTGGCCTCGTTGCTAGAAGAATAGTTTGTGAAACAAATAAAAATCAGGAATTAAAACAAGGGGACAGAATTGGAATGATAAGATTTGGAAGTAGAGTTGATATTTACTATGAAAATTATGAGCCTTTAGTCAAAGTTGGTCAAATAACAGTTTCAGGAGAAACACTTTTAGCTAAAAAATAAAATGGAACACAAAAAAAATAATTTAAAAATTGTAGCTGATAAAAAAAGTGCCAGGATGATTTTACCAAATATGTTAACATTAATTGGAGTTTGCATTGGATTAACTTCAATTAGATTTGCATTAGATGGGAGATATGAATTTGCTATTATAGCAATAATTTTTGCAGCTTTAATAGATGGTCTTGATGGAAGAATAGCAAGATTGATAAAGGGGACATCTAAAGTTGGCAAAGAATTAGACTCACTTACAGATATGATTAGCTTTGGAGTAGCTCCAGCATTTATTATGTATTTCTGGAAACTTAATACATTAGAGAGATTTGGTTGGTTATTGTGTTTAGTATATGTAATTTGTGTAGCATTAAGATTAGCAAGATTTAATATAAATTCGAATAATGAATCTTCCTGGAGAGATAATTTTTTTGAAGGCGTTCCTTCACCAGCGGGAGGTATATTAGTATTGACTCCCTTAATTATAAGTTTAAGTGGATTTGACTATATTCAATTAAATTATAATATAATTGTACCTATATTCTTTATAATAACTTCATTTCTATTAATTAGTAAATTTCCAACCTATTCTTTCAAAAAAATTGTTATACCGAGAAGAACAACAATATTTTTGTTATTTGGAATAGTTTTGTTTTTTGGTCTACTGTTAATTTATACATTTAATGTTATTGCGATTAGTATAATTATTTATGTGCTTTTATTGCCAATGAGTTATTTTCATTTTCAAAATATAAAAAAACGACATGAAAATGACAAAATTCAAGAAGATGATGATCTTGAAGACGAACTTTGATGAAAAAGAATGTAATTGTTTCATTAGCAGATGCTAATTATTTTCCTTTATTAGAAGAGTTAATAGATTCTATTAAAAGATTTAAGGAGAGTGAAAAAGTTGCTATTTGCATTTTAGATGCAGGAATAACACAAGAACAAAAAGAAAAATTATTAATTAAAGTAGATGAAATTAAATCTGCAGAATGGGATATAGAAGTTTCAGATCACAAAGTTAAAGGAAAAGAGTGGCTTAAAAGTCAGGTCTCAAGAGCTTTTTTACCGAAATATTTTCCAAACTATGACAAATATTTATGGATAGATTGTGATGCTTGGGTGAACGATTGGAATAGTATAGAATTATATTTTAAAGCTTGTGAAAATGGAAAATTAGGTATTACACAAACAATTGGTCCAGGATACAAAATAACTTCAAAAGTTAATTGGCTATTTGGAAAATTAGCAATCATAAAATCTCAGAATTTTAAACATGCAGTGAAGTCAAAAATTGGGTATGACAAAGCTAGAAAATTAGCCTTTGCTCCACATATTAACATTGGAGTTTTTTCTTTAGAGAAAAATTCTAGAGGATGGAAAGTTTGGCAAAATAATTTATCAAAAACTTTAAAAGCTGGAAATATTTTTGGTTCAGAAGGGCTGGCAATTAATATGGCAGTCTATGTTGATAGTTTAGAAACAGAATTTTTACCTTTAAATTGTAATTGGATTACGAGCAATTTACTTCCAAAATTTGATGAAAAACAAAAAACTTTTGTCGAACCATATTTACCTAATTATAAAATAGGCATAATACATCTAGCCGCAGGAATTTGGAAAAATGGTAAAGATATGAGGACAGATAAAAGTGTGGAAATTGAAATAGAAAATTTAGAAAATAAAAAAATAAATAAAAGTCTAAGATTTAGCAATAATTGAAAAAAAATAGAATTTCAAAAAACTGGGTTAACAAGCAAAGAAAAGATATTTATGTAAGAAAATCTAAGGTTGACGGATATAGGGCTAGATCAGCATATAAATTAATTGAAATTGATGAGAAGTTTAAAATTTTTAAAAGTGGCATCTGTGTAATAGATATTGGATCTGCTCCTGGTAGTTGGTCTCAATATGCCTCTAAAGTAGTGAAACAAGGAAAAATAATTTCAATTGATTTAAAAAAAATGGAGAAAATTAAAAACACTTTTCAAATTATAGGTGATTTTACAGAAAAAGATATTAAAAATAAAATTAAAAGTTATCTGAATGAAGAAGCTAATATAATAATGTCAGACATGGCTGTAAACACTACAGGTATTAAAGATATAGACTCAATTCAAACAGGGGAATTATGTAAAGAAGCTATGATTTTTTCAAAAGAAGTGATTTCCAAAAAAGGTTTTTTTATTTCAAAAATATTTATGGGCAGCACATTCAATGAAATTGTCGCACTTGGAAAAAAAATTTTTAAAGAAGTTAAGGTTTTTAAACCAAAATCTAGTCGAAAAGATTCTAAAGAAAGTTTTATAATTTGTAAAAATCTCAGATAGTCTCTTTAAATTTAAAAGGAATCGTATATAAATGATTATGGTTCCTATTAAAGAAGCACTTACCTTTGATGACGTAACTTTGGCACCTAAGTACTCAGCTATTTTACCCTCAGAAGTTGATACAAGTATTAAATTAACTAACAATTTAAAGCTTAAAATTCCTCTTCTTGCTTCAGCCATGGATACAGTAACGGAAAGTAAAATGGCAATTGCAATAGCTAAAACGGGTGGAATAGGAGTTATTCATAGAAATTTAGATATAAAAAAACAGATAATTGAGATTAAAAAAGTTAAAAAACAAAAACTATTAGTAGGTGCTGCAGTTGGAGCAGGTTTTAAAGAACTTCAAAGGGCAAAGGAAGTGTTAAGAGAAGGTGTAGATTTAATTGTAGTAGATACTGCACATGGACATACTAAAAAAGTATCTGAAATAGTTAAGTTTATCAAAAAAATTAAAAATAAAAAAACTGCTTTATGTGCGGGAAATATTGCTACACCAGAAGCAGCTAAATTTTTATTAAAATTAGGTGTTGATATTATAAAAGTCGGAATTGGGCCAGGCTCAATATGTACTACTCGATTGGTAGCGGGGATAGGTGTCCCTCAATTAAGTGCAATACTTTCAGTTAGAAAAGGTATTAAAAATAAAAATGTAAAAATCATTTCAGATGGTGGAATTAAATACTCTGGAGATCTAGCAAAAGCATTTGCAGCAGGTGCAGATGCTGTGATGATAGGATCTTTATTTGCTGGTACTGAAGAAGCACCAGGAAAAATAATAAAAAAAAATGGAAAACTTTTTAAAAGCTTTAGAGGTATGGGTTCTATAGGAGCAATGAATAAAGGCTCAGCCGATAGATATTTTCAACTTAAGCAAAAAGATATATCAAAGTATGTTCCAGAAGGAGTAGATGGTTTTGCAAAATATAAAGGGAGTGTGGGAAATATTATTTATAAATTAATAGGAGGATTAAAATCTTCAATGGGCTATTTAGGCTCTAAGCAGATAAAATACTTAAGAAACAAACCTAAATTTGTAAAAATTACTAAAGCTGGTTTTTATGAAAGTATGGTACATAATGTAGACATAGTTAAAAGTGATTCAAAATACTAATGCTTAAATTATTAAAAATATTTTTTTTTACAATTTTCTTTATGAATTTTTTAAGTATTTCTTTTAGTAAAGAAGATTTTTTCAGCAAAGGAGTTAAGCTCTTTGAAAAAAAAAAATATGATGAAGCTAAATTTTTGTTTGAAAGAAGCATAGTATTTAATCCAAAAGACTCAAATTCATATTTATACTTAGCAAAAATATATAAAAATAAAGAAGATCAAATAAGTGAAGAGAAAAATTTAGAAGCCACATTATTAATTGATCCAGCAAAAGAAGAGGCAATTTTAATGTTAATGGAAATTGGTTTAGAAAAAACAAATTATTCAAAAGTAAAGGAGTTATCAGAAAGATTTACTAAAGTTTGCGAAGAATTATGTAATGAAAACAAAAAGATTTTGAAAGAACTTGAAAATTTAGAACCAAAAAATAATGAGTCTTGATTTAAATTTAGACAAGATCTTAATTATAGATTTTGGTTCACAATTTACTCAATTAATTGCTAGAAGAATAAGAGAGCTTGGAGTTTTTTCTGAGCTAGTAAGTCACAAAAAAATTAAAAGTTTTCATATTAATAACAATATTAAAGGAATAATTCTCTCTGGAGGTCCGTTAAATGTGTATCAGCTCAACAAAAGTACTTTTGATAACAAAATATTAAATCTTGGAATACCTATATTAGGAATATGTTTTGGACATCAAATTTTGTCTAAATTTAAAGGTGGAAAGGTAAAACAATCAAAACACAGAGAATTTGGATTAGCAAAAATTTTTAAAAAAAGAAATAGTTTATTAGTAAAAAATTTTTTTGATAAAAAAAAATTGAATCAAGTATGGATGAGTCATGCAGATCAGGTCACTAAATTACCAAAAAATTTTAAGATTATTGCTTCGACTGAAAATTCTAGATTTGCAATAGTAGAAAATAAACAAGAAAATTTTTTTGGAGTTCAGTTTCACCCTGAAGTTACACATACTGAAAATGGAAAAAAAATTATAAGTAATTTTATTTTTTTTATATGCAAAATTGAAAGAAATTGGTCTTCTAAAGATCAAAAAGTTCAGTTAATAAAAGATATAAGAGAAAAGGTTGGATCAGACAAAGTAATTTGTGCACTTTCTGGAGGAGTAGATAGCAGTGTTGTAGCACAACTCTTTAACAAGGCTATAGGAAAAAAACTTTATTGTATTTTTGTTAATACGGGATTACTTAGAAAAAATGAAGAAATCCAAGTTATAAAAACTTTTAAAAAAAGATTAAAGATTAATTTAATTTATGTAAACGCTGAAAAAGAATTTTTAAAGAAATTAAAAAATGTTTCAGATCCTGAAAAGAAAAGAAAAATTATTGGAAACTTGTTTATAAGAATTTTTGAAAGGTATGCAAAAAAAATTAACAATGTTAAATTTTTAGCACAAGGCACTCTTTATCCTGATCTAATAGAAAGCAAATCTGTAACAGGCAGCCAAACTTCAAAAATAAAATCCCATCATAACGTAGGTGGATTACCTAAGAGAATGAAATTAGAATTAATAGAACCACTTAAATTTTTGTTTAAAGATGAAGTAAGAAAATTAGGACTCGAGTTGAATCTTAATAGAGATATTATTTCACGTCATCCATTTCCTGGACCTGGATTAGCTATAAGAATGCCAGGATCAATTACAAAAGAAAAAATAAATATTTTAAAAGCTGCAGATAATTATTTCATTCAAGCTTTGAAAGAACATGGTTTATATAATAAAATTTGGCAAGCTTATGCCGCCTTACTTCCTGTTAAAACGGTTGGTGTAATGGGAGACAATCGAACTTATGAATATTTATGTTTACTAAGAGCCATAACTTCTGAAGACGGTATGACTGCAGATTTTTATGAGTTTAAAAAATCATTTATTCAAGATATTTCAAATAAAATTGTGAATAGTATAAGAGGAATTAATAGAGTAGTTTATGATATTACCTCAAAACCACCTAGCACAATTGAGCTAGAATAATATGAATAAAAAAATAAAAAAGATTCTTAGTAAAAAAAATAAATCAAAAATTATTTGCTTAACTGCTTATTCAAAAAATATTGCTTCTATTTTAGATAGATATTGTGATTTAATATTAGTTGGAGATTCATTAGGTTCAGTTCTTTATAATTATAAATCTACTAAAGAAGTGACTTTAAAAACAATGATTAATCATTCAAAAAGTGTAAGGCTTGGTGTTAAGAAATCATTGATGGTAGTTGATATGCCCTACAATACGTATCGTAACTCTCATGAAGCTTTGAAAAACGCTAAATTAGTAATAAAAAAAACCAAATGTGATGCTATTAAACTAGAAGGTGGAAAAAAAATTATTTCTATAGTTAAGAGTTTAGTTAAAAATAAAATTCCTGTTATGGGCCACCTAGGTATTTTACCTCAAACTGATAAAAAATTTACTTTTAAAGGAAAGAAACAGTCTGAAAGAAATAGAATAATAAAAGATGCCAAATTATTAGAAGCAGCTGGAATTTTTTCAATAGTATTAGAATGTGTTGAAACAAAACTATCAAAAAAAATAACTGAAATGATAAATATACCAACAATTGGCATAGGTTCTTCAGTTAATTGTGATGGTCAAGTATTAGTAATTGATGATTTGCTTGGCTTAGGTAAGACTAAACTTAAGTTTGTTAAAAAATATCTTGATTTAAATAAAATTATTGAAGGTGCAATTAAAAGATATAGATCTGATGTTTTAAATAAACAATTTCCAAAAGCAAAACACTCTTTTTAATTTTAGTATTTTAGAAAATTAAGTAATTAACCTATTGTAAAAGGATCTGGTATTGGCTTATCTGAAGTATAAAACCATGTTGTTTTTATTCTTGTGTAATCTTTAATTGATTCGATTCCTGCTTCTTTTCCGTAGCCACTATCTTTAATTCCTCCAAATGGTGCAGAAGGTGAAATTAATCTATAGGTATTTACAAATGTTATACCTGCTCGAATTGCTTTAGAAACCCTCATCCCTCTCGCAAGATCACTTGTATAGACACCTGAAGATAGACCATATTTATTGTCGTTCATTTTTTTTATAATCTCTTCCTCAGTTTTGAATTTCATTACTGATAATATTGGTCCAAATAGTTCATTTTCAGCAGCCGGTAGATTGTGATTATCACATTCAATTATAGTTGGCGGAAAATAATATCCTTCATTTGAAAAAGAATGTCTTTTACCTCCAGTTTTAATTTTTCCTCCCTGTTCAATAGTTTTTTTAATATTATTCTCAATAATTTCTAATTGTTTGAAATTATTCAATGGACCCATTTCTGTTTCTGTATTCAATGGTGTACCAATTTTTATTTTTTCTGCACGTTCAGTTAGTTTTTTCAAAAAATCATTATAAATTTCTTCTTGGATATAAAGTCTTGACCCTGCAATACAGCTTTGACCTGTTGCACCAAATATTCCTGCAACTATACCATTAATTGCATTTTCTTGATTAGCGTCATTAAATACTGCAACTGGACTTTTTCCCCCAAGTTCTAAACTAACTTCAGATAAATTTTCTGCAGAATTTCTAATTATATGTCTTGCAGTTTCTGGTCCCCCTGTAAATGCAACTTTTTCAACAAGATCGTGAGAGGTTAGAGCTTTTCCACAAGGATCTCCAAAACCAGTAATAACATTTAGAACTCCTTTTGGAAGATCAATTTTTTCTACTAGTTTAGCAAATTCAAATATCACAGCTGGAGCTAACTCTGAAGATTTAAGCACAATTGTATTTCCCATTGCTAAAGCGGGTGCAAGTTTAGTTGCAGTTAAAAACATTTGGGAATTCCATGGGACTATTGCGGCTATAACTCCTATGGGAATTCTAGTTGTAAGTGCTTGAACATTTGGTTTATCAATTGGTAAGACTGTACCCTCAACTTTATCTGCTAATCCTGCATAATAATCATAATATTCTGCAATATAGTTAGCCTGTTTTTTTGTTTCCCTAAAAATTTTTCCTGTATCTATAGTTTCTATTTTACCAAGTAATTCAGCATTTTCTCTTAATTGTTCTCCTATAGCTCTTAAAAATTTTGCTCTTTCTCTTGGAAGTAATTTAGGCCATTCACCATCAAACGCTTTTTGAGCTGCTTTTACTGCTTTGTCTACATCCTTAGAACTAGCTTCTGGCACAGTTGCCCATGGTTTGTTATTTTCGGGATTTAAAGTTTCGAAAGTTTTTTTATTTTCAGCCTCTACCCATTCACCATTAATGAACATTTGATAATGTTTTAATTTAGTCATTTTTTTCTATAAATGTTTTAATCGCTGAATTTACCTCATCTGCACATTCAATACCACAAAGATGTTTGCCATTTTTAATGATCTTAAGTTGACTATTTTTGATTATTTTATTCAATTTTTTTGACATCTCAATTGTTGAACCTAAATCAAATTCTCCAGTCATTATCAAAGTATTAACTTTTATTTTTTTGAAATCTTCTTCATTTTTATGATTAACAAAAAGCTCATAAACTTTTAAAAAGTTTTTCATATTATTAGATGATAAAATAGAATTAATGTTTTTATATATATTTGGATTGTTTTCCAAATATTTATCTGTAAACCATCTCTTTAAGGCTTTTTTAGAGAGCTTTAGTTCTTTCTTAGCTTGATTAAATCTTGTATTAACAATTTTTTGTTGTTCCTCTGATCTCTTATATATAGATCCTAAAAGAATTAATGATTGTAATCTATTATTAAATTTTATTGCAAAATTTCTAGCAATTAAGGAACCGATTGAAAAACCAATTAAATGGATTCTATTAATTTTAAGTTCATCAATTAATTCTATAAGTTGATTTGAAAAATCATCAAAATTGATATCATGTTTTTTTAGTAATGACTTTCCATGTCCTAAAATATCATATGAAAGAGTAGAATAATTTTTAAAATAATTTATTTGTGGCTGCCAAATTTCATATGTTAATCCCACTCCATGAATAAATACTATAGGTATTAATTTTTCTTTTTTATTAAAAATATAAAATGTCCCAGAAGAAGTAGTTCCAGATATCATCAAGTTTTATTTAGGCTCAATACCCATTTCTTTCATATCTTGGTATCTATCACCTGTTCTTGCATGAGCTCTTCCACTTGAAGCACCACCTATAGCAATTACTATCTCATTTTCAAATGGAGCATCATGTATTGTAAATTCATGAGTTAAATAATAAGGTCTGAGACCAGAGTCTGTTTTATGCATCATAGGAATAGAAACTTTTGACCCTGCTGGACCTCTAGTATTAGTAAAGCTTAAGTACGAAGTTCCTCCAACAGCATCTCTAAATTTGTTACCAAACCTTAATGTATGAATAAAAGCTGAAGCATGTTCTATTTCTCCATTTAATCCAACTATACCAGCTTTACCATATGCTAATATTTTTTCAGGAGATCCTATTTCTTTAATTAATTCAGGAACAAGTAAATCCCCTAACCTTGGAGCTAATTCTAAAATTGCAGGTCTTAAGTTTTCAACAAAACCTTGTCCATGCCAAGGATTTTTAAAAACTGCAGCAACTGAAACTAATAAAACAGGCTCTTTAGCTTTTTTGCCACCTTCTATGAAAGTTTTATCAACAAATTTTGTAAATTTTCTTAAATTAATATCCATAATTTTTTATTTAATTACCTGAGCTAAAACTAACCAAGCGTTAACCCCTTTGCTTGCAATATAATTTGATTTAAAAAATTTAATTATTTTCCAAGAATTATTATCCTCTAATTCTTTGATCTTTTTGTCAAACCCATATTCTTCATAAATTCCGATATTAATTGTAAAACAAATTAAAGACTTAATTTTGCAAATTCTTACCATCTCATCTAGAGCTTGAGGGTAAACATGACCAAATGTAAAAGTGCCAACACATGTTATTCCTTCGTAAGTATTATCATTAATATTAACTTTTTGATTAAGGTTAATTTTAAATAAATTTTTATAGATTTTTTGTGGAACTAAATCCAGCATTTTTTGAGAAAAATCTGCTCCATCAATATTTGTAAAACCTTTTTTTTTAAGCTCAACGCCTACTAAACCAGTTCCACAACCAGCATCTAATATTTTGATATTTTTTTGAGAAATATGTTTTTCAAAGAGATTTACAGTTTCTTGTGGTCCAGAATATTTCCAATCAACCATGTCTTTGTCGTATTTATTTTCCACAGTCCATTCATCGTAATATTCTTCAACTTCTTTACCCGCTTTTAATTTATAAATTGGAATTTTATTACCAATATCTTTTTGTGACATCTATTTTTGCCTATGTTTAAAACTATCTTTTCTAAAACTATATAATGCGCTAGGATCTACATCTATATCAACTACTGCAGGCTTATTACATTTTATAGCTGCTCTAACAGCCTCACTTACTTGAGAAATTTTTTTAACTTTGAAACCTTTTGCACCATATAATTCAGCAACTTTATCAAAAGAAGGACTAGTAATATCCGCACCTAGATATCTTTTTCCAAAAAAATCTTTTTGATAAGCTTTCTCAGCTCCCCAACTTTGATTATTCATTACTATGGTTGTAGTATTTATTCCATATTCGACTGCTGTACTTAACTCAGATATAGTCATACCAAATCCTCCATCTCCCATTAGACTAACAACAGTTTTTTTTGGTTTTGCAATTTTAACTCCAAGACCACAAGCGAATGAAAAACCAACTAAACCAAAGTCCAAAGGTGTAAATAAAGATGGTGGATTATAATATTCTAAAGCATCTGTAGCTTGCAAACAAAGTGTTCCAGCATCTAAAGTTATAGCAGTATCTTTTGGTAGAGCTTTTCTTAGTTGTTTGAATAATCCTTTTGGTTGAATGGGGAAATTTTTTCCAAGATTATATTTGTCTCTATTTTTCAAATAATTTTTTCTTTCCTTTAGATATGAGTTAGTCCAATTTTTGAGATTTAATTTAATTCTCTGTTTTTTTATCTCGTTATATATTTGATTGGTGGCCGTAGCTGCATCAGCGTTAATTCCAATAGTTATTGGAAAGTATTTTCCGAGCATTTTTTTTTCAATTTCAATTTGAATAATTTTCGCCTTTTTATTTATATTATCATAAGAATAAAACGTAGAGTTAAAGCCCAATCTAGTACCAATTGCTAATATGACATCTGCTTTTTTAACAAGTTTTGATGCAACTGGATTTCCTCTTGGCCCCATTTGACCTGCATTCAATTTATGATTAAATGGAATAGCATCTCCATGACCTGCAGCAGTAACTATTGGTATATTTAAAAATTCAGCAAGTTTAATTACTTCTTTATATTTAGCAGCGTATTTAATTCCGCCTCCAGCAATTATTACAAGTTGTTTCGCTTGATTTATAATTTTAGTTGTTTTTCTGATTTTTTTAAAATCTCCTTTGAGATTACTTTCGAAAGAAAAAGAAGATTTATTTATATCTATATTGTAACTATTTGTTTCTGCTAGAGTGTTTCTAGGTAGATTAACACATACGGGTCCTCTTCTAGGTTTCATTGCTAAACTAAAAGCATTACTAATTACGTTTGGAATAATTTTTGAATTTTTAACTGTCCACGTTTTTTTTGTAATTGGAGTAAATAAAGATTGTTGATCAAGACCTTGAAATGCATCCTCCATTTTATCTTTTGTTGAGTGAGATCCCGCAATAGCTATTACAGGAGAAAAAGCTGCTTTTGCTTGAGCTACTCCAGTTACTAAGTTGGTAGCTCCTGGCCCATTTTGTCCAGCTATAATTACACCAGGTTTATTAGACGCCCTTGCATAACCATCTGCCATGTGTGCCCCTGTTCTTTCATCTCTTACACCAATAAATTTGATTTTTTTTTCATGATAAAGAGCATCAAAAATTTCCATTGTAGCTGATCCTATAAGACCAAAAACATTATTCACATTTTCTTTTTTTAAAGATTGAACTGTGGCTTGACCACCAGTAATTTTCTTACATGATTTGATCACGAAACTTTTTTGACTTCAGTATCAACATTATCCTGAAAATGAGGCATTACCTTTTCAGTAAAAAGTTTAATACTTTTCATACAGTCTTTATGTTTTACACCGGGAAAGTTAGACCAAACTTGTAAGTTTTGTAAGTTTAGTTCAGATTTCAATTCATTAATTTTATCAATAACAAATTCTGGAGTTCCAAATAACATATTTCTTTTATGTAAAAATTCATAATTTAATAAATCTAACTTACCTTTTGTCTCAGGCAGTTCTTCACCTGGATCCATATGATTCCCAAGGCCTCGCCAATGACAAACCCATCTCATGTAATTGACCATATGTTCGCCAGCTTTTTCTTTAGCTTCTTCCATCGTGTCAGCTACAAACATATCTCTTACAAGTGAAATTCCTTCACCCATTGGCACATTTCTTTTTTCAGACTCAGATTTTGCATTTTTGAAAGCTTCAAATTTAATTTTTAACGCTTTAACTGTTGGTATCCACATAATGATGTTTAAACCTTGTTGGGCAGCCCATTCGATAGATCGTATACCATCTACAACTTGATGAATTGGGGGATAAGGTTTTTGATAAGGTTGAGGTAAAACACTAATTTTTTTCATTACATTAGTTTTAATATCTATAAATTCTTCACTTGGTTTACTCATGTCATGTTTCCATACATAATCAGGTGAAGGATAAGTATAAAATTCACCTTTATGATCAAAAAATTTTTCTTTCCATGCTTTTTTTAATATAGTTAAAGTTTCTTCAAATAGTCTAAAGTTTTTAGCTTGATCTTTCATATCAGCTTCAATATTTAGATTAACAGCTTCTCTTCCGTAAATTCCTCTACCAATACCAACTTCTACTCTACCTTTCGATAATTGATCTAAAAGAGCAACATCTTCTGCCATTTGTATAGGATTATGGAAAGTAATTACATTGCAAGCTTGACCAATTCTGATTTGATTAGTTCTTGCGGCAGCATCAACACCCATCATTAAAGGATTTGTACAAGACTCCATTCCTTCATGATTAAAATGATGCTCTGTATACCAAATAGAATTCCATTTGTTTTGATCACAATATTCTGTGATCTCTCTAGTTTCGTCTAATAGTTCGTGGTAGGGCTTGTGAGTCCAATTAGTAGTATTACAAAAGTATCCAAATTTCATGCTTCCTCCTTTAAACTTTCTAATTTAAAAAAAGACGATCGATCCCACTTTCGTATTGGATATAACGATGAGTTATGTATCGCTTTAATTGAATAATATTATTAATCTTAACGATGATATTCAATAAAATTTTTTATTATCTATTTGGAGTGTCTGTAATAATCATTTGATCTTTGGCTTTTTCTCTAAGATAAATATATATACCTGCACTTATTATTATTATAACTCCAACTAAAGTTCTAATTGTAGGGATATTATTGAATACAATATAACCAGTTAATATTGACCAGATTATCAGAGAATACTCATAAAGAGAAACTACAGAAGGAGATGCAATACTATAGGCATTAAAAACAAAATAAAATGCAAAAACACCCGTAAACCCCATAATTATAATAAATGGCCAAGCGTAAGAGGGATTGGTAAGCCATTCTCTAAAAATGAATTGAAAAGTAGGATCATTAAAAGTATTTAATTGTCCCTTACCTGTAAAAAAATAAAATATGATACTAATTAAAATTGCACCAAAATATAAATGTAGCATTTGAGTGTAAACATTATCTTTATAAGAAGTTATTTTAGTTATAGTCATAGAGATAGCATAACATAACGCACAAGCTACTGGAGCTAATTTCATATAATCAAAATTATTAAAGTCTGGATTTAAAATAATAAACACTCCTATAAATCCAATAAAAATTGCAGTCCATCTTCTAATACCAACTTTTTCTTTTAAAAATATAGTAGCCAAAATTGAAACAAAAAAAGGACTAGAGAAAAATAATGCATTTGCCATTGCAAGAGACATATAAGTTAAAGAAATGTAAAAAAAACTAAATCCAAAAAAGAAACATATAACTCTTAAGATTGTTAAAAAAGGGTAGTAGGTTTTTAAAATTATTTTTTGTTTAGAAAATTTAAGATATCCAACTAATAATGTTAGAGCAACAATGGTTCGCCCAAAATATAATTCGTATAATGCAGCATCTTCATAAATGAATTTAATTAAAGCATCTTGAATAGAGAACACTGCCATTCCAAGCAGAATAAATAGAATACCTTTAGGATTATTTTGTACTTTTGTCATGAATTAAGAATAAATTCAGATGCTCTTTCTGCTATCATTAATGTTGGTGCATTTAAGTTTCCGCTTGTAATTTCAGGCATCACTGAGGCATCAATAACTCTAATATTTTTTAGCCCATGAACTTTAAGTTTTTCATCTACTACAGCCATGTTATCTGTACCCATTTTTAAAGTACAAGACGGGTGATAAGCTGTTTCAGCTTTAGATCTGATATATTCTTCAAACAATTCATCTGAATTAACATTTTCTCCTGGCCCAATTTCTTTTCCAGCGAAAGGTTTTAGGGAATTTTGCCCAAGTATTTTCCTTGCTACATGAATACATTCTATAGTTTGTTTTAGATCATCTTCATTTTCTAAGTAATTAAACTGAATTTTAGGGTAATCATATGGGTTAGAAGTTTTTAAAGTTATAAGTCCTCTACTTTTTGGATGATTTGGACTTGCATGGAGCTGGTATCCATGTCGATTAGGATTAATTAATCCATGATCAATTACAAATGAAGGAAAAAAATGAAATTGAATATTGGGATATTCTCTTTCAGATGAAGATTTACAAAATCCACCAGCTTCTAAAAATGATGTTGAACAAGGTCCACTTCGATTAATAAACCATTGAATGCCAATTCTTAGCATATTCAATTTATTTACATATGAATATAAAGTGTCAGAAGTCTTACATTCTTGTTGAACATAAGTTTCTAAATGATCTTGCAAATTTTTACCTACACCTTCAAGATTGTGTATAACTTCAATTCCTTTTTCTTTCAGATGTTTTCCAGGTCCTACACCTGAAAGCATTAATAATTGTGGAGAATTTATTGCTCCTCCACTTAGTATAACCTCTTTATTTGCATAAATTTTTTCAACTTTGTTTTTTATTTTAACTTCAATACCTATTGCTTTTTTTCCTTCAAAAATAACTTTTTCAACAAATGCTTCTGAGAAAATTTTAAGATTTTCTCTTTTTTTTGCTGGATTTAAATAATATTTTGAAACACTTGCTCTTTCACCTTTGTGAATAGTAACATCATACATTCCAAATCCCTCTTGTTCTTTGCCATTCATATCTTTATTAATTTTATAGCCGGCTTCTCCTGCTGAATCGATAAAGGCTTTAAATAAAGGGTTTTTATTTTTTGATTGGTTTACTGGCAAAATTCCACTTCCACCTCTATAGTCATTTTCGCCTTCAGACCAAGTTTCTATTTTTTTGAAATACGGCAAAACTTTTTCATATGACCAATCCTTTAAGCCGAAAGAGGCCCATCTTTGATAATCATTAGAGTTTCCTCTTACATACACCATTCCATTGTGAGCAGAACAGCCACCAATCATTTTTCCTCTAGGACAAAAAAGTTTTCTATTTTTTAAATAAGGTTCTGGTTCTGAGTAGTATTTAAAATTATATTTGGGATCATGCATTGTGTACAAAATTGCAAGAGGCATATTAACTTTCCAAATATCACTTGTTTTCCCTGCTTCAAAAATAGCTACATTATTTTGATTATTTTTTGAAAGTCGATTAGCAAGAACACAACCAGCTGAACCTGCTCCAATAATTAAATAATCAAATTTCATTTTAGTTTGGAAACTAACAGTCTTTTATAATCATAGATTGATTTCATTTTAATATTAGTTTTTTTTGCTGCTTCATCAAATTTTCTTAAAAGTATTGAAGGCTTAAAATATTTCTGATTTTCAAACTTACTACATTCATCATTACTTAGTACCCCTCCTTGTAGATTTAAGCTTGTTTTGGAGGCCTCTGATAGATGATCATAATATTTTTTATCTTTAGCAAGATATCGTTTTGCTAAGACATGGTATTTTATTGGTTCTACTATATTTTTTTTAAAAAAGCTTTTTAAGTATTCGTGACCAATATTTTCATGATGTCCATCTACATTTAGTTTAATTAAATCATCAGGGTTTTCTAAAATGAAATGACCGTAATCGTGTAATAAACATGAACAAATTAAATCATCATTACATTTTGCTTTTTCAGCAAGCATTGCAGTTTGTATCATATGTTCAGACATAGTGACTTTTTCACCAATGTATAGTGACTTATTGTTTGTAAAATTTGATATTATTTTATCAATAATTTGCATTTAAATTATTGAGGATGATCACCTTCAATTGCAATACGATCCATTATTCTTTCATGTCCTAGGCCTCTACCAGGAAAAAAGTCTGCTATAGCATAATGGATGACACTTCTATTATCCCAAATGGCAACGGTATTTTCTGTCCATCTAAATCTACAAGTAAGATCTAGTCTAGCCTGATGTTCAAATATTTTCTTTAGTATTTGTTCGCTTTCTTTTTTATCTAAACCAATAATTTGCTTAGTGTAAGTCCAATTAACAAATAAAATTTTCTTATTGGTTTCTGGATGAGTTCTAACTACCGGATGTTCATTAGAATAAGAGTCGTAATTTTTTTTTTCATTTCCTTCCATATATTTATAATTTTCTATAAAAAACTCTGCACCTAGTGAACTGTGAATTGCTTTTTTATCTTTTATCTTATTTTGAATTATAGGATCTAAAGTTTCCCAAGCTAATTCCATATTTGAAAAACATGTGTCTCCACCTACAGGCGGTATTTTAATTGATCTTAAAATAACAGCTTTAGTTGGTTTAGTATTATAACTTACGTCACTATGCCAGTTTTCTCCCCACTGGTTTTTTTCCTCTTTGCCTTTTACTATCCTAATTATTTCAGGATAATCATCTAAACCTTTGACATATGCATGCGTTTCCAAAGGACCAAATTTTTCAGCAAGGGCAATTTGTTGATTTTTAGTAATAGGCTGGTTTCTAAAAAAAATTACTTTATGTTCTAATAATAAATCATTGATATTTTTAAAGTTTGTATCTGAAGTGTCAGTTAAATCAATTCCTTCAATTTCAGCACCTAAAGCACCTGATAATAATTTTATTTTCATTATTTTTTTATTTCTTATATCTTTTTATTATATTATAAATTTAGACTTAGATGATCAATAAGGTATTCATATCATGTGCTGTGACTGGATCTGGAGATACTGCTAGCAAACATCCAAACTTACCAAAAACTCCAGAACAAATAGCCAAAGCTTCTATTGAGGCAGCAAAAGCTGGTGCAGCAATAGCTCATATTCACGTAAGAGAAGAAGACGGAACTCCTAGCAGAAGACTAGAATTATATAAAGAGGTAGTAGATAGAATAAGATCAAGTGATACAGACGTTATAATTAATTTAACGACTGGAATGGGTGGAGATCTCGATATCGGAGAAAATAGCCCACTACAATTTGGTCCTATGACAGATATGGCAAATGTAATGGAAAGAATAGCAAATGCAGAACAATTTTTACCTGAAATTTGTACTTTAGATTGTGGAACATTAAATTTTGGAGATGGATCTGTGATAACTATAAATACTCCAAGAGATTTAAGAAAAGCTGCAAAAAGATTACAAGAAATAAAAGTAAAACCAGAAATAGAAGCTTTTGATTTAGGTAACATGTGGTTTGGGGCACAACTTTATAAGGAAGGATTATTAAGCGATCCACCAATGTTTCAAATGTGTTTAGGAATACCCTGGGGAGCACCAGCAACTACTTTAGCAATGCAAGCTATGAAAGATATTATGCCTAAAGAAGGTATCTGGTCAGGGTTTGCAATATCAAAAAATGAAATGCCATTTGTTGCTCAAACTGTTTTAATGGGAGGAAATCCAAGAGTTGGATTAGAAGATAACTTATATTTATCTAAAGGTAAGTTAGCTACTAATTCACAATTAGTTGAAAAAGCCATAAGAATTATTGATGAACTTGGTTATTCACCTATGACACCAGCTGAAACCAGAGAAAAATTAAAACTTGTTAAACACAAGTAATGTCTCAAATTAAAAATATTGCAGTTATTGGAACTGGTGTTATTGGAACTGGTTGGATTATTCGTTTTTTAGCACATAACAAAATAGTTTATGCTTTTGATAGAGACATAAAGTTAAAAAAAAATTTAGTAGCTGAAATAAAAAGATCATGGCCGTATGTAAAAAAACTTTTTAATAAAAAAAATCTTAATCTTAAAAATTTCAAATATTTCACCTCTATTGAGGATGCTGTAAAACATGCAGATTTTGTACAAGAATGTGTCACTGAAAATTATACATTAAAAACTAAATTAATGAGTATTATTGGAAAGTATACAAAATCTAATACAATAATTTCATCTAGTTCTTCAGGTTTATTGCCAACAAGAATTTATTCAAAATGTAAAAATCCAGAAAGAACAATTATAGGCCATCCATTTAATCCAGTTTATTTACTTCCCGGCATCGAAATTATACCTGGAAAAAAAACATCTAAAAAATTTTTAAACAAAGCTAAAAAATTTTATAAATCAATTTCTATGAACACTATTGTTCTTAAGCACGAACTGCCAGGTTATTTATCAGATAGATTACAAGAAGCTTTGTGGAGGGAAGGGTTACATATTATAAATGAGGGTCATGCAAATACGAAAGACTTAGATAGAGCAATAGAAGATGGACCTGGTTTACGATGGTCATTAATGGGTACTTTTTTAACATTTCACTTAGCAGGAGGGAAGTTAGGAATGAAACATATGTTGGAACAATTTGGACCAGCTTTAAAATTTCCTTGGACTAAACTAAAAGCACCAAAATTATCAAAGAAATTGATCAATAGATTAATTGAAGGGACTAAAAAACAATCAAAAAATAAATCAATAAAAAAAATTTCAAATTTAAGAGATAGATATTTGGTAGATTTACTTTTAATGAGAAAAAGATATGAAAAAAAATTAAGGTAATATTTAATGTGGCAAGTTGTAACACTATTTAATTTTTAAATTAGAATTATATGTTAATCATGTCAAAAATTAATAACTCAAATTAATAAAGAAAGTATGAAGTATGACAAATACAATAAAAACAACAAATATTTTAATTTTTAGTATTTTTACAGCAATTATTTTTACATCAATTTCGTATGCAGCAGACGCAACGGTAGAAATGTTAAACAAAAAAGATAAAGAAATTATGGTTTTTTCAGAAAAAATTGTAAGAGTAAATTTGGGAGAGAAAGTTTTTTGGAAAGCAACAGATAAAGGACATAATGTAGAGTTCATCAAGAATGGAGTTCCAGAAGGTGTTGAGAAGTTTAAGTCTAAATATAATCAAGATGTAGAATATACATTTGAAATTCCTGGCATTTACGCTTATTGGTGCACGCCTCATAAGTCTATGGGCATGATAGGATTTGTTGTAGTAGGAGATGATAAATCTAATATTGATGCTATAAAATCAATTAAATTTGTGGGTAAATCCAAAAAAATTGCTTCAGAATTGATTGATTCTTTATAAAAAATTTGATGGTCTACAGAAGTCTTTAGTCATTTCTTTCTGTATGACCATCTACAGAAATCACTTGTCCAGATACTTTACTTGAGTCATCCGAGATTAGAAAAGAACACATTTTACCAATATCATCCTCTAATATCCACTGCTTCATTGAACTCATTGAAACAAAATCTTTTTCTATAGTTTTAGCTGATTTTTTAGTAAATTTAGCTTTATCTCTTATAACTCTTTTCATTCTATTGCCTTTAATTGTACCAGGGCATACAGCATTAACCCTTATATTGAATTTTCCAAGCTCCATAGCCAATGTTTTAGTAACTCCAATAATTGCCCATTTGCTTGCAGCATATGGAGAACGTAGTGGAAATCCAAGTATACCAGCTGTTGATGAAATATTAATTATTGAGCCATTTTTAGATTTTTTAATAAGAGGTATAGATTTTTTTGTGAAATAAAAATGACTATTAATATCTATGTGTAAAGTTTTTTCCCAATCTTTAGATTTTATTTTTTCAAGAGATCCTGTTGGACCAGCAATTCCAACATTGTTAATTAAAGCATCAATTTTTTTTGTTTTTTTTTTAACTTCTTCAAAAAAATCTAAAACTTGTTTTTCATCTGAAGCGTCACAAAAATAAGAAAATAGTCTTTTATCTTTTAACGGATGTTTATTCAGCTTATTTAAAGATTTATTATTGATATCACAAAGGTAAACATAAGCTCCTCTAGCAAGACATATTTTTGTTGTTGCTAAACCAATTCCAGATGCTCCAGCTGAAATGATAACTTTTTTATTTTTTAATGATTGGTTAACCATTAATTATGATTTTGTTAATGATGATTGTAACTCTTTATTTGTTATATATCCTTTAATATTTCCATTTTTATCAACCACTTCACAATTAGCATTTGTACAAACTACTTTTGGTAAAAATTCATCTATAAATTGATCTTCATTAATTTTAATTAAATTGCTTTTATCGACACCATTAGCTTCATTTACTGAACTCATTATTACTTTAGCCTTAAGTACTTTGGCTCTATTAACATCTTTAACAAAAGCTTTAACATAATCATCAGCTGGGTTCATTATAATTTCAACAGGCGTTCCAACTTGCACTAATCTACCACCGTTTAATATTCCTATATGATCACCTAATCTTAATGATTCATCTAGATCATGAGTAATGAAAACTATTGTTTTTTTTAATTCACTTTGTAAATCTATTAATTGTTTTTGCATATCACTTCTAATTAAAGGATCTAATGCAGAAAATGCTTCATCCATTAACATTATATCTGTATTAGTAGCCAAGGCTCTTGCCAAACCAACTCTTTGTTGCATTCCACCAGATAACTGATTTGGATATTGATGTTCAAATCCATTCAGTCCCACAGACTCTATTTTTTCCATTGCAGTTTTGTTTCTTTCTTCAGGTTTTTGGCCTTGAATTTCAAGACCGTATCCAACATTTTCCAAAACTGTTTTGTGAGGAAATAAACCAAATCTCTGAAAAACCATGCTCATTTTATGCCTTCTAAACTCTATTAATTGTTTTTGGTCTAGATCCATTACATTTGTTCCTTCCACAGAAACTTCTCCAGACGTTGGATCTATTAATCTGTTGATATGACGTATAAGCGTGGATTTACCTGAACCTGATAATCCCATACAAACAAAAGTTTCACCTTCTTCTATAGATAGAGATACATCGTCAAGACCAACAGTATGCCCTGTTTTTTCTAAGATTTCTTCTTTTGTTGCTCCATCTTTAACCATTGGAAGAACTTTAGATGGTTGATCACCAAAAATTTTGTAAACATTTTTTATTTCTATTTTACTCATGTTTTGTTTTTATAATTTTATATTTTTTTTGATGTGTGTTCTCGCTTGAATTTTTTCTCCATAAGATTGCGTAATTCTATCGAATATAATTGCTAGCAATACAATTGCTATACCTGCTTCTGTAGCCATACCAACATTTAATTGTTGTAATCCCAGTAAAACTTCATCGCCAATTCCTCTAGTGCCTATCATAGATGCTATTACTACCATTGCTAATGCCATCATAGTACATTGGTTTATGCCTTGCATTATATTAGGTAATGCCAATGGTAATTGAACTCCCCACAATTTCTGTTTTTTATTTGCACCAAAAGCTTCAGCTGCCTCAACAACTTCTTTATCAACCAACCTAATTCCTAGGTCTGTTAATCTTATTAAAGGTGGAACAGCATAAACAAATATTGCAAATATTGCTGGGACAGCACCTAAACCAAATAATAATATTCCTGGTATTAAATAACAAAAACTAGGAATAGTTTGCATTAAATCTAAAATTGGCAATATAGCATTTCTTACTTTTTTATTTCTAGCCATCAAAATTCCTACAGGAATTCCTATGACTAAACAAAGCAACATTCCTATGACCACTATACAAGTTGTCATAATACATTTATCCCAATACCTAGGACTTAGGAAACCGAGGAAAAAAACACAGAATGCAACCATAATTGTTGTTCCTATATTTCTTCCACTTACGAAATAACAAAGAACAATCACCGATATCATTAATATTGGCCAAGGTAATCCAACCATGAAATTTTTCATATCTGTATAAAGACCAAGAAGAAAATTATTGATTCCTTCAAAAAACATTCCATATTCTTTTATAAGTTTGTCAAATCCTTCATTTAAAAATGGCATTAATGGTAAGTCTAGCCATTTAGGCCAGTTTCCTAACCAAGATAAATCTGTAAATAAAACTAAAACACTTTCAGGTCTGTATTTTGAAGTTGTGTAAGCAACAACAACCATTGTTACAAAAGTAATCAAATACAACGAATATAATATGTATTTTTTATATTTTCCCATTCATACTTTCTTATAAAAAACTAAGAGCCCGTGAGGGCTCTTAGTTTTAATAATTATATTAAAAAATTAAAGCGAAGCTTTAACTTTTTTAGCAACATCTGCTGGAACCCATTTAGTCCATGTACTAGAACCTTTTAAAAAGTTTTTAGCAGTTGCCTCCATATCTCCACCGGATTCGTCCATGTAAAAAGCTAGAGATTTATTTACTTCAGCAGTAGGCAAAGTATAAGCTTTTACAAAGTCAATAATTGGCTTGTTTTCTGCTTTGTTAGCAAAAGTAGTCGAAGCAGATTTTGTTAAAGCCATGTCAACATATGCACTAGCACAAGTTTCTGTGTAAGCATCAGGTCCGTCAGCTTTAATTTTTTCAACAACTTTCATCATCTTAGTCCAACAAGCATTGTCATAAGCTGGCTCTTTAAGTTGAACTAAGTCAACTTTCCCCATTAATCCTGTCGGCGTCCAATAATATGAAAATACTGGTTTACCTTTTTTAAATGCTCCAGCAATAGCCGCATCTAAAGCACCCCCAGAACCTGGATCAAAGTTAGTGTAGTATTTATCTAAACCATAAACTTTGTGTTTCACTAGGTTAATAGTGTAACAAGTCCAACCTGAAATACAGCTTGTCATTCTTCCTTTTCCTGGTGACTCTGGATCAGCAAAAAGTTTTGCAATTTCAGGCTTCATCATATCTTCTACACTTACTAAACCATACTTATCTGCTGTAGGTTTATCTACATAGAAACCCTGAGTAGATGAAGGAGTGTTAACTCCTAGCTCAACAATTTTACCCGCTGTAACAGCCTCTTCATGCATCTGAACAATAT
>CACFSU010000003.1 GCA_902569055.1 uncultured Pelagibacteraceae bacterium | reverse complement strand
GAATATAAAGTTGGAACATTTAAAAAGTCAGTAAACCCAAATGTTAATAATTTTAGAGATTTTCCTAAATACTTAAATAAACTTAAAAAAAACAAACCTGTGGCAATGTTTTGTACTGGAGGAATACGTTGTGAAAAAACTTCAGTATATTTAAAAAAGAAGGGTTTCAAAAATATCTATCAACTAAATGGTGGGATCTTAAACTATCTTAAAAAAATTAAGAAAAAAGATAGTTTATGGAAAGGTGAGTGCTTTGTTTTTGATAATAGAATCAGTCTTAAACATGGTTTAAAAATTGGTTCATATTCAATGTGCAGCGGATGTAGAATGCCTATTTCTTCAAAAGATAAAAAATCTAAAAAGTTTGAAGAAGGTGTTTCTTGTGTAAATTGTTATGACAAGTTAACCAAAACCCAAAAATCACGTTTTAGAATGAGACAAAGTCAGATATACAAAGCAAAACAATCTGGAAAAAAATATATTTTTCAAAAAGAATTTAAATAAGGATAACTTTGTCTAAAGCAATAAAATTAACTAAAGATCCAATTTGGTCATTACTTAGAAAAGTTACTATTCCAGCTAGTGTTGGATCATTGTTTCAAACCTTTTATAATTTAGTAGATACTTGGTTTGCTGGAAGAATTTCAGCTGAAGCTATAAGTGCAATTGCGAAATCTTTTCCAATTTATTTTACTATTATTGCTGTTGGTGTTGGGTTAGGAGCAGCTACTAATGCTTTAATTGGAAATTCTATAGGTGAGAAAAAAGAGAGAGTTGCATCGATGTATGTTGCACAATCTTTAATTTTTGCATTAACAGTTTCAATATTTGTGACTCTGTTTGGTTTAAATGCATCAAATTATCTTCTAGGTATTATGGGATCAGATGCAAATGGTATAGCACTAACTAGAGAATATTTAGATATTATTTTTTATGGTACTTTCATTGTATTGATCCAGATATCTTTAAATGGAACTTTAAACGCTCAAGGCGATACAAAAAGTTATAGAAATGTTTTAATATTTAGCTTTTTCTTAAATATTTTTTTAAATCCTTTGTTCATATGGGGATATGGTTTTATTCCAGGTTTTGGTATTGCAGGACTTGCAATAGCTACTGTAATTTCACAGTCTATTGGAACAATCTATCTAGCTTATAAAGTAAATAATTGTAAAATTAGAGAATATCTTAAAGCTCAATGTTTTATTCCTAAATTTGATTACTTAAAACCACTTACAGAACAAGCAGTGCCTGTAATGTTTAGTATGTTATTTATTGGAGTAGGTATATTTAATATTCTATATTTCATTGGTCAGTTTGGTGATTTAGCAACAGCTGGTTATGGAGCAGCGTTAAGAGTGGAACAAGTATTTTTACTTCCAGTTATTGGATTAAATACAGCAGTTCTTTCTATTGGTGGTCAAAATTTTGGAGCCAAAGCTTATGATAGAATTAGAGAACTGTACACTAAAGCTCTATTATTCGGTTCTTCATTCATGGCAATTGCTGGAATAATAATATTTTTTGGTGCAGAATTTTTTGTCTCTTTATTTACTGACAACCAAGAAGCAGTTATCAGTGGAGCTATTTATTTAAAAGTTGCAGCTTTAATTGGACCAATTTATCCAGTGTTCTTTATTACTACAGCTGTATTTCAGGCTGTTAAAAAACCTCTATATAGTCTTTATTTAAGTATATTGAGATTAACTGCGTTTCCTTTTTTAAGTTTGTGGTATGTAATTAATATCAGAGGTGGTGACTACGAGGATATTTTTTATACAATTATGGCAACTAATTGGGCTATGGGAGTTGTGGTCTTAATATTTATTGGTTATTTTTTGAATAATGTATTTAAACAAAATAAACCTCTTTTTAGTTATTAGCATTTGTCTAATATTTTTTTTTCTAACATATAACGACGTTAAGTCCGTAGAAATTAAAGTTATTGATGGTGATACAATAAACTTAAATGGAGAAAAAATAAGATTTATAGGAATAGATACTCCTGAACTCAAGCAGACCTGTAATAAAAATAATGAAGTTATCTATTGTGGAATTGAAGCTAGAAAATTGTTAATTGATAAAATTGGTAAAAGTAAAGTAAGCTGTATAAAGGAAGGTAAGGATAAGTATAATAGAACTTTAGCAGAATGTTTTATAAATGATTTTAGCTTATCTAAATTTCTAGTAAGAGAAGGATATGCATTTGCTTACAGAAAATATTCTAAAAAATTTATAAAAGATGAAGATTATGCAAGAGAAAACAATCTAGGCATGTGGTCTATGAACTTTGAATATCCTTGGAATTATAGAAAAAAAAATTAATCTTTTTTTAACTTCTTTTCTAGCTTTCTTACAAAATAAGAAACTATTAATATTAAAACTAAATATTCAAGAATCAAAAATGTATAAATTTCTAATGGCCTATAAGTTGTAACAACTAATTCATTTGCTTTTCTTGTTAGGTCTCCAATACCAATTATTGAAACTAATGAAGACATTTTAAGCACGTATACAAATTGATTTCCAATAGCAGGTAAAATATTTTTAATTGCTTGTGGTAAAATAACTAATTTTAATTTTCTAAAAAAATTTAATCCTAAAGAACTTCCTGCTTCCCATTGTGATTTTTTAATTGAATTTATTCCAGCTCTAAATATTTCAGCTTGAAAAGCACTTTCACTTATTGATAAAGCAATAATACCAGATACAAAAGGGCTAAAACTTATTCCGGTCATTATTGGAAGTCCATAATAAATCCATAGGATTAAAACTAGAAGAGGGATTGCTCTTACTATTTCAACATATCCAATATTTAGATAAGTTAAAAATTTACTTTTTGCTAAAGAAGGAACGGCAACGATAAAACCGATTATCATTGAAATAATTATTGATACGATAGAAATAAAAATAGTTGTAGTTAAACCACTTAATAAAAATTTTAAATTAGTCAGTCCCTCAATATTATTTGGAGATAAAATTAACCAATTAAGCTCACTTTTCCCACATGAGGTTAATGGCAGTGTTAGAAGTAAAAAAAATAAATTTCTCACTTACTGGTTTATAAAGAATTAAAAATTAATTACTAATTTATTATAAGCTTTTAAGATTATATTTAGCTAATAATTTAGTAAAGAAGCCTGATGATTTTTTCTTTTTTATCCAATCATTAACATAACTATTCCATTTATCATCACCCTTTGGAACCATCATTGCTAAGAAGGCCGGATTTTTTTCTCCATCAGGAACTATAGCTAGTTGTGGGTATTTGATTACTAATTTATTTGCTTCAGTTGAACTTGTAATATTACCATCTGCTCTTCCAGCTAAAACTTCTTGAAAGTCTCTTGCTGGAGCTTCAACTGAATTCAATTTAGATTTTGGAAAGAATTCCTTTGCCTTCTCTTCTTGAGATGTTCCAAGAGTAGTGGCAATTGTTACATTAGAATTGTTAAGTGAGTCCCAAGTTGAAAATTTATTTAAATTCTTTTTAAGAACTAATGGAACAGTTCCATATTTATAATAAGTATCTGTAAAACCAGCTACTTCAGCTCTTTTTGGTGTTTTTGTTACACTTGTTGAAATATCATATCTAGCTGATGTAATACCTGAAACGATAGTTTTCCATTCTGCAGGTACAAATTCAACTTTGACACCCATATCTTTGGCAAGTTCATTCATGACGTCAATATCAAATCCCTTATATTTGTTAGTTGATGGGTCTTTCATTGTCATTGGATCCCAATCTCCAGTTGTTCCAACTTTTAAAACTCCAGCTGATAGTATTTTGTCTAAATTTGACTCCGCGTTTAAAGAAAAGGGTAAAAGAGCAAATAGTGCTATTAAAAGTATTTTTTTCATAGATTAAAGTAACTGATTCAAATAAAAATTGTGACTATAATCTTGACGCAGCATCATTCATCCAAGAAAATAAATGTTGTGAAAAAGAACGTCTTACAAATAGATTTACTGCATTTTTGCCCTGATTATGAACAATTACATCAATTTTTGTAAGAATTGTTTGGGTGACAGCGCCTTTTTTATTTTGAAAATTATTAAAGTTAAAAGGTGATCCAGTTTGAAATAATTCATAAATTTTATTTCCTTTTAGATTAATCATTACGAATTGATCCGTAACATCCACGATTGCACCAAGATTTAATTTTGAAATGTTTTCATTTAATTGTTTTTCAGTTTCATGATTGTTTGTATTTTCATCAATAGGTTCATTAGAAAAAATCATCCACTCATCAGGACTTAACCAAAGAGCTGTTAATTTATCACTTTGAGTAGAGTTATTTGCTTTAGTTGGTAAAATAATATTTAATGATTTGCCAATTGCAGAAATAAACTCTCTTTTTTTACCTCTTATAACTAATTTCATTATTGGTTTAATTTCTTTAATCTGAAGATCTTGCAATAATGTTTGTTCAGGTAGAGCTTGATTATAATTAAGCATTTAATCTCTTATTCTCCTTATCTAAAAAAACTGGATCAGCAACAGTTACATTTATATTCTTTTTTTCCATCGGGATTATTAATTTTTGTCCCATCATATTTTTTCCACCTCTAACAACACCTAAAGCTATAGATTTTTTAAGGTTAGGGCTGTAATAACTCGATGTAACATGACCTAACATTTCTATAGGTGATTTATTTATATCAGCAACTATTTGCGCTCCTTCCTCTAATACTTCATTAGGATTTTCAGTTAATAATCCAACAAGCTGTTTTCTATCATCTCTAATAGTGTCCGATCTATATAATGATCTTTTACCAATAAAATCGTACTTCTTTTTACTTACAATCCAATCCATTTGTAAATCGATAGGGGTCATTGTAGCATCAGTATCTTGACCAACAATTATGAAACCCTTTTCAGCTCTAAGTAAATGCATTGTTTCTGTACCGTATGGCGTAATATTAAAATCTTTTCCTGCTTCCATACATTTTTCCCAAACTGATTTACCATAATTAGCCTGGACATTAATTTCATAACTAAGTTCTCCTGTGAAACTAATTCTCATAACTCTGCAATTAATTTTACCAATTTTTGCATTTTTAAATGACATATGTGGAAAACTTTCGTCTGATAAATCTAAATTTGGAATAACCTCACTTACAATTTTCTTACTATTTGGACCACAAACACTTACTGTTGCAAAATGATCTGTTACTGATGTTAAATAAACATCTAATTCAGGCCACTCTGTTTGTAGGTAATCTTCTAATTTACCTATTACATTGGCAGCACCACCTGTTGTTGTTGTCATTATATAACGATTTTCTTCTAATCGAGTAGTAACACCATCATCATAGACCATACCATCTTCATTGAGCATTAGACCATATCGACATTTACCAACTGCAAGTTTCGACCAAGCATTTGTGTAAACACGATTTAAAAATTCAGAAGCGTCAGTTCCTTGGATATCAATTTTACCAAGAGTAGATGCATCTAAAATTCCAGCACTATCCCTTGCTGCTTTACTTTCTCTTTGAATAGCTTGGTACATATTTTCATTTTTCTTGGGATAATACCAGGCTCTTTTCCATTGGCCTACATTTTCAAACTCTGCTTTATGTTCTACATGCCAATCGTGTATTGGGGTTTTTCTAAATATGTCAAAATATTCTCCAACATTTCTTCCAACAATAGTTCCAAATGTTAAAGGAGTATAGGGCGGTCTAAAAGTTGTAGTACCTAGTTCACCCATTTTAGTTCCAGTAGTTTCAGAGATTATTCCTAGTGCGTGCATATTTCCTAGTTTACCTTGATCTGTTCCCATTCCAGTTGTTGTATATCTTTTTACATGTTCAATAGATCTAAAACCTTCTCTTAATGCTAATTTTATATCTTTTGCAGTTGCATCATTTTGATAATCTACAAAAGATTTAGTTTTTCCTAAAACCTTATCTGATGGTAATAACCAAATATTTCTTTTTGATTTATTTGTTGAAGATAATTTTTCAAGATTATCATAATCAGTATTTTTAATATTAAAAAATTTTTTTAGAGAATTTTGTGTATTTATTAAAATCTCATCTAAACTTAAATCACCATTACAGGCACCCACACTTAATTGATTTGAAGGAGCAATATTTGGTATAAATACTTCATCTTCTTCTCTAAATTTTAATTTTCCACCAGATTGTGTAAATAAATGAACTGCAGGAGTCCATCCTCCCGATATACCTAAACAATCACAAGATAAACTTATTTTAGAACCCACTACATTTTGTCCATCTTTAGAAAGTTGCATTATAGAAATTTTATTAATTCTTTTATAACCAGATGTATCAATTATTGTGTAACCCTTAAAAATTTTAATATTATTTTTTTCTACTTCATAAAGTAATTTAGAATCTGGTTCTTCTCTATTATCAATTATTGCTTCAATATTAATTCCCTTTTGAATTAAGCTAATAGCTGTTTCATAAACAGTATCGTTGTTTGTAAAAAGGATATTCTTTTCTCCACAGGCAACTCCAAAAAAATCAGCATATCTTTTGATAGCAGATGAAAGTAAAATTCCAGGACGATCATTATTATCAAATATTAAAGGTCTCTCAATAGATCCAGTAGCAAAAATAACTTTTTTTGCTCTTATTTTTAATAGTCTATGTCTAGCTTTATTTTTTCTATGTTCTATTGGTAAATGATCAGTTAGATTTTCACGTGCTAATAAAAAATTGTAACCATAAGAAGCAGCAACACTTGTTCTTGTTTTTATTTCCAAATTTTCTATTTTTTTAACTTCATTAATTTCTTTCTCAAGCCAAGAACTTGAAGTTTGATTGTTGATTTTAAAATATTCTGAGTTTTGATAAATAGTTGATCCTCCAAGATTAGGTTTTTCTTCAATTAGTAAAGTTTTTAATTTATTTTTAGCAGCTGTTTTTGCAGCCATAATTCCTGAAATACCCGATCCTATAACTAATACATCACAGTGAATATATTTGTGTTCATAAATATCCGGATCTGCTTTTGTGGGAGATTTACCCAAACCAGCAGATTTTCTGATAAAATATTCATAATTTTTCCAGAAACTAGCTGGCCACATGAAAGTTTTATAATAAAATCCTGCAGGTAAAATAGGTGATAATAGATTATTTATCCCACCTATATCAAAATTAACACTAGGCCAACAATTTTGACTTGAAGCTTCTAGTCCATCATAAATCTCAATTTCAGTGGCCCTTACATTTGGTTCTGTTCTAGAAGTATTTTTGTGAAGTTGAACTATAGCATTTGGTTCTTCCGAACCTGCGGTCATTATACCTCTTGGTCTATGATATTTAAAACTTCTTCCTACCAAATGTAAATCATTAGCTAAAAGTGAAGAAGCTAGAGTATCACCTTTATAACCGTAATATTTTTTACCATTAAATATAAATGAAATACGATTAGTTTGATCAATATATTTACTTGAATTTATTCTTAAATTTTTTGACATATTTATATTTTAGGAGGTTCGTCTCCCATTTTGTAAACAGCTTTAATTTCATCATTTGAAGTGTCTCTGATCATATTGAACCATTTTCTACAACCATGAATATGATTCCATCTTTCAAATTGAATACCTTTAATATTTTTTCTCATAAAAAGATATTCAGCCCATTCATCATCGCTTAGTTCAGTTGGTTGTTTAGGTCTAACTATATGAGCTTCACCTCCTGCCTTAAATTCACTTTGTTCTCTTTCACCACAATAAGGACAATTTATTACGAACATTAATGTGCTACTGCTGCTGCTCCATGTTCATCAACCAGGTCACCGCTTACAAATCTATTTAGATTAAATGCAGCATTTAGTTTATGAGGCTCATCATTAGCAATAGTATGAGCAAACAAATCACCAGATCCTGGTGTTGCTTTAAATCCACCAGTTCCCCATCCACAATTAAAATAAAGACCATTGATTGAAGTTTTACTAATTATTGGACTGGCATCTGGACATATATCAACTATGCCTCCCCACTGTCTTAACATTCTCATCCTACTAAAGATAGGATAAAGTTCTAAAATTGCATTTAAAGTTCCTTCAATTATATCGTGACTACCTTTTTGAGTATATGATATATAGTCATCGGTACCTGCACCAATAACTAACTCACCTTTATCTGATTGACTAACATATGCATGTACAGCATTAGACATAATAACTGTATCGATAATTGGTTTAATTGGTTCTGAAACCAAAGCTTGAAGTGGTTTACTTTCTAATGGAAGTTTTAGTCCTGCCATATTAGCGATAACACTAGAATGACCTGCGGCAGCTACACCAATTTTTTTTGTTTTAATAAAACCTTTAGTAGTTTCTAGGCCTTCTATAATATTTCCATTTCTTTTTATTCCTTTTACTTCACAATTTTGAATTATATCTACACCCATTTCATCAGCTCCTCTAGCATAGCCCCATGCAACCGCATCATGTCTAGCAGTACCGGCTCTTTTTTGTAATGTGCCTCCTAAAACTGGATACCTTATGTCTGGTGAAGTATTAATTATAGGACAGAATTTTTTTACTTCTTCTGTAGATAAATAAACAGCATCAATACCATTTAATCTATTAGCATGTGTTCTTCTTTTTAAATCTCTTACATCTTGCAGGTTATGAGCTAGGTTCATAACTCCTCTTTGGCTAAACATTACATTATAATTTAATTCTTGTGATAAACTTTCCCAAATTTTTAATGAATGATCATAAAGACCTGCACTTGCATCCCATAAATAATTTGATCTTATAATTGTAGTGTTTCTTCCGGTATTTCCACCTCCTATCCAGCCTTTTTCTACAACGGCAATATTTTTAATATTATGTTTTTTTGCTAAATAATAAGCAGTAGCTAATCCATGACCACCTCCACCTATTATGACTATTTCGTATTCTTTTTTTGGAACTGGGTCTTTCCAAGCTTTCTCCCAATTTTCATGATATGAAAAAGCATTTTTGATAAGTGAAAAAATTGAGTATTTATTTTTCATAGATTTTGAATAATTACTTTATTAATATTCATTATTCAATACAATCAGTTGTGGCAAAATATGGAAGAGTGGGTGAGAGGCTGAAACCAGTCGTTTGCTAAATGACCGTGCGAGGAAACTTGTACCGAGGGTTCGAATCCCTCCTCTTCCGCCATATATACCTATAATGATAAAGAATAATTATAAATTATTAGATAAAAATACTTTAATATTTTATTAAATGAACAAAAAACCGTTAATATCAATCATTACAGTTTGTAAAAACTCAGAACTTACTATTGAAAAAACAATAAAGAGTGTAATTAATCAAAATTATCAAAACATAGAATATATATTAATTGACGGAAAATCAACTGATAAGACTTTATCAATTATAAAAAAATATAAAAAAAAGATTAAAAAAATTGTAAGCGAAAATGATAAAGGAATATACGATGCATTTAATAAAGGATTAAAATTAGCAAAAGGAGATTTAATAGGTTTTGTTAATTCAGATGATATTTTAATTCAAAATGCATTAAGCATCTTGGTAAAATATTATAATAATTATCCAGATAAAGATTTTTTTTTTGGTTCAGTAAAAAAACATTGGAAAGTAATACATGGTTATAATCCTTGGAAAATACATTTTATGTGGGGATTTTATACCAGCCATTCAACAGGATTTTATATTAAAAAAAAAGCAGCAAAAAAGCTTGGTAATTATAGACTAAAATATAAATTTTCTGCTGACTATGATTATTTTTATAGAATGATTGTTCATCATAAAATGAAAGGAATAGGAACAAAAAAAAATGAATTATTTGGTATTTTTAGTCGTGGTGGATATTCTAGTAAACATAATTTTTTAGATCATCTTAAAGAATGTACAAAAATAAGAATTGATAATAGACAAAATAAATTTATTGTTTTAATAACTTTTTTAATGAAATATTTTTATAATTTAAGAAAAATTATATAATCTTTATCTATATTAAAAAAGAGGATCGTCTTTGAAAAAATTTTTCATTTTTATTGGTTTTTGTTCAAGAATATATCTATAAACGTTATAATTTTCTAAAACACGTTGTACATAATTTCGAGTTTCTCTGAATTTTATAAGTTCTATCCAATCAACATAATTAATTTGTTTTTTCTGTGGATTTTTATTTATTTTTTTCCAATACTTAACTCTTTTAGGTCCAGCGTTATAAGCCGCTATAGCAAAAGGGTATGCTCCATCATAATTTAATATAAGACCAGCAATATAATAAGAACCTAAATTAATATTATATTCAGGGTCTGTTGTTAATCTTGATTTTGAATAAGGGAGTCTGGATTGTTTAGCTACTATTTTAGCAGTGTAGGGCATCAATTGCATTAATCCTTTAGCTCCTGCGTGACTATTCGCACTTAAATCAAACTCACTTTCCTGTCTTATAATTGATAGAATAAAGGCACTATTGGGAATTTTTCTTCCATTTATATATTTAGGTGTACTAATTATGGGGTAGTTGAATTTATTATGAAATCTTTTTTGGTATGAAGCTAATTTTGAAATTTGTATTGCAAAATCAAATCTTCCAATATTTGTTGATAATTCTGCTGCTAAAATTTCACTACCACTATTAATATTATCATTGGCTAAATGTCTTAATATATGTTTTGTATATTTGTCCTCATTTAAAGCGTCTAATAAATAAACAACTTTAACTAATTCTTTTTGGAAAAAATAATCTCTATATTTTTTATTTACTTCTATATCCTTTGAAAGTTCAAAGTTATTATTTGGATTTAATTCTAAGAAGGCTAATTGTCCGTAATAAGTTGTTAGATAATTTGCTGCTTCATTAAACCATTTAGAAGATAGCTCATTATTACCTAATTTTTTATAAGTTTTACCTAACCAATATCCTCCTCTTGAAGTACTAATAGGATAACTTACATTGTTATAAAAATTTTCAAAATGATCTTTTGCTAATAATGGGTCATCTAAAAAACTTAATGCTATCCAACCACTCATCCATTCAGCTTCAGCAAAATCTGGCCCTTCTGTCATTGCATGATTACTTGCAATTTTGTAAGCTAATTCATATTTTTTTTTGTAAATTAGTGATCTTGAAATTATCTCACGTTCAGTCCACCATTTATCAGGTCTGACTAAATATTCTTTAGTATTTTTGGTTTTAATTAGAATTTCAACTGAGCTATCAACTCTTCCTCTTTTTCTTCTCCATTTTAATCTATCATAATTTAATCCAGCATCATTCTTAAACTTTATTGGCACTTGTTTAATAGCTTGATCTACTCCATAAGATTTACTCATTAAAAGTTGCCGAGCATTATATAAAAGCTGATAATCTTTGGGTAAATAACGTAATAATCTTTTCAAATCCCAATACTTATTATTCCAAGCTAAATAATCTGCTCTTTTGATATAGTCATTAGCGTTTAAGTACTTTTTAAATTTTTTTCTAAAAAATTTTAATTCAGATTTGCTTAAATCTGCAGTAATCCAACCCTCCTTAATCAAACTAATTCCTAAATTATTATTTCCAGTTAATATATAGCTTTCACCTAGAATCATTTTACCGTAACCACTAAGAGGTCCTTTTTGATCATACCAGGCAATAATTTTATTTGGGGTTATTTTATTATTAGATAATTTATGTTCTGCTAGATATCTTAATCTATTAATTCTTGGATAATTTTCATTTTTTTTAATAAAAGTTAAATAATCATAGAACGATGCATTGTTACCACTTGTTAATAAATGCTTCCATTGGATAAAATTATAAATAGATTTATCCCTAGCTTTTTTTGATATTTTTAATGCACTAGTCCAATTGGATTTTTTCATTTCATTTATAGCTTTTTTCGCTATGGAAACATCTTTTTTTCTATAATATTTTGATGAAATGATTTTGTTTTTCTTATTTATTCTAGCAATTATAGGTTTTTTCTTAGGTAATAAAAATTTTGGTTTTTTATATGTTTGTTGATTTTCAGTTATTTTTTTAGATTCTTGAGTTAAAATTTCTTTTTTTGGTTTAGGCAAAGGTTTTAATAAATTTAAAGAAACTTTCTCTTTAATTTCTTCTTCAGTTAATAGAGGTTTTTTTAAAGGTATTAAATTTTTTTCATTAGCAAACAAATACTCAAAATTTAGGGTAGAAAAAAAAATGCAACTAACAAAAAATAATAATTTTTTACGCATAATCTTTATTATGTGAATCAATAAATTATGTTATAAGTATTTATGTTTAAAGGTTCAAATGTAGCTTTAGTCACTCCGTTTAAAAATAATAAACTTGATGAGGAAACTTATATCAAGTTGATTCATTTTCATATCGAAAATGGCACAAATGGCCTTGTTCCAGCTGGAACAACCGGTGAATCACCCACTTTAAGTCATGCTGAGCATGAAAAAGTGATTGAACTTTGTGTAAAAGAAAGCAAAAGTAAATTACCTGTCTTTGCAGGCACAGGATCAAATTCGACTGAAGAAGCAATATCTTTAACAACCCATGCAGAAAAAATTGGAGCAAATGGAGCTCTTATAGTTACGCCCTATTACAACAAACCAACTCAAGAAGGATTATACCAGCATTACAAAGCAATAAATGATAAATGTGGAATTCCAATTATAATTTATAATATACCTGGCAGATCTGTAATTGACATGTCTGTTGATACAATGGCAAGACTATATGAATTAAAAAATATTATAGGCGTTAAAGATGCCACTGGAGATTTAAGTAGAGTAGATGAAACATTAAAAAAACTCGGTAAAGATTTTTTACAACTAACGGGAAATGATGATAATGCTTTTGAATTTAATAAAAAAGGAGGAGTAGGGGCTATAAGTGTTACAGCCAATATTGCACCAAAACTTTGTTCTGATTTTCAAAAATTTTCAAAATCAGAAAATAATAGTGAAATTAAAGAAGCGGAAAGATTAAATACAATTTTACAACCAGTGCATCATGCAATGTTTGTTGAAAGCAATCCAAGTCCAGTAAAGTATGCAGCAAAATTATTAGGACTTTGTGATGATATTGTTAGACTACCTTTGGTAAATGTAACTGAAAAAACGAAAGAAATAATTAAAAAATCTCTACAGTCAGCAAAATTACTTTAATGACTAAAAAAACCATTCCTGGTTTAAAGATTATTTGTTTAAATAGAAAAGCTAATTTTAATTATTTTTTTGAAGATTTTATAGAAGCTGGAATAATTTTAAAAGGTTCAGAAATAAAATCTGTTCGTGAAGGAAAAGTTAACATCGCTGATTCCTATGCAATTGAAAAAAAAGGTGAAATAGTATTAATAAACTCTCATATTGCTAAATATAAACAAGCTAGCATTTCAAATCATAAACCTACAGATGAAAGAAAATTATTACTAAATAAAAGAGAGATAAATAAATTAATTGGAAAAATACAAAGAGATGGACTTACAATTGTACCAACAAAAATGTATTTTAAAAAAGGTAAAGCAAAAATTGAAATAGGTATAGGAAAAGGAAAAAAGAAATATGATAAAAGAGCTACAAAAAAAAATAGAGATTGGAACCGTGATAAAGCCAGATATATTAGAAAATCAAGCTAATCTTATTTATATAGGAATTGGTTCAAATCTTGGAAATCGATTTAATAATATCGAATTAACCAAATTTCTTTTATATTTTAATGGAATACATATTGTTCAAAGCTCAAGTTATTACGAAACTTTATCCTGGCCTGATCCAAAAAAACCAAAGTTTTTAAATATAATAATTTCAATTAAATCAAATTTACTTCCTGAAAAATTATTAACAATTTTTAAAAAAATTGAACAACATTTAGGCCGTAAAATAACTAAAAAAAATTCTCCCAGAGAATGTGATATAGATATTATTGATTATAAAAAAAGAATTATTAAAGGTAATATTACAATACCTCATAAAAAAATGCATAAAAGGAATTTTGTTTTGATTCCACTATACGAAATAAATAAAAGCTGGATACATCCTAAATTTAAAACAAATATTAAAAAACTTATCTTTTCCTTACCAATTAAAGATATTAGATCTATTAAACAAATTTAAATTAATGTTATAATGTGACCCTCTATGTTAAATTCGAATGACTTAATAAATAAAGTTAAAGTTTATAATAAATTTTTAGACTCAGAATGTTTAAATAAAGCTTATAATTTTGCTGTTAAAGCTCATCATAACCAAAAGAGAGCTTCAGGTGATCCTTATTCAATTCACCCGATTGAAGTTGCAAATATTTTAACTGATCTTAAATTAGATTCAGCAACAATTGCTACAGGCCTACTTCATGATACAATTGAAGATACGTTTGCAACATATGAAACCATTAAAGGAGAGTTTGGTGAAGAGGTCGCCGAATTAGTTAATGGAGTAACAAAAATCTCTGTTTTTGAAAATACTGCTGCTGCTAATTCTAAGGCTGAAAATTTTCGAAAACTTATTTTGGCTACTTCAAAAGATATTAGAGTTTTATTAGTTAAATTAGCTGATCGTTTACATAACATGAGAACAATTAAATCAATTGAGAAAGAAGAAAAAAGGAAAAGAATTTCTCAAGAAACAATGGAAATTTATGCACCATTAGCAGACAGAATGGGAACTCATAGTATTAGAGACGAATTAGAAGATTTATCATTTGAAATTTTAAACAACGATGCAAGAAAATTAATTTTAAACAGACTTAATGAAATTAAAAAAGATAAAGAAGATATTTTTGAAAATTTATCTTTAGAAATAAAAAATTTATTAAATGAAAATAATATTAATGCTGATATTTTTGGAAGAGAAAAAACTCCTTTTTCAATTTGGAGAAAACTACAAAAAAAACGAGTTTCTTTAGAACAAATTACTGATATTATTGGTTTTAGAATAATTTTAGATTCTGTTGACGAATGCTATCAAACTCTTGGTGTTTTACATAAAAAATGGAATTGTATACCTGGTAAATTTAAAGATTATATTTCTTCGCCTAAAATTAACGGCTATAAATCTCTTCACACTGCAGTTATTGGTTCCTTAAAAAAACCAATTGAAATCCAAATTAGAACTTCACAAATGCATGAATTTGCCAAAAGAGGAATAGCATCACATTGGAAATATAGATCATCAGAAAAATTTAATTCTTTAATTTGGAAAGAATATGATTGGTTAAAAGACTTAGTAGAAATAATAGAAAAAAATGAAAATCCTGAACATTCATATGAATATACAAAGCTACAAATGTTCCAAGAAAATGTTTTTTGTTTTACTCCTAAAGGTTCTGTTATTAAACTACCAAAAAATGCTACTCCAATTGATTTTGCTTATGCTGTCCATACAAAAGTGGGTGACACTGCCATTGGTTGTGAAATTAATGGTAATAAAAAAGAGCTTCAAACTATATTAAGAAATGGAGATAGAGTAAATATTCTAACATCTAAAAATCAGTCTCCATCTTTACACTGGCTACCTGTTACTAAAACCGGTAAAGCAAGATCTGCTATAAGAAAATATTGGCATGATAAAGGTGAGGAAAAAGAACAAAAAGTTAAAAAATATAACACTACTTTATGGATATCTTTGCCAGATAAACCGGGTCAATTGGGTAGTATTAGTTCATTAATAGGAGATCATAAGCTCAATATTTCTAATTTGGTTATGGCAGGAAAAAATCCAAACTATATTAATTTTAAATTTCAACTCATAATTACTAATCTTAAAAATTTTACAAATTTTATTGCGCAGCTTAAACAAAAAGGTATAAAATTTAAAATAATTAGACACGAAAATACAAGAAATGCTTTCACACAAAAAATCCTTAGATATTTTAAAAAAAACTAATGCATTGTTAGAAGGTCATTTTGTTCTATCATCTGGATTACATTCACCTAAATATATCCAATGTGCAAAACTTTTAAGCTTTCCAAATTACGCAGATAAAATTTGCAAATCTTTAGCAAGTAAAATTAAAAAAAATTTTAAAAAAATTGATTTAATTTTAGCCCCAGCTATGGGAGGTATTATAATAGGTTATGAAATTGGAAAGCTTTTAAAAAAAGAGACAATTTTTTGTGAAAGAACAGACGGGAAATTTTCTCTTAGACGAGGTTTTTTTATTAAAAAAAATTCCAGAGTATTAATTATTGAGGACGTTATAACTACAGGCAAATCTAGTATGGAATGTGTAAAATTAATCAATAAAGCTAAAGCAAAGTCAATTGGTTTTGCATCAATAATTGACAGATCAACTAAAAAATCTTTAAAGATAAAAAAAAAAATTATTTCTCATTTGAAAATCAAAGTACCTATTTATAAAAAAAATCAATTACCTTTGAGCTTAAGATCTATACCAATTTCAACTCCAGGAAGCAGATTTACTAAGTGAAAAGATTAGGTGTTAATATAGATCATGTTGCAACAATAAGAAATGCTAGAGGTGAAGCTCATCCATGTCCTATTTCTGTTGCAAAATTTATTAAAAAAAAAGGTATTAACTCAGTTACAATACATCTTAGAGAAGACCGAAGACATATAAAAGATATTGATGCAAAAAAAATTTGTTCAATTAAAGGTTTGAAAGTTAACTTAGAAATTTCAACTAAAAATAAAATGATAATTAATGCTATTAAAATTAAACCAAATTTTGTTTGTATTGTTCCTGAAAATCGAAAAGAAATAACTACTGAAGGTGGATTAGATTTAAAAAATAATAAAAAAAAAATAAAAATAATTATAGATAAATTCAAAAAACTTAATATAAGAACTAGCTTATTTATTAATCCTACCCTAAAAAATATATTATTATCTAAAGAACTAGGTAGTGATTGTATTGAAATACATACTGGCACATTTTCAAATTTGGTTAAGTCAAATAAAGTTTATTTCAAAGAATTTTTAAAGATAAAAAAATGTTCAAAGTTAGCAAAATTAATCGGTATAGAAGTGCATGCTGGTCATGGTTTAGATTACAAGTCCACAAAATTATTATCTAAAATTCCAGAAATAGAAGAATTTAATATTGGCCATTTTATAATAGGAGAATCTATTTTTTATGGTTTGAGTAAAGTTATTAAAAATTTTAGAAAAATTATTAATTAATGAAAACAGTTGGTATAGGTGTTGATATTGTAGATAATAAAAGAATTAATTCTTTAATAAAAAATAAAAAATTTATAAGTCGCACTTTTAGCAAGAATGAAATTTTAAATTCTAGAAAAAATCAAAATAAAACTAATTATTTTTCTAAAAGATTTGCTGCAAAAGAGTCACTTGTTAAAGCAATTGGCTCAGGTTTTCGTGATGGTATCAACTTTAGAGATATTCAAATTTTTAATAATAAATTTGGTAAACCATCTTATTTAATAAATTCAAAAATTAGAAATTTTATTAAAAAAAAGATGAATTTTAATAATTTTGAATTGTTTCTTTCAATTTCTGACGAAAAAGATTATTCAATAGCATTTACTCTAATTCAAACAAAAAAATGATTAATAAAAAAATAATAATTGAAAATTTAAAAACACTATTTTATGCACTTATTATTGCTGTGATCATAAGATCCTTATTAATTCAACCTTTTTATATTCCATCTTCATCTATGGAACCTACTTTACAAGTAGGAGATAGATTATTTGTGACTAAATATTCTTATGGATATAGTAAACATTCATTTCCATTTAGTCCTCCAATTTTAAAAAATAGAATTTTTTTTTCCGAACCTAATAGAGGTGATGTTATAGTATTTAAAACTCCTGCTGATAATAGAACGGATTATATAAAAAGATTGATTGGTTTACCAGGTGACAAGTTACAATTTATAGACTCTAATTTATATTTAAACAACAGTGAAATTATAAAATCAAGAATATCAAGAAAAGATAAAATTTATTGTGGTAACTCAACCATCGATGTTTTTACATTTGAGGAAAAACTTCCAAATGGAAAAACACATAAATCAGTATATTTAAAGAATTTTCCATATCAAAATTCTGATCCATTCATAGTTCCAGAAAATTATTATTTTTTTTTGGGTGATAATAGAGATTGTTCTAAGGATAGTCGTTATTTTTTCTATGTTCATAAAGAAAATTTAGTTGGTAAAGCCCAATTTATTTTTTTTTCTTCTGATAAATCTATTGGAAATTTTTTTGCTTTTTGGAAATGGCACAAATCTATTAGATTAAATAGGTTTTTCAAAAAAATTATTTAATGAAAATTAACTACTCAATTCTTGAAAAGAAGTTAAATTTAAAATTTAGAAATAAAAATTTATTGATTAAAAGTTTAACACACAAAAGTTATAATAAAATTAATAATAATGAGAAAATTGAATTTTTAGGTGATAGAGTTTTAGGATTGGTTATAGCAAAAAAGCTATTAGAAATTTATCCAAATGAAAAAGAAGGAGTCTTAGATAAAAAATTTGCATCCTTAGTTAACAAAAAAACTTGTTTAATAATTGCGAAAGATATTGAATTAGAAAAGTTTATTTTAACATATAATTTAAAAAATCGAAATTTTAAAATAGAAGATAAAGTTATTGCAGATAGCTGTGAAGCTTTAATTGGCTCAATATATTTAGATAAAGGTTTTTCTATTGTAGAAAAAATTATTTTGGAGCTCTGGAAAAAAAAAATTAAAGAAAGTGTGATTACTGAAATTGATGCTAAAACGAAATTACAGGAATTTTCATTAAAAAAATTTAAAAAATTACCCTCTTATAAAGTTATTTCAAACACAGGACCAAGACATAAACCAACTTTTAAAGTCGGTGTTAAGCTTCAAAATTCAAAATTATACATAGCGGCAGGTAAGTCAAAAAAAGATGCTGAACAAAATGCAGCTATTTTATGCTTTAACAATAACATAGAAAAAAAATGATTTGGGACGACACAGGCTTTTTATTATCAAAAAATAGATATAATGAAAATTCTTTAATTGCTGAAATTTATACTAAGGAACATGGTAAAATATCTGGTATAATTTTTGGTGGTACTTCAAAAAAAATTAAGAACTATTTACAACTAGGTAATCAATTATTTTTAAATTATAATTCAAAATCTGATAATAGAATTGGTTATTTTAAAATTGAAATATTCAAAGCATATTCACCTATCTATTTTGATAATTTTCAAAAACTAAATTGTATTACTTCTTCAATGAATTTAATTAAACTATTAACCGCTGAATCTCAAAAAAATATAATGATATACGATTTGATTGATGAATTTTATTCTATTATTTGTAAAGATAATTGGCTTCAAGATTACATTTATTGGGAATTACAATTTTTAAAAATCTTAGGTTATGATTTAGAACTAAAATCTATAACTAACAAAAAAATTATTGATAATAAAATTTTTTATTTCGCTGAGTCATCAACTGAAAAAAAAATTGTTCCAAATTTTTTAATTGATAAATCTGAACCTGTTAAAGATTTAAAAATTTTACTAAATGGTTTAAAACTTATAGGTGATTATTTGGATAAAACAATATTAAAACCTAATAATATTAGTTTTCCAATTTCAAGATCACAGTTTATAAGTTCTTTAAAATAGTTAGAGAATTTTATCTAGTCTATCGGCATAATAACTAACGATCGCATTAGCACCAGCTCTTTTAAAAGCTATTATGCTTTCAAATATTACATCTTTTTTTACTAGTTTCTTTTTTATCGCATTAGATAACAAACTGTATTCCCCTGATACTTGGTAAGCAAGTACTGGAATCTTAAACTTTTCTTTAATTGATTTTATTATATCTAAGTATGGCATACCTGGTTTTACCATAACCATATCGGCACCTTCTTTAATATCTAAAGAAACTTCTCTTAATGCTTCGTTACTATTTCTAAAATCCATTTGGTAAGTTTTTTTATCACCTTTTAGAGAATTTGTAGATCCTACCGCATCTCTAAAAGGACCATAAAAACTTGAAGCATATTTTGCAGCATAAGATAAAATTTGTACATTTTTTAAATTCTCTTTATCTAATGCTTTTCTAATTTTCCCAATTCTACCATCCATCATGTCAGATGGTGCAAGTACATCACAACCCATTTGAGCTTGTAAAAGAGATTGATTAATTAAAACATTGATTGTTTCATCATTTAAAACATATCCTGATTTTAATAAGCCATCATGTCCATGAGATGTATAGGGATCCAGTGCTACATCACACATTATTCCTATTTCGTTTTTATATCTATTTTTTATTAATTGTATTGCTTTACAAACTAAATTGTTTTCATTTAAAGCCTCTGTTCCAAGAGCATTTTTTTTCTTTCTTTCTGTATAGGGAAATAATGCAATCATCGGGAGACCTTTTTTTATGGCTTTGTCAACTACCAAACTTATTTTATCTAATGTATAGCGATAAACCTCTGGCATTGATTTAATTGGTTGTTTTTTATTTTTTCCATCTATTAAAAATACTGGTAATATGAAATCATTAGGAGTTAGGTTATTTTCTTCGACTAACCTTCTTGACCAATCACTTTTTCTATTTCGTCTTAGTCTCAAACTTGGAAATTTTCCTGTAATCATTTTTTAAATATATTTATAATATGCGACAAATGTTATATATAAATATAACTTAAAAAAGATATTAAACAATCATATGGATTTAAATTTTAAAGATTTTCAAAAACAGGATATCAAATTTGATATTAATGAACTACTAAAAGCATATGAAGAAATACTAAAAATAAAAGATTTTACTGGCTTGAAGGGTATTTCAAATTTTGGTGCTATATCATTGACACAAATACCAGGAGATCCGGATTCAATTAAAGGTCATAAAGCAAGAGGTATTTTTTGGACAAAACCGGACAAATCAGGAAAGGAAGTTATTAGAGATCAAAAAATTAATGAAGCCGCATATACAGAGTTTATAGAAGATTACAAAAAAACATATTTTAAAGAAGTTTTTGATATTTTATCATCGAAATTTAAATTAGGAAGAGTTAGGATTTTGTTAAAAGAACCTAGATCTACATTGAGTTGGCATAGAGATCCAGAACCTAGATTACATATCCCTATAATTACTAATCCAGGATCCATAATGGTTATAGACAATGTTGCTAAACATTTACCAGCTGATGGTTCCGTTTGGATTACAAACAACACAAAATACCATAATGCTTTTAATGGTGGAGAAGAAAATAGAATTCATTTGGTAGCTTGTGTATTAGACTATAAATTTAATTAATTTGAAAAAAATATTTATTTCTTCTGATCACGCAGGATTTAATCTTAAAGAGCAGATAAAAAAAAAATTTAAAAAAAAATATATCTTTCAAGACTTGGGAACAAATAATTTAAAAACTTCAGTAAATTATCCTGACTATGCTCATAAACTTTGTAAAAAAGTAAGCAAGGATAGTAAAAATATTGGAATTTTAGTTTGTGGTTCTGGTATAGGAATGTCAATGGCCGCTAACAGGCATAAAAAAATAAGAGCTGCTGTATGTTATTCGGTAAAAAATACAAAATTATCTAGATTGCATAACAATGCAAATATTATTACATTAGGCTCTAGATTGACAAAAAAAAATATTGCTTTTAAATGTATTGAAGTGTTTATTAACACTAAATTTGAGGGCGGTAGACATAAAAAAAGAGTAATAAAAATATAAGTTATATGTCCAGTGAAACTAAATACTTAAATTCTGATTATAAAGATTTTTTTGAAAAAAGTCTTTCACAGTCTGATCCTGATCTTTTTAAGGCTATTAACGACGAACTTATAAGACAACAAAATCATATTGAACTTATTGCATCAGAAAATATTGTTTCTCAAGCAGTGTTAGAGGCACAAGGTTCAGTGCTAACAAATAAATATGCTGAAGGTTACCCAGGCAAAAGATATTACAATGGTTGTGAACATGTTGATGTAGCTGAACAACTAGCATTAGAAAGAATAAAAAAACTTTTTAATTGCAAATATGCTAATGTTCAACCTCACTCAGGAGCACAAGCTAATGGAGCAGTTTTTTTAGCTTTGTTAAAACCTAATGATACATTTATGGGAATGAGTTTAAACTCTGGCGGTCATATTACTCATGGTTTAAAAATTTCAATGTCAGGAAAATGGTTTAATGCAATAAACTATGATGTTGATAAAAAATCTGAATTAATTGATTACGATAATGTTGAAAAACTTGCCATTGAACACAAACCTAAATTGATTATTGCTGGCGGAAGCGCTTATTCAAGAGTAATAAATTTTAAAAGATTTAGAGAAATAGCAGATAAAGTTGGAGCTTATTTAATGGTTGATATGGCTCACTTTTCTGGACTCGTCGCTGGTAAAGGTTATCCAAATCCTTGTGATTATGCTCACGTAGTAACTTCAACTACTCATAAAGTTTTTAGAAGTGCTAGAGGAGGAATAATTTTATCTAACGATTTAGATTTAGGAAAAAAATTTGATACTGCAGTTTTTCCTGGATATCAAGGTGGACCTTTAATGCATATCATTGCAGCTAAAGCAGCGGGATTTTATGAAGCTTTAAAGCCAGAATTTCAAACTTATATAAAAAACGTCTTAGCAAATGCAAAAATTTTAGCTGAGACACTTAAAAACAATGGATTTAAGATTTATTCTGGAGGAACAGATACACATCTAATGTTAGTTGACTTAAGACCTTTTAATGTAAAAGGAAATTTAGCCTCAGAAAGTTTATGTAAAGCCAACATAACATGTAACAAAAATGGAATACCATTTGATACTGAAAAACCTATGATTACATCAGGTATAAGATTAGGTTCTCAAGCAGCTACCACAAGAGGCTTTGGTTTAAAAGAATTTGAGAAAGTAGGCCAGTTAATTACTAAAGTTATTAAAGGTTTATCAGAGAATCCAGAAGACAATAGTAAAGTGGAGAATGAAGTGAGAAATGAAGTTGTCGACTTATGTTCAAATTTTCCAATTTATAAAAACTTAAATAAATGATTTGTCCTTGTAAAAAAAAAGGTGAAACCTCAGTTGTAGACTCACGTCCAACTGAAGATGGTACAGCTATACGTAGAAGAAGATTGTGTGAATGTGGAGAGAGATTTACGACTTTTGAGAGAATTCAATATAGAGCATTGATGGTACTTAAAAAAAATGGAAGAAAATCTGTTTTTGATAGAGATAAACTAGCAAAATCTATTTATATAGCTTTAAAAAAAAGACCTTTAGATACAGAAACTGTTGAAAAATTTATAAGTAAAATTTCAAGAGCATTAGAAGAACTTGGTCAAAACGAAATTTCAACAAATACAATTGGGACAATGGTCATGGAAGGTTTAAAAGAACTTGATCCTGTAGCTTATGTTAGATTTGCTTCAGTTTATCGAAATTTTAGAGAAGAAAAAGATTTTGTACAATTTGTGGACAAAATAGATGTCTACAAAAAGAGATAAATTTACATTAAAAGATAAAAAATATATGTCACTTGCTTTGAATTTAGCAAGTGCTCGAAAAGGTTTAACAGCTGAGAATCCGTCAGTAGGTTGCTTGATTGTAAAAGATGATAAAATTATTTCTATTGGTCAAACTGGATTTAATGGAAGACCACATGCTGAGGATCATGCAATAAAGAATTCCATTGAGAAATTGGAAGGTTCAAAAATGTATGTAACACTTGAACCTTGTAATCATTATGGAAAAACTCCACCTTGCACAAAGAGTATAATTAAAAGTGGTATTAGTGAATTAATTTACTCAATGGAAGATATAGATAAGAGAGTCAAAGGAAAGAGTTTAAAAATTTTATCAAGTAAAAAGATTAAAGTTAAAAGAGGTCTCTTAAAAAAAGATGCTAAAGATTTATATGCCTCATATATTAAAAATAGAACTACTAAATTACCTTATGTAACTGCCAAAATTGCAGTTTCAAAAAATAAGTTAATTTATAGTAAAGGATCAAAAAGAATAACTGATAAAAACTCAGATAAAATAAGTCATTATTTACGTTATAAAAATGACTCTATATTGATTTCAAGTAAAACTCTTAATATAGATAATCCTAGACTAAATTGTAGATTAAAAGATTTTGAGAGATTTTCACCAAAAAGAATAATTTTAGATAGAAGTTTAAAAATTAATTTAAAAAGCTATATTTTTAAATCAACCAAAAAAAATAATACGTTTTTATTTTATAATAAGTCAAATATTAAAAAAATTAATATTTTGAAGAAAAAAGGAGTAACTTTAATTAAAACCAAATTAAATAATAGAGGATTATTGGATTTAAAAATTGTCTTAAAAAAATTATTTATTTTAGGAACAAGAAATTTACTAGTTGAAGGAGGTGATAAAATTACCAAAAACTTGATTAAAAAGAAAATTATTGATACGTTTTATTTATTTCAAAGTCCAAAAATCTTACGAAAAAGTAAAATAAATCAGAGTTTTACTTCTTTAGGAATTCTTAATAAAAAGTATAAAAAAAAATTTAAGATTAGCTCTAAATTAATCAAAGATAATATTACAATCTATAAAAAATAAAATGTTTAATGGAATTATATTTAATAAGGGCTTGATTAAAAAAATATCTAAAAGATCTAAAGGTATAAATATTTTTGTAAAATCAGATCTAAAAATAAGCTCCAAAGACATAGGAGTTTCCGTTTCATGTGATGGAGTATGTTTAACTTTAATTAAGATTAAAAATAAGATTATGGAATTTTATTTATCTAACGAAACAGTAAAAAGATCTAGATTTAAACATTTAAAGATAAATGACATAATAAATTTGGAGTTACCACTTAAGTATGGTCAAAAAATTTCAGGACACATATGCCAGGGACATATTGATACAACTGGTAAAACGTTAAGTGTAAAAAAGATTGATAGATCCTATATTTTTGACTTTGAAATTAATTCAAAAGAAAGAAAAAATATTATTGAAAAAGCCTCCATTTGTATCAATGGAATTTCTTTAACCGTATCAAAAAAAACAAAAAAAGGTTTTCAAATTTGGGTAATACCTCATACCTTTAAATTAACCAACTTATCAAAAGTTAAAAAAGGTAGCTTAATTAATATAGAAATAGATATTCTTTCAAAATACGTTAAAAATTTTTTAAATGCCAAAAAGTAATTACTCATCAATAGAAACAATTATTAAAATTGCTAAAAAAGGTGAAATGTTCATTTTAGTTGATGATGAAAAAAGGGAAAATGAAGGAGATCTAGTAATTTCAACATCTGATACAAATTCAAAAAATATAAATTTTATGGCTAAGTACGGTAGGGGATTAATCTGTCTAGCATTAGACAGTTTACAGGCTAAGAGATTAAATTTATCACTTATGTCACCAATTAACTTATCCAGAAATAAGACTGCTTTTACTATATCTATTGAAGCAAAAAAAGGAATTACTACTGGAATATCTGCTAAAGACCGAGCTAGAACTATAAAGATTGCCTCTAAAAGAAATGTAAATAAAAATGATATTGTATCTCCAGGTCATGTTTTTCCAATTATAGCAAAAGATGGCGGTGTTCTTGTTAGGGCAGGTCATACAGAAGCTTCTGTTGATATTTCAAAATTAGCTAAGAAAAATAATTCTGCAGTAATATGCGAAATTATGAATGAAGATGGGACTATGGCTAAAGGACAAGATTTATTCAATTTTGCAAAAAAACATAAACTTAAAATTGGAAAAATTGAAGATCTAATTGCTTATAAATTAAAAAAAGAAAAATTGATTAGATTAAAAAAGCAAAGCTTTATTGTTGTTAAAAATCAAAAATATAAAATTAAAATATATGAAAATATATTAGATGGATCAGAGCATTTTGCTTTAATTAAAGGAAATACTAAAAGAGGCATCATTCCAAGAGTAAGGGTGATTTCGTCTAATGTAGTTCAAAATTACTTAATTAATCAAAAATTACCTAATTCATTTAATAAAACTTTGAAATATTTTAAAAAACATCAAAATTGTGTATTAGTATTTATTAAAGATACTAACCTAAAGTCTGTAACTCAAACTCTTAAAGATTATAAATATAGAGAGTTCTATAAAAAAGGTAATGATAAACTTATCCGAAATTATGGAATAGGGGCTCAAATAATTAAAGATTTAAAAATTAAAAATATGATATTAATTACTAAATCTCCAAAAAAAGTTATTGGTTTAGATGGCTATGGTATTAAAATTAAAAAACAGGAATTAATTTAATGAAAAAAAAATATCTAATTGTAATTGCTGATTATTATAAAAATATTTCAGATGGTTTGTTAAAAAGTGCTTTAAAATTTATTCCAAAATCATCTAGAGTTAAAATTATTAAAGTTCCTGGTGTTTTTGAAATTCCTGTTACTATTTCTAAAAATATAAAAAAATACGATGCATTTATTGCCTTAGGATGCGTAATAAAAGGACAAACTCCACATTTTAATTTTATTTCACAAGCATCTTCTAATGCTATTATGGATTTAGCTATAATGAACAAAAAACCTATAGGAAATGGTATAATAACATGTTTGAATATGAGCCAGGCTAAAGCTAGAAAAGAAAAAGGTGCTGATGCAGCTAAAGCAGTAATTTCTATTTTGTCTCAAAAATGAGAACACATTTTAATCCTAAAAATAATCCAAGAGTGATTATTATTCAAAAATTATATGGAAAATTTTACAATGAAAGTAATGATTTAGATTTCCCTAAACATAGATTTAAAAAGTTTATAAAAGATATCGTATTAGGTACCATAGAGAGAAACGAACTTATTTTAGATGAATTAAATAATAAACTTGGAAATAAATTTGTTTTTAAAAATCTAGACAAAGTTTTTCAGACTATTTTGAGAGCAGCAACTTATGAATTAATGTATAAACCAAATACATCAATTAATATAATCATTAAAGAATACTTAAATTCATCTAATTATTTTCTTGAAGATTCACAAACCAAATATCTTAATGCTTTATTAGATAATGTTGGAAAAAAGTTAAGAAATAACAATGCATGAATTTGAAATAATTAAAAATTATTTTTCAAAATTATCTAAAAATAATAAATTTTCTTTAGATTTAAACGACGATGTTTTTTTTGATTATAAAAAAGGTATTATAATCTCTATCGATACATATAATATAGGAAATCATTTTGTTGATTTTAAAAATCCAGATCTTGTTTTAAAAAAAATTTTAAGATCTTCTATATCAGATTTAGTTTGCAAAGGAGTACAACCAAAATTTTATTTTATCTCAGGATCAGGTAATAAAAAAACATTTACAAAAAAAAATTTGTATAAAATTTCAAAATCAATTCATGAAGAACAAAAAAAATATAAAATTAAATTAAGTGGTGGCGATACTACTTTTTCAAACCAATTAAGCTTTACTATAATGTCTTTAGGTTATTCAAATAAAATTATTTATAGAAATAAAGCCAAATTAAATGATGATATTTATGTTACTGGTAATTTAGGTGATAGTTTTATAGGTCTTAAAATTTTAAAAAATAAAATCAAAATTAGAAAAAATTTAGCTAATTATTTTATTAACAAATATTATAAACCAGATATTCATCTAGATCTAACTAAACATCTAGTAAAGTTGGCCAATACTTCTATTGATGTATCTGATGGTATAATAACTGATTTAGAAAAAATGCTTAATAAGCAAAATTTATCCTTTCTGTTAGATCTAGATAAAATACCTATATCAAATCCCTTAAAAAAATTAATTAAAATTAAAAAACTTAAGAAACTTAACTTGATATCTAATGGTGATGATTATCAGATAATATTTACAGCAACATCTAAGAAAGCAAGAATCATTGCAAAAATTTCTAAAATTTTAAGAATAAAAATTTCTAAAATTGGCAAAATAATATCTAGTAAAAAAAGATCAGCTATAATTGATGAAAAAGGTGCACAAATAGTACTCAAAAATAAAGGTTATATTCATAACTTTTAAAAGTTATTTATTGTCTTTTTTATCTTTTTTTGTATTGTCCGGGCTTAAAAAATTAACAACCAATAACTTAAGGTTTATATGAACGTGACCGTCGAAACTATTTTATTATATACAATTGGAGCTGGTTTATTATCCATTGTTTATGGATTTTTAACTGGAAAAAATATTCTTAATTCAAGCCCTGGAAATACCAAGATGCAAGACATTGCTTCAGCAATTCAAATTGGAGCAAAAGCTTATCTTACAAGACAATATAAAACAATTTCTATTGTTGGAGCAGTTGTTTTGGTTATAGTAAGTATTGCATTCAGCCCTTTAGTTGGTCTTGGTTATTTAATTGGTGCATCTTTATCTGGGATTGCTGGATATGTTGGTATGTTGGTTTCTGTAGAAGCAAATGTAAGAACAGCCGAAGCTTCAAGAAAAGGTTTAGCACAGGGTCTTTCAGTAGCTTTTAAATCTGGTGCTGTTACTGGAATGTTAGTTGCAGGATTAGCGTTATTAGCTATAGCGGTTTATTATTATTTATTACTTAAATTTAATATTGACGAAAGAGAAATAGTGAATGCCCTTGTTGCTTTAGGTTTCGGTGCATCATTAATTTCTATTTTTGCGAGACTAGGAGGTGGAATTTTCACTAAAGGTGCTGATGTAGGTGCTGATTTAGTTGGTAAAGTTGAAGCAGGAATTCCAGAAGATGATCCTAGAAATCCTGCAGTAATTGCTGACAATGTTGGTGATAATGTGGGTGATTGTGCAGGCATGGCTGCTGATTTATTTGAAACTTACGCAGTTACAATTGTTGCGACAATGGTTTTGTCATCAATCTTTTTTGTCGGTGACTTAAACATGATGATATACCCATTAACAATTGGTGCAGCTTGCTTATTAACTTCTATCATTGGAACTTTTTTTGTAAAACTTGGAAAAAATAATAATGTAATGAATGCTTTATATAAAGGCTTTATAGTTTCAGCTATATCTTCATTAGCAATTTTATGGCCCGTTACAGATTATGTCATTGGTTTTACTAATGAATATACTGTAAACGACAAAACTTTTAACGGTATGAGTTTATACTATTGTGGAGTAATAGGACTAGTTATTACAGGTTTATTAATTTGGATCACGGAATATTATACTGGAACAAGTTATAGACCTGTTAAATCTGTTGCATTATCTTCAACAACTGGTCATGGAACCAATGTAATCCAAGGATTAGCTGTATCAATGGAAGCTACTGCTATTCCTGCGTTAATTATTGTTGCAGGTATTTTAATTACCAACTTTATAGCAGGACTTTTTGGCATAGCTATAGCAGTTACTACTATGTTAGCTTTAGCTGGAATGGTAGTCGCTTTAGATGCTTATGGTCCAGTTACAGATAATGCTGGTGGAATTGCTGAGATGTCAAATTTAGATAAAAAAGTAAGAAAAACGACTGACGCATTGGATGCTGTTGGCAATACTACTAAAGCTGTTACAAAAGGTTATGCCATAGGATCTGCAGGATTAGGAGCTTTAGTTTTATTTGCCGCTTATACTGAAGATATTAAACATTTTTCAAAAGTAGCAGGATCATCTTTAGAAGGAATTGTTGTAACTTTCGATTTGTCAAATCCTTATGTTGTTGTAGGCTTGTTAATTGGTGGAATGTTACCTTACTTATTTGGCTCCATGGGAATGCAAGCAGTAGGTAGAGCAGGGAGCGCTGTAGTTGTAGAAGTTAGAAGGCAATTTAAAAAGTATCCGGGTATCATGAAAAAAAAACAAAAACCTGATTATGCTAAATTAGTAGATTTGCTTACAGTAGCAGCAATTAAAGAAATGATAATTCCATCGTTATTACCTGTGCTTTCACCAATAGTTCTCTATTTTGTAATTTTATCAATTGGTGGTCAAGTAGCTGCTTTAGCCGCTGTGGGTGCAATGCTATTAGGTGTTATCATAACTGGACTTTTTGTAGCAGTTTCAATGACAGCTGGTGGTGGAGCTTGGGATAATGCAAAAAAATTTATTGAAGATGGCAATCATGGTGGAAAAGGTTCAGAAGCTCATAAAGCAGCCGTAACCGGTGATACTGTTGGAGATCCTTATAAAGATACAGCCGGTCCTGCCGTAAACCCAATGATAAAAATTACAAATATTGTTGCTTTATTGCTTTTAGCTGTAATAGCTGGATAATTAATTCTTGATCCTCTTTTTACCAAGAGGATCATCAATTTTCTGTCTTAAAGAAGACAAGAAATTATATACAAAAGATTTTTTTGAATAATTAATTCCTGTTTGATCATTGTCAAACTTAATATCATTCATATCTTCTTTGTTGTAGAATTTTTTACTTAACAAAATTCCAGAATTATCAATTTCCAGTATTAATACGTTATTAATTATAAGTTTTTTTTTACCTAATTTAGTTAAACTTGAACTACTAGTTTTTCTCTCAATATATATATATACATCATTATCGAATGTACTTTTTGTTGATGGAGGACCTATTATTTTAATTATATCATTTCTATTTGTATAATTCGTTTTTAGTTTTGTTTGTTTTTTTTCTAAATTATGAACCCCATGATGTTGAACTACTTTATTTAATGAACAACTTGCTAATAATAGTATAGTTAGTATAAATACATTTTTCATGGATACTGATTATCTAAATCTTTATAATAATTTAATCAAATTAACCACAAATAAGATTCTTTATAAAGGATTAATTAAAAAACAAGATGAATTTTCTGATCGATTACTATTATTTTTAATACATTTTGCTTTTTTTTTAAAAGAATTTAAAAAATCTGAAAATGAAAAAACTCTTCAGGAAATATATGATTTTAATTTTAGACACATAGAATTAAGTATTAGAGAGATAGGTTATGGTGATCAATCTATAAACAAAAAAATGAAAGACTATATAAATACTTTTCATGCTATTGTTTCAGAAATACATTTCTGGAATGAACTTAAAGTCGATGAAAAAGAAAAAAAAATTTCGTTATTTTTAAATAATTTTGATTATATTGACTATTTAGTTGATTATTTTGATAATTTTCAACTAGTTCTTTCAAAAAATACTTTGAAATCTTATTTAAAAAGTGTAAGTACTCACTAATTATGGCAGTTCCAAAACGTAAACAAACACCATCAAGAACAGGAATGAGAAGGTCTAAAAATATGAGATTTTCTACTAAAAATGTAGTTGAAGATAAAAAATCAGGTGAGTATAGACTTTCTCATCATATAGATTTTAAAACAGGGATGTATAAAGGTCGTCAAATTTTAGATCCCAAAGAATAAATTATAATTATTATATGTCTGAAATGGTAAAAATTGCAGTAGATGCAATGGGTGGTGACAATTCACCTAAAAAAGTTATAGATGGCATTATTCATAATCATTTATCAAATGATAACAATTACTATAAAATTTTTGGCGACAAAAATAAAATTGAAAGTTTAATAGATACAAAAGTTAATATAAAAAATTATGAAATTATTAATACTTTTAACAAAGTAAATAGTGAGGACAGTCCTTTAGAAGCGGCCAAAAGAGGTAAAGATACAAGTATGTGGCTTGCAATAGAAAGTGTAAAAAACAAAGAATCAGACATAGTTATATCGGCAGGTAACACAGGAGCGTTACTTGTAATCTCAAAGTTAAATTTAAAAATGATTGAAAATATTGATAAACCCGCATTATCAGCTTTATGGCCAAATAAAAAAGGAATGAGCGTAGTATTGGATCTTGGCGCTAATGTAGAATGTAGCTCAAAAAATTTGTTTGATTTTAGTATTATGGGAGCTTCATTATATAGATCTTTGTATTTTGATATTCCAAATCTTGCATTATTAAATATAGGTTCAGAAGAATTAAAAGGTAATGAAATAATTAAAGAAACTTTTAAAATTTTAAATGATAAGCAAATTAAAGATTTTAATTTTTCTGGATATATTGAAGGTGATAAGTTAATGAATGGTGATGTTAATGTTATAGTTTCTGATGGTTTTACAGGCAATGTAGCTTTAAAAACTGCTGAAGGTACTGCAAACTTTATAACTAATGAATTAAAAAATGCACTTGGAGGAAATTTAATAGGAAAATTTACATCTTTGTTAAATTATTCAAATTTAAAGAAATTTAAAAAAAGATTAGATCCTAGACTTTATAATGGCGCTATTTTTATAGGCTTAGACTCTCCTGTCGTTAAAAGCCATGGAGGAATTGATTTTATTGGATTTTCGAATTCTCTTGATGTTTGTAGTAGAATAATTAAAGGTAATTTAATAGAAAAAATTAAAAATAATATTTAATTATGAGAATTAACTTAACTAAAAAAGATTTAGTTAATTTAATTTATATGCAAATTGGTTTTTCTAAAAAAATTTCAGAAAATTTGATTGAAGATTTTTTTAAAACAATAGTTGAAAATTTAAAAAAAGAAAAAAAATTAAAAATTTCAAATTTTGGAACTTTTTTTATTAGAGAAAAAAAGGCTAGAATAGGAAGAAATCCTAAAACAAAGGAAAAAAAAATTATATCAAAGAGAAATGTAGTTTTATTTAAACCTTCAAGAGAATTTAAAGAATTTGTTAACCTTAAAAATGAGTGATAAATCTGAACAAGCTTATAGAACAATTGGTGAAGTTGCTAAAATACTAGATTTAAAAGATAAAAAGTATAAATCTCTCTCTACATATACAATTCGTTTTTGGGAGAAAGAATTTAAACAAATTAAACCAAAAATTTTAAAAGGAAATAGAAGATATTATGATCAGAAAAATATTGATTTATTAAAAAAAATTAAATTTTTATTAAAAGACAAAGGTATGACAATCAAAGGTGTTAAAAAACTACTAAATACAACGCAATCAAATGAACTTGACGAAATTTCAAATAAATTTATAAGTGCTACTAATTTAAAATATAAAATTAATAAGATTTCTAAAATTATAAAAGAACTAAAAATAAATAAGTAAATGGCAAAAAAAACGCATATTAAAGTTAGATTAGTACCTGAGGAAAAACCTGATAGTCATTTTTTTTATTATGTAAAAAAACCTGCTGGTGGAGAAAAAGCTAAGATAAAGTTAAAAGCTAAAAAATATAACCCTTCAACAAGAAAACATGAAATTTTTGTTGAAAAAAAATTGCCACCTCACAGTAAATAATTATTTTTTTTTAAAATTATTTCTTTCATAATTTATATAAGACCAAATCATATTTTTCCATATTCGATTAGTAATTCTAGGATCAATTTTATTTTTTATTGATTTTTTTCTTATTTGATCAAGAATGAACTTAATTCTTTTATTGTCTACAATTTGGTTTTTATTTTCCTTTAATTTGAGAACTTGATTTACTAAAATAGTTCTTTTTTTAACTAACTTTAAAAAAGAATTATCTAATTTATCTAAATTTTTTCTTATTTTTTTTAATTTAATTAAGTTTTTTGGCGACATTTATTCTGTTGGATTAAAGTATAATTATTATATTTATTTCAGTATGTACATAGAAAATAATGTTATAAAAAATTATATTTCTTTTTGGTTAGCCACTATGTTTTGGATTATTTCAATAATGATTATCGTAGGAGGTTTGACAAGACTAACTGATTCTGGTTTATCAATTACTGAGTGGCAACTTTTCTCTGGTTTTTTACCGCCTTTAAATACTACTGATTGGGATAATTATTTTAATTTATATAAAGAGATACCTGAATTTAAGGAACAAAATTATTCTATGACATTGCAGGAGTTTAAAATAATTTTTTGGTGGGAATGGGCTCATAGATTTTTGGGAAGACTTATAGGAATATTTTATTTAATACCTTTAATTTTTTTTACATTTAAAGAAGGATATAAAAAGTTAATTAATTTATATTTAATTTTTTTCTTAATATGTTTTCAAGGATTTATTGGGTGGTACATGGTCTCCAGTGGTTTAGTCGATAGAGTAGATGTAAGTCATTTCCGATTATCAGTTCATTTGATTATAGCTTTTATTATAATATCATTAATTTTATGGAATTTTTTTAATCTGAAAATTCAAAAAAATTTAAATAAAAAGTTTAATTTCTATATAGCATTTCTTTTTTTAATTTTTATATATTGTCAAATTATTATTGGTGCTTTTGTTTCTGGAATGGACGCCGGTCAAATATATAACTCCTGGCCTTTAATGGGTAATTCGTATTTTCCTGATGATAATAAAATTATTAATATTCTTAAACTTTCAGCATTTAGTGAACCATCTTTAGTTCAATTTATGCATAGAAATTTAGCCTATGCGATATTAATTTTTTATATTTTTATTTTATTTAGAATTTACGAAATGAAATTAAGATATTTATATCCAGCAATAAATTTTGTAGGTTTATTTTTGATTATTCAAATTTTATTGGGCATATTAACATTAATATTTGGTGCAGGAATTTATATTGCATCTATGCACCAAATAAGTTCAATATTTTTAGTCAGTTCGTCAGTTTATTTCTTATACTTAAATTCTAACTGACAGCTTTTAAAGCACCTTTTGATGATTTATTTAAGGCTTGATCTAAATCCTCAATAATATCATCAATATGCTCCAAACCAATACATAATCTAACATAACTTTGAGTAACTCCTGAAGCAGCAAGCTCCTCTTCATTTAATTGACTATGAGTTGTACTAGCTGGATGAATAGCTAAACTTCTAGCATCTCCTATATTCGCTACATGATAAAACATTTTTAAAGATTCTATAAATTTTTTACCAGCATCAAAACCACCTTTTAATTCAATTCCAATCATTGGACCATTTCCTCCATTGAGATATTTTTTGGCCCTGTCTGCTAGAGGTTTATCATGTTCAGTAGAATAAATTACTCTTGTTATTTCTTTATGTTTTTTTAAATACTCTAGGACTTTTTGAGCATTTTCACAATGTTGTTTCATTCTTAAAGGAACAGTTTCAAGTCCTTGAATAATGGCAAAAGCATTATCTGGTGAACAAGCTGAACCCAAATCCCTTAATAAGCAAACTCTAGCTCTAACTGCAAATGGAATATTAGCTCCCGTAAGTTCAGGTACAACTTTACCCCAAATAGCTCCTTTATAACTAGCATCAGGTTTATTAAATAATGGTTGTCTTTTAGGATCTGCTGTCCAATCAAAATTACCACTATCTACAATACTTCCTGCTACAGCTGTGCCGTGTCCTCCAATATATTTTGTCAGAGAGTGCACTACTACAGCAGCACCATGTTCTATTGGTCTACATATTACTGGAGCAGCAGTGTTGTCCATTATTAAAGGTATGTTATATTTTCGACCTATGTCAGAAACTTCTTTAATTGGAAATACTCTTAGATATGGATTAGGTAAAGTTTCTCCATAAAAAGCTCTAGTTTTATCATCTATTGTTTTTTCAAAGTTTTTAGGGTCTTTTGGGTCCGCATATCTTATTTCAATACCAAGCTTACTTAAAGTATGAGTGAATAAAGATACAGTTCCTCCATAAAGATCAGTTGAACTAATAATATTATCTCCTGCCTGAGCAACATTTAACACTGAAAAAGCTGATGCTGTTTGTCCAGATGATACTGTTAAACAAGCCAAACCACCTTCTAGTTCAGCAATTCTTTTTTCCAGTACATCATTTGTTGGATTCATTATTCTTGTATAAATATTACCAAACTCTTTTAATGCGAAGAGGTTTGCCGCATGATCAACACTATTAAATTGATACGAAGTAGTTCTATAGATAGGAACCGCAACAGCATTTGTTGTAGGATCACTTCTGTAATCTCCACCATGTATGGCTATAGTTTCTGGATTATTTCTTTTTGTACTCATTATTACTCCTTTTTTAGTGCTTTAACTTAATGTAAGGCGCACAATACAGTTCAAATACCTACCGATTAAAAAATGAAAAATTCCTTTTTAGCAGTTATATGCCCGCAATAGGATCAAATCGGCACTTCATTTTTAACATATTGGATCTATTTTACAAGGCAAATATCAAATTGACTTTGCAATTAATAATAGTATTAATCCTCGCACAATGACAAAATTCTTGAAAAAAGACCAGTTATCCTCGGATTGGTATGAAATAGATGCAAAAAATGTAGTTGTCGGAAGACTTGCTACAGTAATATCAAAAATAATTCGTGGAAAAAATAAAACTACTTTTACTCCTCATATGGATGATGGAGATTTTGTAGTGGTTAAAAATATAGAGCAAATAAAATTTACTGGAAAAAAATTTCAAAACAAAAAATATTATAGACATACTGGCTATCCTGGAGGTATTAAAGAAATTACACCAGAAAAGCTATCTAAAAAAAAACCAGGAGAAACATTAAAATTAGCCGTTAAAAGAATGTTGCCTACTGGAGTATTAGGAAAAAAACAACTTACAAAATTAAAGATTTATACAGGGAACAAACATCCTCATTCAGCTCAAAATCTTAAAGTAATTGAAATAAGTAATTTGAATAACAAAAATATTATAAGAAATTAAATATGGAATTATCTCAAACTTCATCAAAAAAATCTAAATTAAAAATAGATTTAAAAGATAGTAAATACGCTACAGGAAGAAGAAAAAAATCAATAGCAAAAGTTTGGGTAAAAAAAGGAACAGGCAAAATTTATGTAAATGGCAAACTTTATGATAAATATTTTGTAAGTGAAAACCATAAAATGCAAGTCACTAGACCTTTTGAAATTATTAATCAATCGACTTCTTATGATGTAAGATGCAATGTTAGTGGTGGTGGACATACAGGCCAAGCAGGTGCATTGGTTCATGGAATATCGAAAGCTTTAATAATGTTTGACGAAAATCTTAAAGCTACTTTAAAAACAGAAAAATTAACTACCAGAGATTCAAGAGCTGTAGAAAGAAAAAAACCTGGTAGAAGAAAAGCTAGAAGAAGCTTTCAATTTTCTAAAAGATAATTTTTTTTTATTTTTAAACTGTTATAATAAAAAATGTCTAAACTTAACGTTTTATTAGCCGGTTCAACTGGATATATTGGTGTTCAATTAATAAAATTATTAATAAAACATCGTCATATCAATGTAAAATATTTATGTGGCAATACTTCGGTTGGTAAAGATATTTCTCATTACGATAAATCTTTTATTAATAAAAATTTACCTAAAATTGTTAAATTTAATAAAAAATTTTTAAAAGATGTTGATATAATTTTTACAGCATTACCAAATGGTGAAGCTCAAGATATATCTAAACATCTTTTAAACAAAAATACTCTAATAGATTTAGCTGCTGATTTTAGACTAGAAAAAGCATTAGAATATTTAAAGTGGTATAAACAAAAACATAGAGCTCGAAGCAAGATAAAAAATGCTATTTATGCTTTACCTGAAATTACTGGTAAAGAAATTAAGAAATTTAAGATAATTGCATGCCCTGGATGCTATCCTACTTCAATATTACTTCCTTTAATTCCATTAATAAAAAAAAAATTAATAAAAATAGATAATATAATAATTGATTCTAAATCTGGATTTTCTGGAGCTGGAAGAAACGTACATAAAGTTAACAAAGACAAAAATTTATATGAATCATTGAGTGCATATGGTGTTGGCTTCCATAGACATAATTCAGAAATTGAACAAATGATTAGCAAATACACTAATCAAAAATTTAAATATATTTTTACTCCTCATCTTTCTCCAATGTTTAGAGGAATTTTAAGTACCATATATTTAGATTTAAATAAAAAAGTACAAGTTAAAAAAATACATAAAACTTTATATAATTTTTACAAGAAGCATAAATTTGTAAAAATTTTAAAATTAAACTCATTGCTTAGCACTAATGACGTAATTAACTCAAATTATTGTAAGATTTCAGTATGTAAAACAAAATTTAAAAATAAAGTTATTTTACTTTCCTCAATTGATAATTTGATAAAAGGTGGAGGAGGGCAAGGTATTCAAAACATGAATATCTTATATAATTTTAATATTAATGAAGGATTAAAATGAAAAAAATACTAATATTATTTTTTTTAATGAGTGGATGTACTTATGTTAATGATAATAATAAAATAAATATATCTACGTTAAATTTTTCGAATAATATGACTATTGAGGAATTTAAAATAAAGCTTGAAGAATATGCAATTAATACCCCTTATCCAAATATCGATAAATAAATGAGCAAAACTTTTAAAATAGGAATAATTGGTCTAGGTCAAATTGGAAATTATTTGTATCAAGAACTAAATTTAAAAAAGAAAGATATTTTAATTAAAACAGGAAAAAAAATAAAAATAATTGGTATATCGGCTAAAAATCGAAATAAAAAAAGAAAATATAAAATAAATAAAAATATATTTTATTCTAACCCACTTAAAATAATTAATCTTAAACCAGACTTAATTTTTGAAGTAATCGGTCAGCCTGACGGCATATCAAAAAAAATAGTTGAAACAGCTTTAAAAAATAAAATACATGTAATAACGCCAAATAAAGCTTTAATTGCAAAACATGGAAATAAATTGGGTAAAGTTGCTGAAATTAACAATGTCAACTTAGAATTTGAAGCTTCCGTTGCTGGAGGTATCCCAATACTCAAAACTATAAAAGAAGGTCTTGCTACAAATAAAATCACTAAAGTTTCAGGAGTCTTAAATGGTACAACAAATTATATTTTGTCAGAAATGGAAAATTCCAATCTTAATTTTAAAGAAGTATTAACTAAGGCACAAAAATTGGGATATGCTGAACCAGGTAATCCAAAATTAGATTTAAATGGATATGATGCTTTAGCAAAAGTTAGAATATTATCTTCACTAAGTTTTAATTCTAAAATATCTTTAAACAAGTGTTTGATGGAAGGTATAGAGAATATTGACTTAAAAGATATTAAAATTTCTAATCAACTGGGAATGAGAATTAAATTATTAGGTTTAACAGAATTAATAAATGGTAAACTTTTTGAAAGAGTTCATCCATGTCTTGTTAATAAGAAATCCTACATAGGTAATGTTAATGGTGTAATGAATGCAATAATCCTTAAGGGAAAACCTGTAGGTGTAAATATACTTCAAGGCGAAGGAGCAGGACCAGAAGCAACTTCTTCATCATTATTATCTGATTTACTCTCAATTTTAAAAGGAGGTATTAAAAAACCTTTTGGTATTTCTTATAGTAAACAAAAAAAATTAAGATCTTATAATTTAAATAATTATTCTAACTCTTTGTATTTAAGATTTGAGGTTAAAGATGTTCCAGGTGTTATGTCAAAAATCACTGATAAATTGGCAAAATTTAATATTTCTATAAAAAGATTAATTCAAACACCTAGTCAAAAATCTAAAAAAGCTACAATAGTGATGATTACACACAGTACTGTTGAGTTAAATATTCAGAGATGCCTAAAAATGATTAATAAAGATAAATATATATTAAAATCACCAACATTAATTAGAATTTTTAATTAATGGAAATTTATTTAAAACTTTTTGAAGTTTTATTTCCTGTTTTTTTTGTAGTTGGAATTGGATATTATTTAGGTAAGAAAAACCCTAAAATTGATACTGCATTCATTACTAACTTTGCAGCTAATGTGGGCACTCCTGCAATGATAATTTACGCCCTTAATCCTGTTAATATCTCATTTTATATTTTCAAAGATTATTTTTGGTATTACTTAATAGCTATAGTTGGGTTTTCCGTTGTAGGTATTGTCTTTTTATTTATTCAAAATACTAAAGATATAATAAGAGAATTACCTCCTTTTATAATGCCTAATACTGGAAATATGGGTTTACCAATATGTTTATTTGCTTATGGTTCTCAAGGATTAGGCGTTTCCGCTGCAATTTCTGCTTTAATTATATTATGTCACTTTACACTCGGTGTTTTTCTAGCTGATAGAAAATTTAGTATTGATGTAATTATTAAAAGCCCTCCTTTTTATGCTATTATCTTGTCAGTTTCACTTCTTTATTATGACTTGAGAATCCCTGCTTTTGTTGAAAATACTACTTTTCTACTTATGTATGCCACGATTTTTTTAATTTTAATGTCTTTAGGAATAGCTCTTACAAGATTAAAAGTTTTTTCTCTTAATAAAGCAATATTTTCTTCTATTGGTCGTGTGATTTTAGGACCCATAATAGGCTATCTACTAATTTTATATTTTGAATTAGAGGGATTTGCAGCAGGTGTTCTGCTTATTCAATGTTCTATGCCAAGTGCAATTTTGAATTATCTTGTCGGATCAATTTACTCTCCAAAAAAAATAGTTGATAATGTTGCTAGCATGATTGTGGTATCTACTTTAATGTCATTTATAACTATACCTTTAGTCGTATTCTTTGCTTTAAAGTACTTTAATTAACCTATATCGTAGCTAAATGAAGGCTATTATTTTTAACCTATTAGCATGGGTAATGCTTCCTATAATGGACGGTTTTGCTAAATATTTAAGTTCAGACCTTCCAGTTTTACAAATTACTTGGGCAAGATATTTTTTTACTGTTGTATTCACTCTACCAATAATGTTTTTATTTTTTAGGCAAAATTTAGTTTGGACTGATAAACCTAAATTACAGTTTATTAGAGGTTTAATATTATTAAGTGCTAACATTTGTTTTTTTTATGCTATTTCAGTTATATCTTTAGCTAAAGCTTTAACTTTAGCATTTATTGCCCCATTAATAGTCACTGCTTTTTCTCCAATTTTTTTAGAGGAAAAAGTAGGTTTCAAGAGGTGGTCAGCAGTAATTATTGGATTTGTAGGATCTTTAGTTGTTATTCGACCTGGTTTTTTAGAGATAAACATCGCGAGTTTAGCAGCACTTGGTACAGGTGTAATGTACGGCTTTTATTTAATTATAACTCGTAAACTAAGTAGTTCAGACAATCCTTTATTAACTTTATTGTTAACTGGCTTAGTAGGGGCCATAATTATATCTACAGTAATGCCATTCGTTTGGGTTAAACCTACTATAAACCAGTGGTCTATGATGGCAGCTATTGGTATATTTGCATGTATAGGCCATTTATTTCTTATTCTATCTTTGAAATACGCTGATGCCTCTAAACTAGCTCCATTCAGCTATTTTGAAATCATTACAAATATCATTATAGGGTATTATTTTTTTAGCGATTTTCCTGATAATTGGACCTTCTTAGGATTATTTATTATCATATTAAGTGGAATTTATATTTCAAGAAGAGAGAATTTTCTCCAAAAAGTTAAATAATAGGTAATATTTATTTACTAATATATAAAGTATTGCATTAAGTATATATAGTAAATTATTGTATTTATTACATTTTATTAATAGAATAAATAATATCATTATTAGATTATTTTGAATTATTTAAAATTAAAATACATTTATTTACTAAATAATTGTTTGGATTTTTTGCTAATTATGAAAAAAATTAAATAATTGTTTAAAATAAGGGTTTTTTTAACATTATGATCATGAAATAATTTGTAAATTAGGAAAGCTAAAAATGTTGATATTGTTGAATAGTAGAGAGATGCACTAATTGAATATGCCATTTAAACGGCCATAGAGGGGTCTATTTTGGCTATAAGCTTGTATATGGCACAACTGAAGGGTGAAATATACTATTTAAGAGGGAAACATATAAAATGATAAAAAAATGTTGATTTTACTGATTTTTTTTTCGTAAAAAGTCCTTAAAATATAGCTAAATTACTACCTTTTCAGATTTTAGTAATCTGAGTTTTTGCTTAATTCCACCTTTACCAGAATAGCCCCCAAGAGCTCCATCAGATCTAATCACCCTATGACAAGGTATTTTAGGAGCATATGGGTTTTTAGCACAAGCATTAGCTACAGCACGAGCTGATTTAGGGCTTTTTACGCCGACAGCTACTTCTTTATAGGTTTTTACTTTACCTTTTGGTATAGTTTTAAGATATTTCCAGACTTTTAGTTGAAATTTAGTAGGGGAGAATTTTTTCATAAAAAAAAACCCTGATACTTTACACTTTTTAAGGTGTAAAGATCAGAATTTTATGGTTCGTCGTTGTATGCGCTACCGCCGAACCTACCACCCCATATGTTTAGCGCTGCTTTACAGGGTTTTCTGCCCTCCAGACTTGAGCCTCTCGGCCTTTCTCTGGCTGGCCAGTTAAGAGTTGCCTCTTAAGTTAAAATCACTCTACAACATTTATTTTAAATAAGGTATCACTTAATTGTTGAATTTACTTACTTTTCAACAGGTTATGTTAATAACTTTTCTAGTGTGGGATTAGTAAAATTATATAACTAATAAAAAATATTATTGCCATTATAGACAAAAATATTGTGTTAAAGCTCTTACCGGTATTTCTATATTGTATAAACGTTAAAATAACAAAACCAATCGAACTAATTAGAAACCATAAAGCAGGAATTTCTCCATCAATTGAACCCATATTTTTTTAATTTAAACTATTGACATCAAAAATCATCTAATATATGTATTCCGATAATTAATGGTTATCGGAAAAATTTATGAATAATTTAATTACTGATGTAAAAAGCTTAGAAATTGAGACTTTAAATAATTTAAAAAATTCAAAGGCTCATAATACTTTGAGAGCTTATAAAGCTGATTTTAGAGATTTTTCCTCATTCTGTGCTAAAAATGGGTTTCAGTATCTCCCAACTGAGCCTAAAATTATTGCACTATATATTACATATCTATCAAAATCATCAAAATTTAGTACTTTAAAAAGAAGAATAGCCTCAATAAGTGTTATTCATAAGTTAAAAGGACATTATATTGATACCAAACATCCAATCATAATGGAGAATTTACATGGAATTAAGAGAACTTTAGGTTCAAGACAAAAAGCAAAAAAACCTATATTAATCAATGATTTAAAATTAATAATTAAAGCAATAGATAAAGAAAAAATTAGAGATAAAGCATTAATCTTAATAGGTTTCGCAGGTGGTTTTAGAAGATCTGAACTGGTTAACATCTATCATGAAGATGTAGAATTTGTGCCTGAAGGTGTTAAAATTTTAATTAAGAGATCTAAAACTGATCAATCTGGTGAAGGGGCAGTTAAAGCAATCCCCTATTTTGATAATCAAGAATTTTGTCCTGTTATAACGCTTAAAAATTATATTAATTGTAAACTTGTAGATAAGAATCAGGGAAAAATTTTTGAAATTTCAGATAAATCAGTAGCTTTAATAATTAAAAAATACGCTGAAATGGCAGGTTTAGATCCATCAAAATATGCTGGACATAGTCTAAGATCAGGTTTTGCTACTACTGCAGCAGAGTTTGGTGCTGAGGAAAGGAATATTATGACTATGACGGGCCATAAAACTACACAAATGGTAAGAAGATATATTCAAGAAGCAAATTTGTTCAAAAATAATGCTTTAAATAAAATAAAATTATAAAAATGATAAATTATTTAAAAAAGATTTATTATGAAAAGTATTCTAAAAAATCTTATTCATTAAGCAACGTTGATTTAGTTATTGAAAGAATATTTAAAAAGAAAAAAAAAGGTATATTTATTGACGTGGGATGCAATCATCCAATTAAATATAACAATACATATTTATTATACAAAAAAGGATGGAGTGGTATTAATATTGATTTAGATCAAGAGTCGATAAAGCAATTTGATGAATTAAGAACTAGAGACTTGAATATACAAACATTAGTAACTTCTTATGATAATGAAGAAAAAGATCTTTTTTTTTATCATAATAGATCAGCAATAAATACGATTAGCAAAGAATTAGTTGAAAGTAGGAATAATAATTTTCAAGAAATAAAAAAAATAAAAGGAAAGTCATTAAATAGTATTATTGAAAATTCAAAATTCAAAGTGTCGAAAATAGATTTGTTGACCATTGATATTGAAAATTACGAATACGAGGCTTTGAAAAATTTTAACTTTAATAAATTTGATATAGATATTATTGTTACAGAAATTACCGACATTAATATTAAAGATTTAGAAACATATAATCTTTCATTAGAAAATATAACAAAATCAAATTTATATAAATTATTAATAAATAATAATTATAAATTAATAAACTGGGTTAATGCTGATTTAATTTTTGCCAGGAACAAATAAACTTTAATTATAGAGATAAAAGAACTTGATGATTTGTTTCATAAATAATCTTAAAATTATTTTTTGTTAAAAAATCAATTGATAGATTTGTTTTTGATCCTTTATCATCCAATAAAATTAATGATTTGTCGTGAAGTTTTTTAATCGCAATTTGAGCCTCTTTTAATTGATGATTTGATGCAGCAATAGGATCATGACCATCTAAGGAATCTAAGTATAATAAATCAATTGGATATTCAAATTCTTTTAAAAAAACTAAGCTATCTTTGATATAAAATTCTATATATTCAGAAAAATCACTAGTAAATTTTTTAGCATTTTCAATATTTTCTGAGGATATATCACAAGTATGAAGTTTACCCATAATAAATTTTGCATATTCGGCGAACATAGGAGTGCTCATACCATCTTTCCAATTATATCTTTTTATAAAAAAAAATTTTGTTTTTCCTCTTGCTGTACCTGTTTCGACTATCGATTTAAAGCCTCTGTTGAAAGAAATTTTTAAAGTTTCCTCAAATGATTTAAATCTAATATTTTTGCTATTATTGTATTTTTCTAAAAATTTCATATTAAATCTATAATTTTATCAGATAGTTTTGCGAAATTATCTCTATATAAAAACTTATAATTTCTAAAATGATTAGTCCATTTACCATAATTATATGATTTATCTATTATATCTATTTGCTTAATATTATTTGCTGTAGCGACGTGTGAAATAGCACCATGACAAGAAATTAAAACACTAGATTTTGAGGTAATTTTCTCTAATTCAAGAAAATTTAATCCTTCATACAAATTTACTTTTAAATCAATAAGTGAAGGTTTTATTTTACTCATTTTATCTGGTAAATTAAAACCAGTTGTGATGACCAACCTTCCCTCATTTTTGTTAAGAATTTCTTTTATAAAATTAACTAGCTCAATTTCTGTTGGCTCAATATTAATAAATTTTTCTATATAATCATTAAAAATCCATTTTTCATCAAAATGTAATTGAACAAGATTTCTGTCATTAGATTTTTCTATATCTCTATGTGTTAAAGTATTTAAAGAGTCTTCAAAAAAATTAAAATTCATTTTTTGTAGAATATGCTTAATTAATTGAATATGGGTGACTTCTTGTGATTTTAAAATTTTAATTTTATTAGATGATTTTAAAAAGAAAGAAATAAATTTGGATCTTTTTTTATCATCGTGAATAATAATAGTTTTATACTTAAATTTAAATAATTTAAAAAATACACTTAATTTACTTGTAAAATCATTATTAAGTTGAATGACATTATTCACATAAGGAAAAGTTTTTATGTATTCAGAATTCTTATTTGATGCGACGACAGTAATATGTGCATTTGGATCATTTTTTTTGATGCACTTTAACAAAATTGCAGATACTAAGAAATCCCCTATTCTATCTGTACGAAATATTAAATATTTGTTCATTTTTCATGCCACAAATATTTTTTTTTATTATTAATATCGAACGTTTTATTTATTATAAAATCAGCAACTAAATTTGAATTAAAATATTTCATATATTTGTATTTTCCATTTTTAGCAATTTTTTTTCTAAGTTTTTCATCTCTTGAAATTTTTTGAATCTTTTCAGATAAATCACTTATATTATGGTAAAAAACCATTTCTTTATCATTAAAAAAATTTCTATAATGGGTTTTTTCATCTATTAAACAAACTAAACCATTCCCTACTATTTGAGTAATTCTATCACTGCTATAATATTTAATTGCATCACCTCTACTTAAATTTAATCCCATTTTTGAATTTGAAATAGTTTTAAAATAATGATCAGCCCAAATTGGTTGAACTTTATTTATTCCATAAATATCAAATTTAACGTCATGTGTGATTTTTTGGAGTTTATTTAAGAAGTCAACTCTATCATCCGTTTTACCTGTTTTTAATTTACCTCTATGCACACCATGACTTAATGCAAAAAAAACATCAACATTACATGATTTATTAAAATTATTCAAAGTCTCAAATGAATTGTCACTTGGATTTGGTATAAAAAAATTTTTATGATTTTTAGGTAAAAAATTTAAAGCAGATGGACTTGTAGTTATAAATGTTCCATCCATTAATTTAATTTTATCTAATATTCTTGATTTATTTCTTTCATAGTCTGGACCATTTTTATTTAAAGGATCTAAAAACCACTGAGCGAATTTAGTATTAGGATTATCATTTTTAAGTTCCTGAATTTGTTCTTTTGAAATTAAATCAGCATGACCAATCAAAATTAAATCTGGTTTATAGTTGTAACAAGTTTTTTTTAGCTTATCATTTAAGTTTTTAGATCCTTTTAAATCGTTTATAGTTTTATAGTATTTTTGTATATCTCTATCACTAAAGCCTAAAACGCTGTGTCCCAATCTTATCAAACCATTATTGATTCTTCGTCCAGTATTAAAAAAAAGTCTGCCATCTAATCTTTCATTAAAATTTGTTATATGTAATATCCTTAGGCTTGTTTTATTTAATTTTATTGAAATATTTTTATTATAATTTAATTTTTCTGTTCTATAGTCATCTATTTTTTTTGAAACAAAATTATGTGTTAAGTAAAAATTTTTGATTGATAAAGTTTGTAATTTTTTACGTAACTTAAAATTATTAATTAAAAGAGAAATAGCTTGAGTTAAATTTTTAATAGTAAGTTTATTTATGATTTTAGCATCGGTAACAGTTTCAGGTAGGCCACCCTTATTAGTTATTATTACTGCACAACCATTAGCAGATGCTTCTAAGCTGGTCCTTCCAAAAGGTTCATCCCATCTTGAACAAGCTACCGTAATATTTGTTTTTTTAAAAATATTAATTACTTCTGAGTGTTTTTTAAATCCAAGTATTGTAGCATTTTTGTGATTTAAATTTATTTTTTCTCTTTTTTCGTCACCAATAATTACTGCCTTCCAGTCAGAATATTTATTTAATATTTTTTTTATTGAAGCTGCAAAAACATCATAACCTTTAGCTTTATTAAGTTTACCAACAAATGTAATCCATTTTTTTTTATTTTTGATTATTTTTAAATTTCCTTTTTTTGCTGATTGATGACAAATTATTAATTTATTACTATTAATGAATTTATTTTCTAATCCTTCTAAAAATCTTTTTTTTGACCAAGAGCTATTGAAGATAATTTTATAACAAATTTTTAATAGTTTTTTTCTTTGGTCTATAGTTTTTGATCCATCCATAGACAAAGGATCGTTATGAAAATATAATGTAAAAATTCTATCACTTAAATTTTCATCTAGTATATGAACATAACTAGGTCTATTATGTATTTCAACAATCGAAGAATTATTTTTTTTTTCTAATTGTATAAATTTTTTTACATAAGATTTTGTCTGACTTATAAATATTTTTTTTTTTAAATCTATGTTTACATATTTTAATCTAAATTTTTTAGTAAAATTTGTATTTCCGTATATTGTAATATTTTTTTTATATTTACTTATTTTTGAAGTTTCATAGACAAATAATGAAACAGCACCAGGATAATCAGGTGAAAAATTTTCTTTATAAGGTAATAAAATGGATATTTTCATATATTTATATATCAAATAAATTTAGATTTTATAAAATTTCTTTTTTTTTTATCTTTTTTTAATAAATATTCGTTTTTCATAGCTTCAGATTTTGAGTTATATTTTTTCTTATATATGTATTTCCATTTTTTTCCCTTTGTAAATTTTGCACCTTTTGAGGAATTATGCAATGTGAGGCGATTTTTTAAGTTTTTTGTATAACCCACATAAGAAATAAATCTATTATTTACTTTAGATAAAATTATATAAACGTAGTAGTTTTTCATTCATGGCGGTCCCTAGGGGAATCGAACCCCTCTTTCGAGGATGAAAACCACGTGTCCTAACCGATAGACGAAGGGACCAAAATGCTGTTTTTTTATTGTAAAATGTTTCATTAATCAAGCTTATCATTAGATATTTTGTTTTAATTTTATTACTCTTTTTAAATCACTAGATTTGTGCGTAACTAATGTTTCAGAAATAAATTCATTATCTTGTATCTCAATGCCTCTAACTAAATCGCCAGATGTTATGCCAGTTGCACAAAATAATGAGTCACCAGAAACAATTTCATTTAATTCATATTTTTTTGATAAGTCTTTTATACCCATTTTTTTCGCTCTAATTATATCAATATCTGTTTTAAATAAAAATCTTCCTTGAAAACTACAATCAAAAGCATCTAAAGCAGCTGCAGCTAAAACACCCTCTGGGCCACCACCTGTGCCCAAAAATATATCAACGTTATATTTTTCATCAGTTACTAGTAATGCTCCAGAAACATCACCATCAGAAATTAATTTTAAATTTACTCTCATTTTTTTAAGTTCGTCAATAATTTGATTGTGTCTTGGTCTATCAAGTATACATGCTGTTAAATTTTCTGGGTTTTTATTTAAATAATCACTTAAATTAGAAATATTTTTTTTTACTGAGTTATCTAAATCAATAACGTTTTTTTCTTTAACTTTTGTTGAGATTTTTTCCATATAAGTTTCAGGTGCATTAAATAAATTATTTTTTTCTGCTACAGCTATAACCGAAAGAGCACCAGGAAGATTATTCGCAGCAAAATTAGTACCTTCTAACGGGTCAACAGCAATATCTAATTCAGGTCCATTTTTGTTTCCTAGTTCTTCACCTACATAAAGCATTGGTGCTTCATCTAATTCACCCTCTCCTATTACTATTTGACCTTTTATACTAAGTTTATTTAATTCAGATCTCATGGAGTCTACAGCTGCTTTATCAGCTGCATTTTTATCTTTTTTTCCAACTAAATATGAGGATGCTAGTGCTGCTTTTGATGTTATATTAACAAATTGATCTACAAATTTTTTATTGATAGACATTAAGCTTTTTCATCTATTAAATCTTCTTGTTTAATTTTAGTTTCAAATTCTTTTAAACGTTTATAGACACTAGCAAGTTCTATAATAGTTGGCCAAGCTTTTAATAAATATTGCATAGAACCTTCAACTCTTCCGAATGCTCTTATGATTTGTTGCATAACACCTAACGTAACAACTCCAGCAACTATGGCTGGAGCTAAAAAAACGTAAGCAGATAAAACATTTGCTTGTAAGTATGCAATTCGACCAATATTAAAATATAGGTATCGTAAATAACTTAAAAAATGAATTTTTCGTACATCATCAAATAACTCATCAATTCTTTTTGGTCTTACACTACCATCATCCTCTGCAATAACTAAAATTTTTCTATATGCAGCTTCTTGTTTTTGTAAATCATATTCAACACCAACTAGTCTTAATATCAAACCAAGTACAATTAAAAAAACAGTACCACCTAAAGTCCAAATCAAGGCTCCTACTATTAAACCGTATTCCCATTCACCAAAAAAGAAAATAGGAATACCGATACTTAAGCCAAATAATATTGGAATAAATTGGATCAAAATCATTATAGATTCTATTAGACTTGTACCTAAACTTTCCATAATTCTTGTAAATTTAATAGTGTCTTCTTGAACTCTTTGAGATGCACCTTCAATTTTTCGTGCTTTATCATAAACAGAGTGATACCATTCAACCATTGCTGTTCTCCATCGAAATAAATAATGAGCTGTAAAGAAACTTATTGCTACATAAACAGCAATATACATACCAGCCAGTGTGATAAATGAAAACAAGCTTGCAAAATATTCTTCTATTGAAACAGCGTTTGGCTCTGCAAGTGCTTTCTGGATCATATCATAAAAAACACCAAACCATTGGTTTATTTTGACATCTATTATTACTTGAATCCAAAGAGATGAAAGAATAATAAAAGAACCTATCCATGACCAAAGTAACCAATTCTTTTGAGTAAAAAATTTAAACATTTGTTATTTAAGAAAATTATCAGCGTATGATTTTATTACGGTTTTTCTTTTACGAGGTTCAATTATTTCATAATCAATTTTTATTTTTTTAGCATAATTTATTGCTAATTCTTTTGAAGAAAATTCTAATTTTAACTCAGAATAAGTATCATTTGAACTTTCCCAACCCATTAAAGGATTATTAGTTGGATTATTTGTTTCAAATACTAAAATCCATTTATCAGTTTTACCATAACCAGATTGCATTGGGCTTTTATTAGGAATATATATTTTTGCTTTTTTCATAAAATTTTAAATGGTCGGAGTGGCAGGATTTGAACCTGCGACCCTCTGGTCCCAAACCAGATGCGCTACCAGGCTGCGCTACACTCCGAAAGAGATTACTAATACAGTACTTATTAATTTTTTCAAAGTGTAAAGATTACTAAAATCAAGGCAATTTTATAAAAATCTGATATATAAATTGTATGATTATAGAATGCATTAATTGTAATAAAAAATTCGATGTAAATTCTGAATTAATACCTACCACGGGCAGAACAATTCAATGTGGGTCCTGTAACCATGTATGGTTTCATAAACCTTCTGCTCAAAAACCTATAAAAAAAACAGAATCTGAAAAGTTAAAAAAAGGTTTTATTGAGCCAAAAAAAAAAGTGCTTGAAAAAAAAATTCAACAACCTGTAAAAAAAATAAAAAAAGATTCTAAAAAAATTATAAATGAAGATAATAAAAAAAATTATGAATTAACTCCATACAAATCAAAATCAAGATTTTCTTTAAGTAAATTGTTATCTTATATTATTGTTTTGATTATAACATTTATAGCCTTAGTAATTATTATAGATACTTTTAAATCACCTATTTTTAAGACCTTTCCTAATTTAGAAAATATAATAATTAGCCTTTTTGAAGTATTGAAAGATATAAAGCTTTTTATTAAAGATTTAATTTAATTATGATTAATTATATTTCAAAGCCTTTTAGGTGGTTTTTTAAACTTGAGGCCGCCAGTGGATTAGTTCTTTTATTTGCTGCTTTAATTGCACTAATAGTAAGTAATTCAAGTTTATCAGAATTATACTTTTCAACTTTAAATAAATATTTATTTCTCGGTATAAATAATTTTGGATTAAAATTGTCCGTCCTACATTGGATAAATGATGCCTTAATGGCAATATTCTTTTTTTTCGTGACTTTAGAAATAAAAAGAGAATTTTTACAAGGTGAACTCTCTAATATTAAACAGGCTTTACTTCCTATAATAGCTGCTGTTGGAGGCATGCTAGTGCCTGCGTTATTTTATGTTTTTATAAATTTAGGAGATAGTGAAACTTTAAATGGATGGGCCATCCCTTCTGCTACTGATATTGCATTTTCTCTTGGTGTTTTATCTTTGCTAGGAAAAAGAGTTCCATTATCATTAAAAGTTTTTTTAACTGCGCTTGCAATTATTGATGATTTAGGAGCAATAGTAATCATTGCTTTATTTTACTCTGGAGATTTAAGTATAAAATATTTAAGTCTTATGCTGTTAGCATTTATTGTTTTATTAATTATTAATAAATTTAATATAAGAAAATTTTTACCATATTTAATTGTAGGTATTTTTCTTTGGGATTTTACACATAATTCAGGCATTCATGCCACAATTGCTGGCGTCTTATTGGCAATGACAATACCTCATAGAAAAAAAGAAAAGGATTTTTCTTTATTAATTCAAGTGGAACATTCAATTAGCCCTTATGTTGCATTTGGAATTATGCCTTTATTTGCTTTTGCTAATGCAGGTGTATCTTTGGAAGGTTTGTCCCTTGGATCATTGCTTGATAAAGTGCCTCTAGGCATTCTATTAGGATTATTTTTAGGTAAACAATTAGGAGTTTTTATTTTTTCATATATATCAATAAAAACAAAGATTGCTCAAATGCCAAATAATTCAAATTGGTATAATTTTTATGGTGTTGGAGTATTAACTGGAATTGGTTTTACAATGAGTCTTTTTGTCGGAAATTTAGCATTCGTAGAAAATACTCAATACATGGATGGTGTAAAAATAGGTGTATTAACTGGGTCACTTTTATCCACTTTATTTGGTTACTTTTTAATATTACTTACACCTAATAAATGAAGAAAATAATATTAATAGGATTAACAACTTTTATGTTTTTTTTAAAAAATTCAGCTATAGCGAATTATGATAAAATTTTTTATGATTTAAATCTAGAGAGCATCTCTGGCGAAATTATAGATTTTGCAGAATATAGAAACAAAGTAGTTTTAATAGTTAATACAGCTAGCTATTGTGGTTTTACTAATCAGTATGAAGATTTACAAAAATTATGGGACTTGTATAAATCAAAAGGATTAATTGTACTTGGTGTTCCGTCAAATTCATTTAATCAAGAAAAAAAGAATGATTCTGATGTAAAAGAATTTTGTGAAGTAAATTTCAATATCAATTTTCCCTTATCAAGTATTACAGAGGTAAAGGGTAAAGATGCTCACGAAGTATTTAAATGGGCACAGGAAGATTATGGTAAATCTGCAATACCAAAATGGAATTTTCACAAAATTTTGATAAATAAAAAAGGTAAGATCGAAGATACATTCTCTTCATTTACAAAACCAACATCAAAAAAAATAATAAGCAAAATAGAAAGTATTTTATAATTGTATTGTAAGCCCATCATGAGCTGGAATTACATTTTTAGGTAAGATTTTTTTAAGTATTTTATAATCTAATACAGGTGAAAGATTAGTAAGAATAGATTTTTTTGGTTTAAATTTTTTTATTATTGACAGTGAAGTTTCTAAGTTAAAATGGGAAGGATGATAATTATACCACAAACAATCAATTATAAGATATCTTAGTTTCTTAAAATATTTATAATCTCTAACATAAATTTTACTCACATCACTTATATAAGCAAGTTTTTTATCAATTATAAAACAATTAGATTTTACTTTTCCATGTTCAACCTCAATAGATTTAATCTTAATTTTTTTATTGTTATGTATTGTTAAAATATTTTTTGGTAATTTATTTAATTTTAATATTGCTGGATATTCTTTTGAAAAACTTTTAAAAATATATGAAAAACTATTTTTTAAATATTTTGATGTAGATTTATCAGCATAAACATTTATCTGGCTTTTTTTATTTATATAAAATGACCTTAAATCATTAATTCCGTGAGTTTGATCCGCATGCATATGAGAAAAAAGGACTTTATCAATTTTTCTTATCCTATGTCTCTGCAATTGTTGTCGTAAATCTGGTGATGAATCGATTAAAATATTTTGTTCAGAAGTTTTGACTAAAGCAGAACATCTAGTTCTATAATTTTTTTTATTTTTAGGGTCACAATTACCAAAAAAACCATCCGGTCTTGGCACACCCATTGAACTTCCACAACCAAGTATAATAAATTTCATATATATTATTGAAAAAATAGATTATTAAAATTTTTTGTAGTAATTTTAATAAGTTCCGATTTTTTTATACCTTTGATTTCAGCAAGTTTCGTCGCGGTAAAGTCTATATAAGATGGTTCATTTTTCTTTCCTCTATTTGGTACAGGTGTTAAAAATGGACTATCAGTTTCAATCAAAATTCTATTAATAGGTAATGATTTAAATGTTTTTTGTAATTCAATAGCATTTTTAAAAGTAATAATGCCACTAGCAGAAAAAAATGTATTAAAGTTTAAAAGTTTTTCTGAAAATTTTTTTGATCCAGTAAAACAATGCATTAAAATTTTAAGTTTTTGATCTTTGTATTCATTAAGAATGTCAAATGTTTCTTCTTCAGCATCTCTAGAATGGATTATTAAGGGTACATTAGTTTTTAATGAAGCATCAATATGTATCTTAAAACTTTCTAGTTGATACTTTTTATCACTATTATTATAATAAAAATCTAATCCTGTTTCACCAACACCTATAATTTTTTTGTTTTCTTTTAAAGATTTAATTAAAAATTCTGAATTAATCACATCTTTATTAGTCTCATGTGGATGAATACCTACGGTGCCATAAATTATTTTATCTTTATTGACGATTTCTTTGACTCTTGAAAAGCTTTCAAGTGAGGTAGATATTGTTAATAGTTTTTCAATACCTATGTTTTTTGATCTTTGTATAACGTTATCTAAATCACTTAATAAAGGTTCATGATCTAAATGACAGTGTGAGTCAATCATCAAATTTTTCAATCTTTCTAAAAAGTATATCAATAGAATTAATTTTACTTTCTGGTTTTAAATTGTCATGTTTTTCAATAGATGAAAAATTTATTTCATTCTCATTTATATCAAAAATTTTTAACGCTTTAAGTGATGTACCGGGGATTATAGGATATAACATAAAACTTATTTTTCTAATAATTTCTAAAGTAGTATAAACAATAGTATTTAATCTTACAGTATCTTCTTTTTTCTTCCATGGTTCTTGATCATTAAAATATTTATTTGCAGCAAATAATGAATTTATAATAAAATCTATATAAAAATTTATATCATTTTCATCAATTTTTGATCTTATCTTATTAATATTATTTTTATAATTATCTAAAATTTTTATATCTTCATCTTCAAATTTAATTTTTTTAGGAATTTTACTCTTTAAATTTTTAACAGCAAAGGAAACTACTCTTTGACATAAGTTTCCATAATTATTGGCTAAATCACTATTAATACAATCTTCAAGTTTATTTTGTGAAATATTACCGTCATTTCCAAAAGAAACTTCTTTAATTAAATAATATCTTAATGGATCTAAACCATATATTTTAATTATTTCTAATGGATCTAAAATATTTCCTTTAGATTTAGACATTTTTTCTTCACCTGACAAAATCCAACCATGACCATATACTTTTTCTGGTAATTTAATTTTTGCTGCAAGTAAAAATGCAGGCCAATAAATGGCGTGAAATCTTAGAATATCTTTTCCAATTAAATGTATTGATGCTGGCCAATATCTTTTAAAAAGTTGATTTTTTATATCAGGATAATTTAATGCACTTATGTAATTAGTTAATGCATCTAACCATACATATATTACATGATTTTCATCGTCTGGAACTTTTATACCCCATGAAAAACTTTTTCTACTGACAGATAAATCTTTCAAACCACTTTCTACAAAACTGATAACTTCATTTTTTCTAGACTCTGGTTGTATAAAATTAGGATTATTTTTATAGTATTCCAAAAGTGGTTTTTGCCATTTTGATAATCTAAAAAAATAAGATTCTTCATCAACCCACTCCACTGAGGATTTTGATGATGTAGCTATTTTTTTTCCATCGACATTTTCAATTTCATTTTCATTATAAAATGCTTCATCTGATACTGAATACCAACCAGAATATTTAGATAAGTATATATCGTCATTTTTTTTTAACTCTTTCCATAAATACTTTACTGATTTTTTATGTCTTTCTTCTGTAGTTCTTATAAAATCTGTGTTTGTTAAGTTTAATGTTTTGGATAAATCTTTAAACGTTTGACTTATCTGATCACACAATTCCAGAGGATCTAGATTTCTTTGTTCAGCTGCTCTTTGAATTTTAAGACCATGTTCATCAGTTCCTGTCAAAAAAAAAACAGAAAAACCATCTATTTTTTTAAATCTTGCAAAAAAATCAGCTATAATACTTGAGTAAGCGTGACCCATATGAGGTTTTGCAGAAGGATAATATATAGGTGTAGTAATATAAAAATTTTTATCCATCTAATATTTCTTCTTCGAATTCTGTGAACAAGGACTCTTCATCTAAATTGAATGTTTTTGTATCTGAAATTCTTTTCAAAAAATAACTATATTTATCATAAATATTTGATGTAATAGTTAGATTTATTTTCCTAAAATAATGTTCAATTAAATCGAAAAAAAGATATTTAAGAGAATCATCTTTTTTGTATTGATTGTCTTTTATAATTAATTTTAAAAAATCATTCAAACTTACGTTCATTAAATTATAATTATTATTTTCAGCAAATTTTACTAATTTGTATAAATTTCCAGGTGTGAAATAATAATCTAATAAATCTTCGTTTATTAAATCATCTAGTTGATCTTTTAAAAGTTTCTTAGAAATTTCCAAACATTCATGATGAGTAAGAGAAACTTTAAAATTTAAACATCTAGAAGATAAAGTGGGTAATATTTTTTTATTATTATTTATTAATATAAAATGTATATTAATATTTGGCTCTTCTATAACTTTGAGCAAAGAGTTGACAGAGTTAATATTTAAATATTCAACATTATCAATCAACACAAATCTTAGTTTATTATTAAATGATGATTTATTTAAATTTGAGATTAATTTTCTTATTTGATTTATATCTATGTTTTTTTTATCATCTTTAATATCTATCAAGTTAAAATTAGGATTTGATTTATTTTGAATCGTTTTAAAAGTTTTATTATTTTCATTAATTTTAAAATTAATTTCATCATATTTAAAATCATCATCTTGAGATAATACAAAGTTAATTAAATGGTATGCTAAAGTCGATTTTCCTATACCCTTAAGACCACTCAGTAAAATTTTATTTGGCAACTTATCATTTTTAGATAAATTAATTAATTCATTTATATAATTATCTAAACCAATTAATTTTTTTTGATTGTTGGGTTTTATTTCATTCATATTAATTTATTTACTATTTTTACTATTAATGATTTATTGTAAGATATATCTAAATTAGAATTAATGATTTTATATTTTTTATTTTGTTTTTTTGCTAACTTTAAAAAGCCTTTTTGAACATTTTCATAAAATTTTTTGTTAAATTTATCATATCTATTTAGAGATTTTCTTAATCTTAATCTTTTAAGCATATTTTTTTTATTAACAATGTTTAAAAAAGTATAATCAACTTTAAAATTTTTTAAAATATGATTATTAATAGTTTTGATTAATTTTAAATTAACTCCAAAACCGTAATGTTGATAAGAAATAGTAGAATCTATAAAACGATCAATTAATATAACTTTTTTTTTATAGTATTTCTTTAATAAACTAATATTTTCATTTCTGGCTGCTAAATAAAGAAGTAAATCAGTCTCTTTATTAAAAGAAGATTTTTTGCTTAATATTAACTTTCTAATTTTTTCAGAATTTTTACTTCCACCTGGTTCACGAATTTTAATATGTTTAATTTTTCTTTTTTTTAGATAGTTAGAAACATTATTGATATGATAGCTTTTACCACTACCCTCTATACCCTCAAAAACTATTACAGGTTTTCTAGACATCACCCCAGATTAAATAATTCAATGATTTAATTAATCTAGTAAATATATTAACTTTTTCTACTTTATTTAGTGCAAGCAAATCATATTCGCCAATTAGTTCTTGATCATAAACAACACGTAATTTACCAATTATTTGATCCTTTTTTATAGGTGCTTCTATAGGCCCTTCATATTTTAAAACTATTTTAAGTAAATTTTTTTTTGCTTTTTTAATAGTCTTATAAATATCATCTTTTATATATACATCTACATTTTTTTGTTTACCTAACCATACATCAATTTTTTCAAAAGGTTCATTTGCTTTAACTATTTCAACTAAATCAAAATTAGTTAAGCCATATGTTAGTAATTTGGAACTTTCTTTTGATCTAGAACTTTTTGTTTCAAATCCACTACCAACCCCTATTAATCTTCTTCCATTTCTTTCAAGTGATGAAGCAAGTGAGTATTTTTCTACTGCTAAATAGCCAGTTTTAATACCATCTGAACCAATATTCTTATAGAGTAAAGGATTTCTATTTCCTTGAGTAATAGGATCTCCTCCAGTTCTGTCCCATGTAAACTCTTTTATAGCATACCATTTATAAAATTTAGGATGTTCTTTAATTAAATATCTCGACATTTTTAAAATATCTCTAACTGTAGAATAATTATCTGGATCATTAATTCCTGAAGAATTAGCAAAATTTGTATTATCCATGCCTAATTCTTTAGCTTTAGATGTCATTAATATTGCAAATTCCTCTTCCGTTCCCGCAATACCTTCGGCTAAAGCAATACATGCATCATTACCAGATGCTATAATTATACCATATAATAAATCTCTAACTGAAACCTCGTCACCAACCATAATAAACATAGAAGAATAGCCTGATGTTGATAGTCTCCAAGCTTTTTCAGATACTATAAATTTATCTTCTAAACTTAGATCACCAGATTTAATTAAATCAAATGCTATAATGGAAGTCATTATTTTTGTCATTGATGCTGGATAAATTGATCTGTCAGGTTCTTTTTCATATAAAATCTCACCAGAAAAATAATCTTGTAAAATAGCTGTTCTAGCTTTTATGTCTAAACTTGAATATGATGAAGTAGCTATTAAAAGATTGAAAACTATAAGTACTAATATTTTTTTAAACATTTTTAATTATTTCTAAATTTTCAAAATAAAGTGAATTCATTTTTTCAAAAGATTCTTTTAAAGAATTTATATCATTAAAAGGTCCTATTAATACCCTATAATTTGTTTTTGAAATTTTCACTATACTAAGTTTATTCAATTTAGTTTCATTTTTAATTTTATCAATCATAAGTTTGGCAGTTTTTTGATAATAAAAATCAGCAACTTTAATAAAGTAAGAAAATTTTACTTTTTTATTTTTTTTATTTGTAATAGATGAATTATTGCTTAAATCACTAATTTTAATACCGTCAATAGGAGCTTTTTCTGCAACTTTTTTTTCTTCTTCAAAAGTTTTAGTTTTTTTAGCTATAAAAGTTGAATCTTTCGAAATTAAAGTAATTTCTATAAATGGTTCATTTAAATTTAATTCAAGTGCTTCGGCTATTCTTTTAGATATAACTGAATTATAAAAATTTGAAAAATTATCTTTTGATTTTACTGTCGCAATTAATGACTTATTATTTGATGGGTTGGTCAATTTAACTGAAGAATTTTTTTTTAAATTTTTATGAAAAATCATTAAAGATCTATTATCAAGTTTTTTCAAATTTAAATTTTCATTATAAATTAATGTAAATCCACTATTATGATATTTATTTTCAATTTTGTTATTTATCTTTTTTAAATTTGATTGATATGACCCACATGAAGTTAATAAAAACAATAAAAGTATAATTAAATATTTAAATTTCATTTTTAATTTTATCTTTTAGAGTACAAACAGCTAATGCAAATCTTAAAGATCTATTCCATTTCAAGATTATTTCATAATTTTCAAAAACAATATAGGCAGGATTTAAAGTTTCTGAATCTGGTATTATGTCTTTATCAGGCGTAATGATCGCCACGTTAAGATTTTGATTTTTTACATCTAATTCTGAATAATTATTTATATATTCTTTTAATGATTTTAGTTTTTTTTTATTATTAAGTTTTTTTGCGGAAACATTTAAATATTTATTAGGAATGTTTTTATTGAGTTTAATTTTTAGAAAACATGGTTGATTTTTTTTCCATCCCATTTTTGTTAAATAGTTAGCTGCTGATGCATAAGCATCTTCAGAATCTTTAAGATCTATAGAATTATCTTTGTTATAATCAAAAGCATAATCTTTAATTGTTGTGGGCATAAATTGAAAAAAACCAAAAGCTCCAGCCCAAGAACCGTATAAAGTTTTATAATTAATTTGATTATTATCTATAAGTTTTAACAAAGTTATCAATTCATTTGTAAAAAATTCAGATCTTCTTTTATCATAACTTAATGTAGCTAAGGATGATAAAATATCCATCTTGCCTACATAAGTACCAAAATTAGTCTCTATTCCCATTAAAGCTAAAAGTAATTCTTTTTCTATATTAAATTCTTTTTCAATAGTATTAATCAATTTTTTATTTTTATTAAAAAAAGCTAAACCATTATCTAATTTTTTTTGAGAAGTTCTTTTTGAAATATAAGTTTTTGTATCTTCATAAAATTCTGGTTGAAAACGATCATATTCAATTACTTTTGGTAAAAACTTAACTTTCAGCATTACTAAATCGAATGTTTTTTCTGAAATACCATTTGAAAGAGCTTTTTTTTTAAATTGAACTTTCCAGTTATTAAAATCTTCAGCAAAACTAATAGAAAAACTAAAAATTATTATTATTAAAATGTATTTAATGAGTCTCATATAAATCTTTTAAATATATGATTACAGCAATCCAAATAATAATAAAACTCAGAAATTTTATTAATGAAAACTCCTCATTATAATAGAAATAACCTAAAACAAACTGTAATGTAGGTGTTATGTAAAAGATCATTCCTGTAGGACCTAAACCTATTAACTCAACTCCTCTTACATAAAGAAATAAAGGAATCACAGTCATAGGACCTGCTAAAATTAAAAAAAGACTAAATCCAGGATTTAATAGATTGAAATCATTGTATCCATTTTTTGTTATTAAGTAAAATCCTATTAGAGCAAAAGGTAAAATATATAAACTCTCAATTAATAAACCAATGTCAGTATCTACATATATTTTTTTTCTGATTAGATTATAAAAAGCCCAACTTAAAGCTACAATTAAACCAACCCAAGGTAAACTTTTAAGATTAAAAAAAATTAAAAATAAAATTGATATTAAAACTAATATAATAGAAAAAATTCTTTTTTTATTTAAACTCTCTTTAAAAAAAATGTATCCTAATAAAACACTTAAAATAGGCATTATAAAATATCCAAAACTAGCATCAATAATTTTTTCAGTCGCTACAGCGTAAATCCATACTGACCAATTTATAAATATTAATAATCCAGAAACTAATAAACCAATTAAATTTTTTTTATTTGATATAATTAATAAAAATATTTTCCACTTTGAAAATAAGGTGGTTGTGAAAATTAACATAACTGCAGTCCATAAGCATCTGTGTATCACTAATTCTACGTGTCCTATAAAAGAAACATATTGAAAATAGATTACACCTATAAAGCCCCACCAAAAAGATCCTAGAGAAGTTAATAATAAACCTTTATTGAAGTTTTGTTTCATAAGTAGTTAAGAATATATAGGTACCATTGTAAATAGACTATTTTATAGTTGAATTAAATATTTATAATTATAAAACCTTGCTCACGGAGAGATGGCTGAGCGGTTGAAAGCACCGGTCTTGAAAACCGGCAAAGGGGCAACTCTTTCCTGGGTTCGAATCCCAGTCTCTCCGCCATTAATTTTACAAAATATAATTTTTAAATAATTTAATAATTTTTGTTTCTATAATACTAGAAATTTCAAATTGATTGTTATAAATTTTATATAATGTATCATCATCAATATTCAAAAAAATTTCTAAATTTTTTAAGTCATGCTCATTAAATTCATGTATATATTTTTTTACAAAAGAACCAATTAACCTATCCATTTCTTTGGTGCCTCTATATTGTGATCTGTAAATTAATCTTTTTCTTAAATTATCTATATAGTTATTCATTAAAAAATTATATTAATATTAAATGGTAACTTATAATACATACAATTACTTATTATCCGATATTAAAAAATTAAAGGGAGTTGGTTTAAAAACATCAAATTTATTTAAAAAGAAAAAAATCAGTACAATTTTTGATTTATTGTGGAAATTACCTAAATCTTACACGGATAGAAGTGTTTCAACTAAAATTGAAAATTTAAAAATAGGAGAAATTCAGACAGTTACTTTAGTTCCTTATAAATATAATTTTCCTCGGATTAGAAATTTACCAAATAGAGTCAATTGTAGAGATGAAACTGGTGAATTAGATTGTATATTTTTTAATAGCTATGAAGGATATGTTAAAAAAATTTTACCATTGAATATAAAAATAACTGTTAGTGGCAAAATCAGTAAATTTAAAAATAGATATCAAATTACTAATCCAAAATATGTATCTCGAGATGCTTCATTGATTAAATATAAACATAATAATTATTCATTAACAGAAGGCATATCTGAAAAAATCTATAACAATATAATTAATCAAATATTAAAAAATTTACCAAAAATAGAGGAATGGCATAATAAAAAGATATTAGAAAGATTTAATAATATTTCCTGGAAAGAAGCCATAGTAAAATTACATTCTCCAGAAAACGTAGGCAAATTTAAATCTAATTTTTATGAAAGACTCGCTTATGATGAGATACTAGCATCATTTTTGGTTTGTTCCGAAATTAGAAGAAAAATTAGAAAAATTAAGAAGCAAAAAAAAACTTTTCATTTAGTATATCAAAAACAACTTTTATCAAAACTAGATTTTAAATTGACAAATGATCAAAAAAAATCTTTAGATGAAATTAATCAAGACTTAAAATCAAATCATAAAATGTTTAGATTGTTACAAGGTGATGTTGGTAGCGGAAAAACTATAGTTTCATTAACAGCAGCTTATAATGTAGTAAAATCAGGATTCCAAGTAGCTGTAATGACACCTACTGAGATATTAGCAAGGCAACATTATAAATTAGCCAAAAAAATATTTGAAGATGATATAAATATTGATTTATTATCAAGTAAATCTTTATATAAAGAAAAGAAAGAAATTGTTAAAAAATTAAGTGAAAAAAAAATTGATATAATTTTTGGTACTCATTCGATCTTTCAAAAAAAAGTTAAATTTAAGAAATTAGGTTTTATAATAATAGACGAACAACATAAATTTGGAGTTAATCAAAGAAAAAAATTATCTGATAAAGGAGGAGATAATTGTGACATTTTATTAATGTCTGCAACACCTATACCACGAACTTTGACTATGACAATTTATGGAGATATGGATTTATCTATAATTAAAGAAAAACCAAAATCAAGATTTGAAGTAAATACATATAGCAAACTTGAAAGTAAAATTGACGATGTTATTAAATTTATTAAAAAACAAATTAATAATGGAAGTCAAGTTTTTTGGGTCTGTCCTTTAATTGAAGAATCAAAAAAATTAGATCATTCGTCAGCAATAAAAAAATATGAATATCTTAAAAAAATTTTTCCTAAACAAGTTGCACTTCTACACGGTAAAACAGAAATTGATCAAAAAGAAATTATATTAAATAAATTTTTAAAAAATGAATTTAAAATTTTAGTTTCAACTACTATTATTGAAGTTGGTATTGACTTTCCAAATGCAAATGTCATTATAATCGAAAATTCTAATAAATTTGGTCTTTCTCAACTTCATCAATTAAGAGGAAGAGTTGGCAGAGGAAATAAACAAGCTACTTGTATATTAGTTTTTAAATCCTCTTTAACAGAAAATGCAAAAAAAAGATTAAATATTTTAAAAGAATCTACTGATGGTTTTGTAATTTCAGAAGAAGACATGAAATTGAGAGGTTTTGGAGATATTTTAGGATTTAAACAAAGTGGAACTAAAATTTTTAAATTGGCTGATCCTATACACAATAGTGATTTATTTGAATTAGCTAATAATGAAATTAAACAAATGGAAAAAAATAATGAGGACATTAATAAATATAAAATTTTGATGAAATTATATGATCAAGCAGATATTATAAATGATATAGTTTAACTTTTTCCAGAAGATGTTCCTGCCGATACAATAAATTTAGAAGCTTCTTCAAAAGTCATATTTAAATAAATTACTTCATCAATAGGAAACATTAATAAAAAACCACTTGTAGGATTAGGAGTAGTTGGTACAAAAACATTAATTAACTTTTTATTTGTTTTTTTTGCCATCTCTCCATTATTTTCTTTTGTTGCAAATCCTACTGCCCAAACACCTTTTCGTGGATATTCTATTAATACTACACTTTTTTTACTATCTTCTTTTTTTGAAAAAGTTTCAGTCATTTGTAAAATTGCTGAATAAACAGTTCTTAAAAAAGGTATTTTCTTAAACAAATCATCAATAAGTTTTAAAACTCTTTTTCCAATAAAGGATAATGAGAGACCGCCAACTATAGTAATAAATATTACTGTAATAATTATTTCTATCCCGGGTATTGCTATTGGCAAATAACTATTTGGATTAATGTTCTGAGGTAAAATTTTAGAAGATATGCCAATTAACAGTTTGCTTAAATATATAGTAAATCCTATTGGAATTAAAACAACTACCCCTGTTATAAAATAATTTCTTAAAATTAATGCCAGAGATTTTTTTTGAGTTTTTTTAGCCATTAATTGTAATTTTTTTCATATTTAATAAAAGAAATTGAAATAATAAAACGAACTAATAATATTTTATTATTTAGATTCATTGTTAAATATAATATCAATATTGAATAAAAATGAATAGAAGAAAATTTTTAACTTATGTTGGTTGTGGTTGTTGTGGATTAGTTCTAAACTCTTGTGCTACAGCTCCTATTACTGAAAGACGTCAATTAAAGATTGTTCCTGAGGCAAAATTGAATGCACAAGCAGCAGAAATTTATGAAAAGGTAAAAAAAAATGAAAAACTAAGTGATGATATTAAAGCACTTAATGAAATAAAAGAAATTGGAAAAAGAATGGAAAATGCTATCGGAGAGTATTTTTATAGACAAAAACTAAATGATCCAACAGCAAACTTTGATTGGGAATATATTTTAATAGATAATAAAAAAGTTAGAAATGCATGGTGTATGCCAGGAGGAAAAATTGCAGTTTATACTGGTATATTAGATGTTACTAAAAACACTGATGGTCTTTCAGCTGTAATGGGTCATGAGATTGCTCATGCAGTAGCAAAACATTCTGTTGAAAGAGCAAGTAGATCAACATTGTTAAATATTGGAACTCAAATAATAGATATCGCCAGTGGTGGAAAATTATCTCAAGTTAATAGGACAACTGGTATGAATACCGTTGGATTATTATCACAATTAGGAATTATGAATCCATTTAATAGAAAGCAAGAAAGCGAAGCTGATTACCTAGGTATGATTTTTGCTTCTTTATCTGGATATGATATTAGAGAAACCGTTAAGATTTGGGAAAGAATGAAAGAATTTAATAAAGGAAAAACTCCTCCAGAATTTATGAGTACTCATCCATCAGCAGATAACAGAATTAAAAAAATAAGTGAGTGGACAAGTGAAATAATTTTAGATTATCCACCAATTGAAATTTGAATGGTGAGCCGTGTTGGACTCGAACCAACGACCCATTCCTTAAAAGGGAATTGCTCTACCAACTGAGCTAACGGCCCACATTATTTACTAAGAGTGAAAATTGTATATACAGAATTATTTTAATAATTCAAATACCAATTTTATCCAAAAAAACCTTCGTTTTACAACTTATCAATGTATTTGTCATGAAACTCATTAAAAGTACCGTGATTAATATTTTTTCTAATAGCACTCATTAACTCCTGATAAAAATTTATATTGTGAAGCGTTAAAAGCATTGAGGCAAGTATTTCGTTGGTATTAAATAAATGATTAATATAATTTTTTGAATATTTATTTAAATTAAAATTAGAACAATTAGAATCTAATGATGTATTATCCTTCTGATACTTATTATTTTTTATATTGATCCTTCCATCCCATGTAAATGCAAGTCCAGTTCGGCCTGATCTTGTTGGTAAAACACAATCAAACATATCAATACCTCTTTTAACTGCACCTAGAATATCTGATGGTGTACCAACTCCCATTAAATAATGAGGTTTATTATAGGGTAACAGGTTTTTAATATAATCTAAAACTTCAAACATTTCATTTTGACTTTCTCCAACAGCAAGTCCTCCCATTGCATAACCTTCGAAACCAATTTTAATTAAACCATCTAAAGATTTTTTTCTTAAGTCTTTAAATAAACCTCCTTGGATAATTCCAAAAAGTGCTTTATGAGGATTATGTCCAAAAGCACTTTTTGAACGTTCGGCCCAATAAAGAGATAAATTCATAGATTTTTCAATATACTTATAATCTGTATTTTTTTTTGGGCATTCATCCATAACCATCACAATATCTGAGTTTAAGCCTAATTGTATTTTGATACTTTCCTCAGGACTTAAATAATACTTTTTACCATCAACATGTGAATTAAAGATTGCACCTTTTTCTCTATCTATTCTATTCAGTTTTGATAATGACATAACTTGAAAACCACCTGAGTCAGTTAAAATAGGTAAGTCACAATTCATAAATTCATGCAGACCTCCAGTACTTTTAATTCTTTCAATACCTGGTCTTATCATTAGATGATAAGTATTAGATAAAATTATTTCTGAACCTGTTTTTTTAATATCATCAATAGTACAAGCTTTTACTGATGCTTGTGTACCTACCGGCATGAAAGCTGGCGTATGAATATTTCCTCTGTGAGTTTCGATTAAGCCACTTCTGGCATATTTTTCCTTATTTAAAACTTTAAAGGCAAATTTTTTTAATGCCATTAATTAAACTTTACAATGATTTAAAACTAATGATTTTGTCAGGATCTGTTACAGCACCATTATTATTTTCATCTCCTCTTTTAATTTTATCAACATATTCCATTCCTTCAATTACTTTACCAAAAACAGTATATTGCCTATCTAAAAAAGGTGCAGGCTTAAAACAGATAAAAAATTGACTATTAGCACTATTAGGATTTGATGATCTAGCCATAGATAAAGTGCCTCTATCATGAGGTAAACTATTAAATTCTTGATTTAAATCAGGTAAATCGGATCCACCCATTCCTGCTCTAGACAAATCAAAATTATCTGAACTAGAGTTACCAAATTTAACATCTCCAGTTTGAGCCATAAATCCATCTATTACTCTATGAAAAACAACATTATCGTATTTACCACTATCTGCTAATTCTTTGATTCTTTTTACGTGATTAGGTGCTACGTCTGAAAATAATTCTATTTTTACTTCACCATCTTTTAATTTTAAAATCATTATATGCTCCTCCGCTATTGATTGATTTACTTGTAATAAAAAGAAAATTAATACCTTAATTAAAAATTTAATCATATTTTTCTTTTAATGATTTAATTGTACTTTTTGTAGTAAATTTTTTTATATTACCATTTAACTTTACTATTTCTTTAACAAATTTAGATGAAATAATTTGATTTTCCACATCAGACATTAAAAATAATGTTTCTATACTATTGTTTAACTTTCTGTTCATGCCTGCTAATTGAAATTCATATTCAAAGTCTGAAACTGCTCTTAATCCTCTTAATATGATATTTGATTTATATCTTTTACATAAGTCAGTAGTTAATGAACTAAAAGAAATAACAATAATTTTTTTTTTATTCAATTTAAGATCTGAAAATAGTGCTTTTTTTACTATATCAATTCTTTCTTCTGCAGAAAATAAATAATTTTTATTTTCAACATCAGAAACAGCAACAACAATTTTTTTAAATAATTTCAATGATTTCTTAATTACATCAATATGTCCATAAGTTATTGGATCAAAAGTCCCAGGATAAATTGCTACTTTAGTCATTAAATTAAATTATCTTCTATTTTAATTGTTGAAACAACTTTTTCATCCCCTGATAATCTAATAATTCTAACACCTTGTGTATTTCTACCTGCTGATCTTATTTCTTTAACTGCAACTCTTATAACTCTACCTTTGTTGGTAGAAATCATTATTTCATCACCTTCAAAAACTGGAAATGATGAGGTTATGTTGCCATTTCTAGGTGAATTTATAATGCCAATTATTCCTTTACCACCTCTATTTGTTACTCGATAGTCATAATGGGAAGTTTTTTTACCATATCCATTTTCAGTTACAGATAAAATAAATTTCTCACTTGCTTTAAACTCAGATTTTTCATCTTTTGATTTTTTTCCATTTTTCTTAATTTTATTACTATCAATTATTGATAATGATACAATTTCATCATCAGTAGCAAGTTCAATTCCTTTAATACCTTTCGATGATCTTCCTTTAAAAATTCTTAATTTTTTAGACTCAAATCTAATACATTTACCAAATTTAGTACTTAAAATTATGTCTTGAACATTTTTGCATATTTTTACACCAACAATTTTATCATTGTTATCAAGTTTCATTGCAATCTTACCTGAAGTGTTTATAGATTCAAAATCTTCTAGGCTATTTTTCCTAACTTTACCTTTGGCAGTTGCAAAAACTATTTGATAATCTTTTAAATTATTATCACTTTCTGGAAAAGGCATGATTGAACTAATTGATTGATGATTTTTTAATGGAAGAATATTAAATAATGATTTTCCTTTTGATGAAGCTGATCCTTCAGGAATTTTCCAAGCTTTAATTTTATAAACTAAACCTTCAGTAGAAAAAAATAAGACTGATGTATGAGTATCTACAGATAAAGTTTGAACAACTGAATCTTCATTTCTCGTTGTAATACCAGTTTTACCTTTACCACCTCTTTTTTGTGTTTTAACATTTTTTAGTGAACCTCTTTTAATATAGCCTTGTAAAGTAACTGTTATTAAGACTGATTGTTTTAGAATAGTTTCTTCAATATTATAGTTTAATACAGCGTCAATAATTTTTGTTCTTCTTGGAGTTCCAAACTTTTCTTTAATATTTTTTAATTCATTGCTTATTACTTTTAAAAGTTCTTTTCTAGAAGAAATAATTTTCTTAAATTTTGAAATTAATTCGCCTAATTTTTTTATTTCTATTTCTATTTCATTAATCCCCAAAGCAGTTAATTTTTGTAATCTTAATTCTAAAATAGCATCTACTTGCGGTTCAGATAAATAATTTATATTTTTTACTCTTTTACCTTCAATTAAATAAATCATTTTATAAGTTTTATTTATTTTCCATTTAGTTTTTAAAATTTTTTTTTTTGCATCTTCAGGGTTTTTAGAAGATCGTATAATTTTTATAACCTTATCTAAATTTTCAACTGATATAGAAAGTCCAATTAAAATATGAGCACGCTCTTCTGCTTTTTGAAGATTAAATTTTGTTTTTTTAATTACTACATTTTCTCTAAATTTTAAAAAATTTTCTAAAAAATCTTTAAGTGTACAATTTTTAGGTTTACCATCAACAATAGCTAAAGTATTAAATCCAAATGAACTTTCAATTTGAGTATTTTTATAAAGTTGCCTTTTAACCGTTTCTGGTTCTACACCATTTCTTAAATCTATAGAAACTCTAATACCTTCTCTGTTTGATTCATCTCTTATATCTTTTATTCCCTCTAATTTTTTTTCTCTAACTAATTGAGCAATTCTTTCATTTAAAATAGATTTATTTACCTGATATGGTATTGAAGAAATTACTAATCTGTTTTTTCCATTTTTCAAAGTTTCGTTAGAAATTTCACCTCTAATTTTAAAAGATCCTCTACCTTTATTGTAACCTTGCTTAATCATATCTTTGCCAATAATTACTCCTCCTGTTGGAAAATCAGGTCCAGGTATATGTTTCATTAAATCTTTAATTTTAATATCCTTATTTTCAATTAAGGCTAAAGTTCCCTCAATTATTTCACCTAAGTTATGTGGAGGAATACTTGTAGCCATACCTACTGCAATACCGCCAGCACCATTAACTAATAAATTAGGAAATTGCGCAGGTAATACAGATGGTTCTTTTTCTGTTTCATCATAGTTATTTTTAAATTCTATAGTATTTTTTTCTATATCATCTATTAGAAATTGAGATACTTTAGAAAGTCTAGTTTCAGTATATCTCATTGCTGCTGCAGGATCACCATCAATAGAACCAAAGTTACCTTGTCCTTCTACTAAAGGTAGACTCATTGAAAAATCTTGAACCATTCTAACAAGTGCATCATATACAGATTGATCACCATGTGGATGATATTTACCAATTACATCACCTACTATTCTTGCTGATTTTCTAAATTGTTTTGACCAGTCATAACCACCTTTAAACATAGCAAATAAAATTCTTCGATGAACTGGCTTTAGACCATCACGTACATCAGGCAATGCACGGCTAACAATTACACTCATTGCATATGACAGATAAGATGAACTCATCTCATCATGCATTGAGATGAGTTTTATATTTCTATCTTTAGAAACTTCAGTTTTATCCATAAAAACTAAAATGGAATTTCGTCATCCATGTCATTTGATATTTGAGTAGTATCGTCAGAAACTGAAGATGAAGATTGATTGTTATCATATTGAATTCCACCACCTGAATTTCCACTACCTAACATTGTTAGAGACGAATTATATCCTTGAATAACGACTTCAGTTGAATATTTGTCTTGACCAGATTGTTCGTCTTTCCATTTTCTAGTTGAAATTTGACCCTCAACATAAATTTGAGCACCCTTTTTAAGATACTGTTGTACTACATTTACTAAACCTTCATTAAAAACAACTATACGGTGCCATTCGGTTTTTTCCTTTTTTTCACCGGTATTTTTATCTTTCCAAGATTGGCTTGTAGCAAGACTTAATCTTGCAACATTTTTACCATTAACCATTTGTTTAATTTCTGGGTCTGCGCCTAAACGACCAATTAAAAGTACTTTATTTAAACTTCCAGCCATAATATTTTATTATTTGTTAATTTAATTAATAAGAATTATACCACAATTTACTCTGAATATTAATTTTATTAAGTCAAAGCAACTAAAATTATGATTAAAAAGATAGTTATTAAGGGAGCTAAAGAACATAATTTAAAAAATATTTCTTTAGAGATCCCCAAGGACAAATTTGTTGTAATAACAGGACTTTCTGGTTCGGGTAAATCTTCTTTAGCCTTTGATACAGTTTATGCAGAAGGACAAAGAAGATACGTAGAAAGTTTATCAGCTTATGCTAGACAATTTTTAGATAAAATGAAAAAACCAAATGTTGATTTAATTGAAGGTTTAAGTCCAGCAATATCTATAGAGCAAAAAAATACCTCAAAAAATCCAAGATCAACAGTTGCAACTGTGACTGAGATTTATGATTATATGAGAGTATTATATGCTAGGGCAGGAATACCATTCTCCCCTTTTACTGGAAAACCTATATCATCCCAAACTATTACTCAAATTGTCGATAAAATTAAAGAACTTTCAAAAAAATCAACTATTTATCTTTATGCTCCTATAGTTAGAGGAAGAAAAGGTGAATATAAGAAAGAAATATTAAACTATAAAAAAAGAGGATTTAGAAAAATTAAAGTAGACGAAACTTTATATGAAATTGATGAGATTCCTGAATTAAATAAAAAAGTTAAACATGATATTTCAATTTTAGTCGATAGAATTGTTTTAAATTCTTCATTGGGAAACAGATTAGCCGAAGGGATTGAAACAGCAGTTAATCTTACTAATGGTTTAGTGTTTATTGAATATGAAGATGAAACTTTACCAAAAAAATTTAGAAAATTAAAAAAACTTATTTTTTCAACAAAATTTTCTTGTCCAGAAAGTGGCTTTACAATTGAAGAAATTGAACCAAGATTATTTTCATTCAATAGTCCTTTTGGTGCTTGTGAAGAATGTGAAGGAATTGGTATCAAATTAAATGTAGATCCTAACCTTGTAATACCAAATGAAAAAAAAAGTATTATAGATGGCGCAATTGAACCTTGGTCTAAAACAACAACACTATATTATGCACAGACATTAGCATCTTTAGCAAAACATTATCATTTTTCTTTAGAGGATCAATGGTCAAGATTATCAAAAAAAATTAAAACTATAATTCTTTATGGTTCAGATGATGAGGAAATAAAATTTACTTATGACGATGGTTATGAAAAATATTCACACAAAAAAACATTTGAAGGAGTAATAAATAATTTAGAACGAAGATATCTTGAAACTGATAGTGATTGGAAAAGAGAGGAAATAGCTCAATATCAATCAGATACTAAATGTGAAAGATGTAACGGTTATAGATTAAAAGATGAAGCATTGTGTGTGAAAATCGATGGACTACATATAAGTGAAGTTACTGAAAAATCTATTCTTGATGCTGCACAATGGTTTAAAAATCTTGAAAAAAATTTAGACAATAAACAATTAAAAATTGCAGAACATATTTTAAAAGAAATAAATGAAAGATTAGCTTTTCTTTTAAATGTTGGTTTAGATTATCTTACACTATCTAGAGAATCAGGAACTTTATCAGGAGGAGAAGCTCAACGAATTAGATTAGCATCTCAAATTGGTTCTGGTTTGACTGGAGTTCTATATGTTTTAGATGAACCATCAATAGGACTACACCAAAAAGATAATGCTAAGTTAATAAATGCACTTAAAAGATTAAGAGACTTGGGAAATACTGTCATAGTAGTTGAACATGACACAGAAACTATGCAAAATGCAGACCATATAATTGACCTTGGACCTCAAGCTGGAATAAATGGTGGTCAAATAGTTGCACAAGGTTCATTCAAAGAAATTCAAGATAATAAAAATAGTATAACTGGAAAATATTTGTCTAATATTTATAAAATAATTGTTCCATCTAAAAGAAGATTGGCCAAAAATGGTAGATTTCTAGAAATTAATGGTGCCACTGGAAACAATCTTGATAATGTAAACTTAAAAATTCCATTAGGTAGTCTGACTTGTGTTACAGGAGTATCAGGCAGTGGTAAATCTACTTTAATACTTCAAACTTTGTTTAATGCTTTGAATCTGACTTTAAATAATAACAAATCAAGAAAAATTCCTAAACCTTTTAAGGGTTTTAAGGGTACTGAACTAATTGATAAAATTATTGATATTAACCAATCTCCTATTGGAAGAACACCAAGATCAAATCCAGCTACTTATACAGGTGCCTTTGGACCTATAAGAGATTGGTTTACATCTTTACCCGAAGCTAAATCTAGAGGTTATAAACCTGGAAGATTTTCTTTTAATGTTAGAGGTGGTAGATGTGAAGCATGTGAAGGTGATGGAGTAATAACTTATGAAATGCATTTTCTTCCAGATGTTTATATACAATGTGATGAGTGTAAGGGCTCAAGATATAATAGAGAAACTTTAGAAATTAAATTTAAAAATAAAAGTATTGCTGATGTATTAAATATGACAGTAGATGAGGGTTGTGAATATTTTGAAAATATTACAAATGTCAAATCAAAACTGTTAACTCTAAAAAAGGTTGGTCTTGGATATATAAAAATTGGTCAACAGGCCACTACTTTATCTGGCGGTGAAGCACAAAGAATTAAATTAGCAAAAGAATTATCAAAAAGATCTACAGGTAGAACAATGTATATATTAGATGAACCTACAACTGGTCTTCATCAACATGATATCAAAAAACTTTTAGAAATTTTACATACATTTGTTGCTCTTGGTAATACTGTAGTCGTTATAGAACATAATTTGGATGTTATAAAAACTGCTGATTATATAGTCGATATGGGTCCTGAAGGTGGAGTTAAGGGTGGAAAAATTGTAGCAGAAGGTAAACCTGAAGAAATAATTAAAATCAAAGACAGTTTTACAGGTCAGTTTCTAAAACCTCATTTAAATTAGATTTAATTTTTTGCTAATTTGATGTATAAAAATTATGAATCATGACTAATTTATTATCATCTTTATCTAAAACAATTCATGCCTCTGTTATTTTGGCTATTATATTATTTTTAGCACTTTTTTATTTAAACGATGGATTTGCTTTTGATATTTTATTTTGGAGTTGGTTACTAAGATTTATACATGTAATTGTTGCTATAATGTGGATTGGTTTACTTTGGTATTTTAACTTTGTTCAAATTCCTAATATGGGAAAAATCCCAGATGAACAAAAACCAGCTATAGGAAAAGTAATAGCACCTGCAGCACTTTTTTATTTTAGATGGGCAGCAGCTTTTACAATTATATCAGGATTAATATTAGCTGGCATTAATGGATATCTACATGATGCAATGACCTTAAGCATAGGGTCAGGAATACCAAAGCATACAGCTATAGGTGTTGGTATGTGGTTAGGTCTGATTATGGCTTTTAATGTATGGTTCGTTATTTGGCCAAATCAAAAAAGAGCCTTAGGAATTGTAGAATGTGATCCCGATCTAAAAGCCAAATCAGCTAAAACTGCAATGCTATTTTCTAGAACTAATACATTGTTATCACTACCAATGCTTCTTTCAATGGTAGCTGCTCAAAATTTATATTAATTTTTATCTGCTTCTCTTAAAACTGTTTTTTGAGATACATTGAGTCTTACTAAAATAGTATTTGCAATATAAATAGAAGAATATGTTCCAAAAATTACACCAAATATCATTGCTAAAGAAAAACCTTTTAAAACCTCTCCACCAAAGAAAAATATTGATAATAAAGCTAACAAAGTAGTTATCGAAGTTATTAGAGTTCTAGATAATGTTTCATTAATTGAGATATTAGTTAACTCATAGATTTTAATATCTGAATATTTTCTTAAATTTTCTCTTACTCTATCAAAAATAACAACTGTATCATTCATGGAATATCCTACTATAGTTAATACGGCTGCTATAATGGATAAGTTAATTTCTAGATTAAGTAACGAAAATAAACCTAAAGTGACTATTACATCATGAAATAAAGCTAAAATTGCACCAAGACTAAACTGCCATTCAAATCTAATCCATATATAAATAAGCATTAATGTTAAAGCTACAGCAATAGCTATAACACCTGATTTTAATAGTTCAGCACTCACTTTTGGACCTACATTTTCTACTCTTCTAAAATTAAAATTATTTCCAAATGATTTATCTAAATTAATTTTAATTTCTTTAATAACATTATTATTATTATTATTTTCAAATTTAATTAAATAATCAGTTTCATTTCCAAAGTTCTTTACAGAAATATCTCCCAGATTCATTTGGCTTAAATTATCTCTTAATGATGAAACATTAATTTTTGATTCTGTTGATCTTAATTCTATGAGAGTTCCTCCTTTAAAATCAATACCGAAATTTAGACCTTTAAATATTAATAATAGTAATGAAACTATGACTAATGATATCGAAAAAATATTGAATTTGTTATAATATTTATTAAATCCTATCATCTAGATTAATCCTTCTTTCTCTTTATTTTTAGAAACGTACAATACTGTTAGTAATCTTGCTATAAAATATACAGAAAAAAGTGTTGTAAAAATTCCAATTCCTAAAGTTAAAGAAAAACCTTTTATGGGACCTGATCCCATAAAAAATAAAATAATTGCTGCTAATAAAGTAGTAATATTTGCATCTAAAATTGCAGTTCTAGATTTAGTATAACCACTATCAAATGCTATTAAATTATTCTTTTCATTTTTTAACTCTTCTTTAATTCTTTCAAATATCAAAACATTTGCATCAACAGCCATACCGACTGTTAAAATTATCCCTGCTATACCAGGCAAAGTCAAAGTTGCTTCAAATATAGTTAAAATCCCTATTAGTAAAAATAAATTAACAATTAAGGTTATATTAGTAATTAATCCAAAAATTTTATATTTTATAAGAATAAAAACTATAACAAGAATAAAACCAATAATTAAAGCAATCATACCTGCATTAATAGAATCTTGACCCAAGTCTGGTCCGACAGTTCTTTCTTCAATTATATTTAAAGGTGCTGGTAAAGCTCCAGATCTTAATAATAAAGATAGATCAGTAGCTGATTGAAATGTAAATCCTCCACTGATTTGACCTGATCCACTAGCAATAGTGTCCCTAATTACGGGTGCACTAATAATTTTACCATCTAAAACTATTGCTAATTGCTTTCCAATACCTGTAGATGTAGCTTTACCAAATCTTTTTGCACCTACTCTATCAAGTGTGAATGAAACTACTGTTTCATTTGATTGATTGTCCATTCTGGGTTGAGCATCTAACAAATTATCACCACTAAGAATTATTCTTTTACTTACAAAATCTTCATCTATTCCATTTTCATATTTTAGTTTTTCAACACCAAAAGAATCTTCATTATTTTTTGATATAAATCTAAATGTTAGATTTGCAGTTTTACCAAGAAGAGATTTAATTCTCATGGGATCATCTAATCCAGGTAGTTCTACTAAAACTCTATCGTTTCCTCTTTTGAGGATATTAGGTTCGTTAGTCCCTATTTCATCTATTCTACGTCTGACAATTTCTAATGCCTGATTTTGAGATGAAACCTTTAACTCAATTAATCCTTGTCTTGAAAAATTAACTTCAAAATAGTCTCCTATATCTATTAAATTTAATTGATGAGACTTAAATCTAGCATAATAAGGATTTATTTCACTATTTTCATCAGAAAATGTATCTATAACTTTTTGTTTTAAATCTTCATCCACTGAAAATTTGATTGTTTGATTTTCTAAGTTAAGATTTCTAATTTTTATATTTTGATCTTTAAAATATGACCTTATTAAAGATGTAGTATTTTGCAATTTTTGTTCGATAACAGGTGTATTGTCAATCTCAAGAAGTAAATATGATCCTCCTTGTAAATCTAAGCCAAGATTTATCTTTTTTTTAAATAAATTACTTTCTACATTAAAAAAATTTGATGAAGCAATAAATATAAAAAATAAAGAAATTAATGTAATAAAAATTATTCTTAATTTTGAAAAATATAACACTTTAATTAAGCAAAATTTATTTTTTAACTACTTGGGAATTCATTAAACTTTGAATACCTGTTCCTCTAACTACTTCAACGGTAATATTTTCAGCAATTTCTACTTCAACTTTATCGTTATCAATAACTCTAGTTATTGTTCCAGTAATACCACCTGAAGTAACAATTTTATCGCCTTTTTTTAAACTCTCTACCATAGCTTTATGTTCTTTTACTTTTTTTTGTTGTGGTCTAATTAAGAAAAAATAAAAAATAACAAAAATTAAAATTAGAGGTATAAATTGACCTATTCCTGAACCTTCCATAAAACTCCTTTATTAAAGCTGATTTTTTATACCATCTATTTAATTAAAACAACTTTAATTAGGTGAAATTTTTTCTAAATTATTCATATAAGGACGTAAAACTTCAGGAACGATTACTGAACCATCTTCTAATTGATAATTTTCTATTACTGCAATTAAGGTTCTTCCGATAGCTAATCCACTACCATTTAAAGTACCTACATTTACTAATTCATTATTTTGATTTTTATATCTAGTCTTCATTCTTGCAGCTTGAAAAGTTGAGCAAGAAGAACATGATGAAATTTCTCTATATTTGTTTTCTGATGGAAGCCATACTTCGATATCATAAGTTTTTTCTGCACTAAAACCTATGTCGCCTGTACATAAAATCATCTTTCTATAAGGAAGACACAAATCATCTAAAATACCAGTAGCACAATTTGTCATTCTTTCAAGTTCTTCTAAACATTTATCATTTTCAACTATACTAACTAATTCAACTTTATAAAATTGATGTTGTCTAATCATGCCCTTGGTATCTTTTCCATAACTACCAGCTTCTTTTCTAAAACAAGGAGTTGAGGCTACAAATCTCATAGGTAAATCCTTTAGATCAACAATTTTATCTTTTACTATGTTAGTTAATATTACTTCAGCAGTTGGTATTAAAAATTTTCTGTCTGATCCTTCATCAAATTTAATTTCAAATTGATCATTTTCAAATTTAGGTAATTGACCAGTTCCATACATAGTGTCTTCTGAAGCGATAAGTGGTGGAGAAATTTCTTGATATCCATTTTTAAACATATGTTTATCTAACATAAAATTAGATAAAGCTCTTTCAAGTAAAGCCAATTTATCTTTAACAAATACAAATCTTGAACCAGTAGTTCGACTAGCTAAATCAAAATCAAACATTTTAAGTTTTTCACCTATTTCATAATGTGTTTTTGGTTTAAAATCAAAATTGGGTTTTTTTCCAGATTTAAAAATTTCTACATTATCATTTTCATTTTTACCATTTGGAACATCTGAATGTGTAACATTAGGTATATTTGAAAGAATTATATCAAGTTCATTTTTAATTTTTTTTTGTTCTTCAATTATTTTAATTAATTGTTCAGATATTTCTTTAGATCTATTAAATAAATTTTCATCTTTAGATTTTGATATTTCTTTTTTTTCTTTTTCTAGAGCTTCTTTTTTTTGAATTAATTCTCTATTTTTAACATCAAGCTTTTTTAATAAATTAAAATTTATATCAATTGGTCTTTTTTGAATAGATTTTATAAAATTTTCAAAATCTTTTCTAATTTCTTTTAAATTATGCATCGTTATTTTTAAGATTCTTTTTTTCTATAAATTTTACAGAAAAAATTGATAATTCATATAGAATTAATAATGGAATAGCTAAACCGATTTGAGTTACTGGGTCTGGTGGAGTCAATAAAGCTGCTGCCGCAAAAATTATAACAATGACGTACTTTCTTCTAGTTTTTAAAAAGTCTGAGTCTACGATTCCTACTCTGGCTAATAAACTTAAAATCACAGGAAGTTGAAAACTTATTCCAAAGGCAAAAATTAACTTCATTACTAACGAAAGATATTCGTTTACTTTTGCTTCTAATTGAATCGGTAAATTTGTGGATATGCCACTACTTTCAAATGATAAAAAAAATTTAATAGCGAGAGGCATAATCAAATAATAAACAAGCATTCCACCTAAAAAAAATAAAATTGGTGTTAAAATTAAATAAGGTAAAATTGCATTTTTTTCATGTTTATAAAGACCAGGAGCAATAAATTTCCAAATTTGCGTTAGTATAAACGGGCAAGTAACAAAAAAAGCTACAAAAAAAGAAACTTTTAAATAAGTTAAAAAAGTTTCTTGTAATGCAGTAAATATTAATCTTCTATTTGTACCATCGTCTTTAACAGCTTTTGCGTATGGTTCTACTAAAAAGCCATAAAGATGTTCTGCAAAAATATAACAACCTACAAAAAAAATTATTAAAAAAATAAAACTATTTATTAATCTTTTTCTTAATTCAGCTAAGTGGCTAATAAAACCACTTTCTTGATCATCATTACGCATCTTTTTTAGTATCTTTTTTATTATCTTTATTTTTTATATCGTTATTTTCTAAATCGATATTTGAAACCTCATTTTGAATATTATTAATATATCGTTTTGCAGTGCCTATCCAAGAACCAACTTTTTTTAACATTATAGGAAAATCCTTTGGTCCTAAAACAATAATTGAAATTGCAACGACTATTAAAATCTCAAACCAACCAATAGTAGGCATGTGGTCTAACTTTTGTTATTCGTATCTTGATTTTCGTCAGAAATATTTTTTTGTTCGGACTCATCAGTGACATCTGAGGCCATGCCCTTCTTGAAACTTTTTATACCTTTGGCTACATCTCCCATTAAACTTGAGATCTTACCTCTACCAAATAGAAGAACTACCAAAATTACTACAATTGCGATTTGCCAAATTCCTATACTCATAGACTGTTTATATACTTTTTATAAATATTTTAAAAGTGACATTTTATTTATTATCTTCTTCTCCTAAGGTGCTATTTAACATTTCATCAATATTTGAGTAAATGTCTTCTTTTTTTTCCTCTTGCTTTTCTTTATAAAATTTTCCAGTACCAAAAATAGCGTTATCAATACTTGCTGAATCTATTAATCCTGCAGCTCCTAATTCATCTACAGTAGGAAGATCTGACAATTTTTGTAAATTAAAATGACTCAAAAATTCATCAGTAGTTACATATACAATAGGTTTACCTGGTACATTTTTGCGACCTCCTGGTTTAACCCAATTCAACTCCATTAAAATTTCTAGAGTATTAGTACCAAATACAACGCCTCTTATTTCTTCAATTTCTGCTCTAGTGACTGGTTGATGATAAACAATAATAGCTAAAGTTTCTATAGCAGCCTTAGATAATTTTTTTTCAACAGTTTTTTCTTGTGTCATTAGATTTGAAAGATTTGGGGAAGTTCTAAAAGACCATTTATTTGAAATACAGACTAAATTAATGCCTCTTTCTGAATATTCTTTTTGAAGTTTTTTTAATGATTTATCAATATTTATTTTCTTTGAAATTTTACTTTCAATAGTATCTTTATCTAATGGTTCAGCAGCAGAAAAAATTACTCCTTCTATTTCTTTTTCTATAGTAGATAATTTATTAGGAAAACTAATCACATTATTTTTTTTTTTAATCATTTATTTTGTTTAATATAAATGTCATCAAAAAGTTTATCTTGTTTAATCATGATGTTACCTTCTTTTACTAATTCTAATGAACCAGTAAGTATTCCAGCTTTACCTGTTTGTTTATATTTTTTTCCATTTTTAAAACTTTGAGGAATTAAATCATTAATATTTTTCCAATTTAATAAGTTTCCATAAAACTTTGTAATTGTTTTAATTCCATCTTCAGTAGTGTATACAGGCAATTTAGGAATATTAATTTTTTGATAATCTTTGGTCATTAAGAAATTTGTGTATGCTTTTAACAATTCAAATAAACTTATCTTATATTCTGAACTATAAATTGATTTAATATTTCCTTTCATCCCTCTAGTTCTAATTTCTCTACCTAATCTTTTTCTCTTTAGCATTTGGTCAGATAACAAACGAATTAATTCTAATTTTTTCAATTGAAGTTTCAATTTTTCAGCGATTTCCTGAACTTTAAATTCTTCCTCAGGAGTACCAGGAAGTAATAATTTAGATTTTAAATATGCAAGCCATGTTGCCATTAAAAGATATTCAGATGCTATCTCTAGATTAAGCTCTTGCTTATTTGATATAAAGTTTTGAAATTGATCTGCTAACTTTGTAATTGAAATTTCCTCAAGATTAACTTTTTGAGATTTTGCTAAATCTAATAATATATCTAAAGGACCATTATAACTATCTAGATCAACTTCAAACAAAGCTGAATTAGAATCAATCATGTCAGAATATTAGCTTAAAATTTTATAAAATTGTGAGGTTTTTTTAATCACAAAAGAACTTAATTTGGGAGAGTTTTCAGCAATAATCATCATTTCTTTTATATTTCCATTACAATGAAGAGCAAGATTACATCCTGCTTTAAAAGTTTTAATAGTTCTATTTTTAATAGATGATTTTAAACTTTTCATTGAAAGATCATCAGATATCAAAATATTTTTAAATTTTATATCATTTCTTATTATATTGATCATCTTTTTTGAATGAGTGACAGTATTTCTAGAATCGATTTTATTAAATTTGATGTGTGCTGTCATAGCAAAAAAAACTTTTTTATTTTTAAAAGGTACAAAATCTCTTTTTCTAAGATAGTTTAAAGATTTATTAATTTTAGGGGTAAAAAAATGGCTGTCAACTTTAGCTAATCCATGCCCTGGTATGTGTTTAATTATTGTACCTATTGAATTCGTTTTAAAGTGATTAATACAAATATCCCCAATATTTGACACAATTTTAGGATTTTTTGAAAAAGACCTATCTCCTATTACGTTAGAGCTCCATTTATATTGTAAATCTAAAACTGGTACAGAATTAATATTAATACCTAAATGATTTAAAAGATAAGAAGTTTTATCAATGAAAAGTTTATACAAAATATTAAATTCTTTTCTATTT
>CACFSU010000002.1 GCA_902569055.1 uncultured Pelagibacteraceae bacterium | reverse complement strand
TTATAAAGATGTCAGAAAAAAATTAGGAATCTTGTTGGGTTCAGATGGAAATCCAATTGGAGGTAAATGGAGCTTTGATGAAGATAATAGAAATAAATTACCAAAAAATATTTCAATTCCTAAATTTCCAAAAATAAATGAAACAAATCATACTAAAAAGTTAAAACCAATTATTGAAAAATTATTCAAAGATCATCCGGGCAAAACTGATAATTTTTGGTTCGCTACTGAATATAATGATGTCATCAAGATTTTAAATTTTTTTATCAAAGAGAAATCAAATTTATTTGGAGATTATGAAGATGCTGTTGATCAAAAAGACAATGTTTTATTTCATAGTGCATTAAGTCCATACATTAACTTAGGTTTAATCACTCCAGAATTTATTATTAAAAAAGTTTTAGAATTCCACAAAAGTAAAAAGATAAGATTAAATTCACTAGAGGGTTATGTACGTCAGATAATTGGTTGGAGAGAATTTATGAGAGGAATTTATCAAAGTTATTCAAATGAAATGGAAACCGGAAATTTTTTTAAACAAAATAGAAAAATGAAAAAGTCTTGGTATGAGGGAACAACAGGTTTACCGCCATTGGATTATGCAATTAAGAATGCTTTAAACCATGGATGGTCTCATCACATTGAAAGGTTAATGATTTTATCTAACATCATGAATCTTTGCGAAATCAAACCAAAAATTGTTTACAAATGGTTTATGGAAATGTTTGTTGACTCTTCTGACTGGGTAATGGTTCCAAATGTTTATGGAATGGGTTTATTTAGTGATGGAGGAATTTTTGCTACAAAACCTTATGTTTGTGGATCAAGTTATTTTATGAAAATGATGGATTTCAAAAAAGGAGAATGGTGCAATACGATGGATGGATTGTATTGGAGATTTATTAATAAAAATAGAAATTTTTTTTTAAAAAATCCTAGGCTTTCAATGATGGTTCAAATATTTGATAAAATGAAAACAGAAAGAAAAAAATTAATTTTATCTGATGCAGAAAAATTTATTAATAAAAATACTTTAGAATAATAGAATTACATTATGTCACACCTATTGTTTTTATAGAAACTTTGAAATGATATGCGACACTTTTGGCCTAATTATTATCTAAACACAATTGACTAAAATTTTTTTTTCTTTAAACAGCCTTGATGAAAAAAATATCTAAAAATACATTTTTAACATTGTTTTTATTTTCTACTTTCGTAGGAATTTCAAATGCTGACACATCACTAGGTGCAGGCACAGTTTACGAATCTTGTGAAAATAATGAAAAAAAAATGAATATATATAGAGAAGATATAGCTTACAACAAATTGGAAATCTTAAACAAAAAAGGTAATGCAATTCCTTGTAGATTTGGACTTGTAGCTAATGAGTCTCCAGTTAAAGCTTTCTTTAAGTTATTCTAAAAGTTATTATTGGCTTCTAATTTAATTCTAGGTACTCAACTTATTAAATATTTTAAATAAAATGTTTAATATTAATTTAAGTTATGAGAATTAAGGTTTTTTTTAACAATTCATGTAGTATCTGTAGGCTTGAAATAAATCATTACAAAAAAGTTTCTGATAGTCATTTAGAGTGGATTGACATTACAAATAATCAAGATGCTTTAAAACTTACATCTAAAAGTCAAGAAGAGTTACTTAGAAGACTTCATGTTATTGATAATGGAGAAGTAATTAGTGGAGCTAAAGCATTCATAATAATTTGGTCTAAAATTCCAAAATATAAATTATTGTCAAAAATATTTTCATTTAAACCAATATATATTTTATTTCACTATGCATATGAATTTGTTTCATACCTTTTATTTTTAAAAAATAAAAATTTATTAAAATGAAAAAACAACACTTACCTTCTAAAATTTGTGTTGTTTGTAAAAAACCTTTTCTTTGGCGAAAAAAATGGAAGTTGAATTGGGATAGAGTTAAATATTGTTCTAAGAAGTGTTCTAAGCTAAGCTAAAGTTTAGTGGATATAATTGTTTTACAACATATAAAAATTGAAGACCCAGGATATTTAAAAGATCTTATGTTGATAGATGGATTTAATCTTACAACTATAGAATTAGATGAAGGTGAAAAGATCCCAAATGATTTAACAAAATTTGATGGTATGTTTTGTATGGGTGGCCCAATGGATACATATATGGAAAATGAATATCCTTGGTTAATTCATGAAAAAAAAGCGATTAAAGAATTTGTTATGGATTTAAAAAAACCTTATTTAGGATTCTGTTTAGGCTGTCAATTATTAGGTGAAGTGGTTGGAGGTAAGGTGATTAAATCAAATCCTGCAGAAATTGGTATTATGGATATAAATTTTACTAAAGAAAAACAGCAAGATAATTTATTTTCAAAATTTCCTGAGACAATTAAAAGTTTACAATGGCATTCTTTTGAAGTGCAAGGAATAGAGAATAATAAAGATATTATTTTAATTGCTTCGTCACCTATCACTAAATATCAAATATTTAAATATCAAAATCATGCATATGGAATTCAATTTCATATTGAGATTAAAGATACAACAGTTAAGGAGTGGGGATGTGTTCCTGAGTATAGAAAAGCTTTAGAGGATCAATTGGGAGAAGATGCTTTAGAAAAGTTTAATCAATCAGCTAAATAAAATATTTCTGACATGAATAATTATTGTAAAATTCTTTATGATAATTTTAAAAAAATATTATGAAAAATAAAAGAAAATTAAAAAAAACATTAAATAAGATAAATCCGATTGCGAAATTACTCAAAAAGCCAATGTTACGAAATAAGATAATACAAAATAAGAAAAAAATATACGACAGAAAAAAACTAAAATATGAGTTAGATTAAAATATTGAAATTATTTTTGGAATATAATTTTTAAAATTAAAAAAACCTTTATTACAGTACTGCCATGAAAATTGATCTATTTTTCTATATAAAAATTTAATATTATTTAGATTATTTGAATTTATAAAATCTAAGTTTTCACTGATATTTGGATAAAGCGCATAAATTTCCTCTTTAATATTTTTCATTTCATTTATGTTGATAATCTCGCAACTAATTGATTTTTTTTCTAACCTTTTTTTTTGATCCTCAGTTAATAAAGATTTAAATTTTAATACTTTTTCACTAAGTTTTATAAATCTTTTTTCATTTTTATTCAAAACTAAATAAATTTTTCTAAATTTTTGATTTTGAAAATTAGTAGTTTCAAAAGATAAGTTATTTTCAAAAATAATTAGATCTCTTTTTTCAAGATTTTGTGGATTATTAAATTTTTTTTTTATTATTGAGTAAATTTTTTTAGATATTTTTGGACAAGCTTTTTCATTAAGTTTAATATTTTGAAATCTATCATTCGTAAACTTCTTAATATTCCATTCACTTGCGAGATAATGTTTGCCCTGAGTTTGAACTCCTGCAACCCATCTCCAGCCTAGAGTATTAGATGCAATATCTCCATCATAAAGATGTTTCATAAAAAACTCAGCACCTAGTTGCCATGGTAATTCTAGTGTAAATATCCAAATACTTGCAAACCACATTCTTGTATGGTTGTGGAGATAATTGTGTTCTTTAAGTTCAATTACCCAATGATTAAAACATTCTATATTGGTTTTTCCTTCTATAGCCTTTAGATAATTTTTATTACTTTTATATTCTTGTTTGATTTGACTTAATTCTATCAGATAATCTGACCATACATTTGGTCTCAATTCTAGCCATCCTTTCCAATAGACACGCCATAAAACTTCCTGAATAAATTTTTCACTTTTTGCAAAAGAAAATTTATTTAGTGATTTTTTAATTACCTCTAGTTCGTTTATTACTCCATGAGTAATGTAAGGAGATAAGCAAGAAATATTAGATCTTATATTAGGTCCAAAATCAAAGTTTCTTAATTTTGAATATTTAGAAAGATTATTTTTAACAAAATTATTTAATTGATCTAAGGCCTTAGCCCTAGAAGCTTCAAATCTCATATTAATTTATTTTGTTTTTTTTTTCTTGAGACCCAATTTGTCACTGTGTCTTAGTCTTAAAATTACTATTGCTGCTGCAATTAGAACTATAGCAATAGCCTCATAAACTAATGCTGCTGGATCCATTTCTTTTCCTTGTAATATAATAAATCGAGCTAAAGCAGTAATAGCAATTAGTAGAGGCAAAGTTATACTTATTGATTGTTGAGCCCAAAAAATTCTTACCATAGCCATCACCTCTAGGTACAGAAACATTAATAATAAATCGGCTAAGGTAACTGACTGATTGATTAACATTGTTTTTATTTCTATTCCTACGGCTATCACCGTACTTAAAAGAATTATTGATAGTAAAACTAGCTGAAGTTTTTTAGTTATATTTTCCATACTATTAAAATATGAGTATTTTATAATTTACTCTCATTCTTTGTCATTTTTGTCGCAGACTAAAAATACCCTACAATCATTTACTGCGACAAAAAATGAATATCAAAAATTTGAATAAATGCCAAATCAATATAGTTACCATCTACATAATGTACAAAGTTATAATTATTTATGAAATATTCTTTTTTTTATTTTGGAATATAATTTATTTTGGAGCAGACCTAGAAGATTTTGCAAAAAGTGATTCATTGACATTTATATATTATATATTGTCAACCATGGCTTTAGGATGGGTATTAATAAGAACAATACAGTTTTCTTTTGGCAGTATTCCAGACCCGAGGGAAATAGCTAAAAAAAAGGCAAAAGAATAACTTTTGAATTATTTTAATTTTTTCTTGTGTAAATTTATAAATTTTTCAACACTAAGTTTATTGAAAGTTTTATTTTCTTCAAAAGAAACCTTTTTCATTGAATAGGCATTACTTTTAGTCCGTCTAGATAAAATAGTAATATTACCTTTATAAAGTTTGAGTTTAATAGATCCATTTACTTTATATCTTTTTTTATCTACAATTTTTTGAAGCTTAAATCTTGCTTTAGAAAACCAATAACCGTTATAAATTAGTTCAGCATATTTTGGCATGATTTCATCTTTTTTATGCATAGTTTCTTTATCTAGAGTTACAGACTCTATTGCTCTATGGGCATGAATTAGTAAAGTCCCTCCTGGGGTTTCATATACTCCTCTAGATTTTATTCCAATAAATCTATTTTCAACTAAATCAACTCTTCCTATTCCATTTTTGCTTGCAAGTTGGTTAAGTTTTTTTAATAATTTTGCTGGAGATAATTTTTTTCCATTAATAGCAAATGGATCACCATTTTTAAAATTGATAGTTACAAAAGTTGATTTATTAGGTGCTTTTTCAGGAGAAGTAGTTCTTTGGAATATAAATTCAGGAGCATTGTTCTTGGGATTTTCTAAAATTTTTCCTTCCGTTGATGTATGAAATAAATTATCATCAATTGAAAAGGGAGCAGCACCTTTTTTATCTTTTGGAATAGGTATACTATTTTTTTTTGCATAATTTATTAGGTCTGTTCTTGATTTTAATTTCCAAATTCTCCATGGCGCAATAATTTTTATTTTAGGTCCAAAATAATGATAGCCCAATTCAAATCTTACTTGGTCATTACCTTTTCCAGTTGCTCCATGGGCAACTGCATATGCTTTAAATTTTTTTGCTACTTTAATTTGATCTTTTGCAATAAGAGGTCTTGCTATAGACGTACCTAATAAATAAACTCCTTCATAAATTGCATGTCCTCTTATCATTGGATAAATGTAATTTTTTACGAATTCATCTTTAAGATTTTGAATAATAATGTTTTTGACACCAAATTTTTTTGCAGTGTCAAAAATTTTTTTTTTATCTATTTCTTGTCCAATATCAGCTGTATAGCAAATAATTTCAGCATTATAATTTTCTTGAAGCCATTTTAAAATTATTGATGTGTCTAATCCTCCAGAATAGGCGAGTATAATTTTTTTTTTTGATTTCATTAATTAACTGCAAGCTGTCTTTGCAGCATTATATGCTTTAGTAAATCCTAAAAGTGAGTAGTGATCAATTGTTTGAGATCCTTTTTTATTATATCCAGTTATCATTAATCTAGAGCCTTTTTTCATAACTTTAACCATTTTTTTTTCAATCTTATTATCAGCAATCCATGCAAAACCCTGCTGAATAATATCAAATTTAATTTTATTCTTTCCAGAAATTGCTGTTACTGAATTGTTCTTGTTAAATTCATATCCAGGACTTGCGCTAATTTCATCTTTAATTTTTTCACTTGGTCTAAAGGTTACAAACAATTTTGCATCTCTTTTATTTGATTTTGGAGCTTGCAAAACGGGTGATGATTGAGCAAAACAAACGTTTCCAGTTGGTTCAATTAAAATCATAGTTTGCCAATCTTTAAATTTTCCTATTTCTTTTAATTCTTCAGCTTTAGAAGGAAATAAAGTAAAAAAAACAAGAATAAAAAATATTGTTATATTTTTGTTTATTATGGACATGGGTTAGGATAAATTTTTTGAACCTCGTTAATTTCTTTTATAACTTCATCGCTTATTTTTATATTTACACTTTCTATATTAGTTTTCAACTGATCCATTGTTGTAGCACCAATTATTACACTAGTAATAAAAGGTTGAACTTCACAGAATTTAAGACTCATTTGAGCAAAATCTAATCTATGTTTATTAGCTATTTCGTAATATTTTTCAATTGCTAATTGACCATTTTTTGTTTTATATCTATCAAATTGACTTCCAAATAATTTCATTCTAGAATTTTTAGGTAACTCTCCATTTCTATATTTTCCTGTCAAGTAACCAAATGCTAAGGGAGAGTAAGCTAGCAAACCACTTTCTTCTCTTATCGAAATTTCAGCTAGCCCAACTTCATAAGTTCTGTTTAAAAGACTATAGGGATTTTGAACTGACATTATTTTAGGAAGATTTTTTAATTTTGAAATTTCTAAAAATTTTGATAGACCCCATGCTGTTTCATTTGAAAGCCCTAGGTATCTAATTTTTCCACTTTTTATTATTTTATCTAATGAATTTAGAATATTTTCAAACCTATTCCAATCACTATCATCTTTATGTTGATATCCAAGTTTTCCAAAAAAATTACTTTTTCTTTCAGGCCAATGAAGTTGGTACAAATCAATATAATCAGATTTTAATCTTTTAAGACTTGCATTAACAGCTTCATTTAAATTTTTCTCATCGTATTGATTACCACCACCTCTAATCCAACTTAAACCAGGTCCTGCAATTTTTGTTGCAAGAATTACCTCACTTCTTTTTTTGGTTTTTTCAAACCAATTTCCAATTACTTCCTCTGTTTTACCATAAGTGTTTTTTTTTGGTGGTATTGCGTAAAGTTCGGCAGTATCCCAAAAATTTACACCATGATCTAAAGCATAACTCATTTGTTCAAAACCTTCGTCCTGAGTATTTTGTTCACCCCAGGTCATAGTACCGAGACAAATTGTACTCACATCAAGACTGGTATTTCCTAATTTTTTGTAGTTCATTATGATTTTATGGCGTTAATTTTTTATTAATCTTTTAAGGTATCTTGAATAATTAGTAAAAGACTATATATTTTAATAATATGGAATTTAATAAAAAAGGAATACTTGAAAGAGCAAAAGAAGCTCAACAATCAACTGTTGTAATAGACGAGGGCTTAAGAGCCTATATGCTTAAAGTTTATAACTATATGGCAACAGGAATTTTATTAACTGGGATCATTGCATTGCTGTCTTTCAAAATGTCAGTTGTGACTGACTCTACTGGAGCAATTACAGGTTTTACAAGTTTGGGAAATTCTTTGTTTTTCTCAGGATTAAAATGGTTGGTAATGTTAGCTCCACTGGGAGTAGTTTTTTACATGAGTTTTGGGATTAATAAAATGAGTGCCTCCAAAGCCCAAACTGTATTTTGGGTATTTGCAGCCTTGATGGGATTATCATTATCTTGGATATTATTAGTTTATACTGGCCAAAGTGTTGCAAGAGTATTTTTTATAACTTCTGCTACTTTTGGAGCAATGAGTTTGTACGGTTATACTACTAAAAGAGATTTAACAAAATTTGGGTCATTTTTAATGATGGGTTTAATTGGAATAATAATTGCGTCATTAGTAAATATTTTTATGAAATCTTCAATGATGTATTTTGTTATTTCGATTTTAGGAGTTCTAATTTTTGTTGGGCTTACTGCTTATGATACTCAAAAAATTAAGAATATGTATGTTGCTAGTGATACAGGAGAATTAATGGGTAAAAAAGCTGTGATGGGTGCTTTAACTCTTTATCTAGATTTCATTAATTTGTTTATCATGCTACTTAGATTATTTGGTCAAAGAAGATAATTTTACTTTTGAAGATTTTTCCAATTAGTATTTTTTAAAAGAATATTTAGGTCAAAAGAATTCTTTAAAATTTTTCCGTTTGTATCAGTTATTAAATATTTAAGGTTTTTATTTTTTGGTTTAAAATTTTTACATATTTTATACATTTCATTATCAGCTGCATTTTTAAAAACACTAAAACCCACTTGTTTACTTGATATGCTCAGCCCATAATCTTTCCAAGAACCCTCTGAAACCATTTTTGCATATAAGTCTAAAATAATTTTTAATTCATTTTTTTTAAAAAAATGTTTTTCTTCTAAATGGTTGTAATTATCGTTATTTACTACTAATCTTAAATTATTATTCATTTATTTTATATTTGTTTATTAATCCTATTTGAAAACCTGTAAAAATAAAAGTTATAGGTAATAAGCCCCATACTTTAAAATTTACCCAAAACTCTTCTGTTTGAGTTCTCCAGACTAGCTCATTTAATATTGCTAGACCAAAGAAAAAATATATCCATCTTTTATTTAACACTTCCCAGCCTTCATTAGTTAAAGAAACAGATTTTCCCATTAATTTTTTAAGAACGGGTTCATTAGTAAAATATTTTCCAAATATTAAAGCCAAACCAAATAATATATTTATGATTGTAGGTTTAATATAAATAAAAACTGGATTATTAAAATAAATTGTCAATCCTCCAAAAAAAGTAACTAAAATTCCACTCAATAATGGTACTTTTGGAATTTTTTTCTCTAAAAACCACATTATTGCTAATGACACAATTGTCGCAATTATAAATGGTGGTATAGCAACTTTTAAATCTTTATCGCTATAATAATAGTAGTAAAAAAAAATTGCTAATGGGCCAAAATCTGTGAGAAATTTTAAAAAAGATTTGTTCACTGTGAAGATATTAACACAATTAAGATTTTCATAAAAACTTTATATTTTTATTATTGATTTTTTTATTTAAATACCCATACTAATATTAATGGCAATTCAAAAAGCTAAATTTTCAATCGGTGATATTGTAAAACATAAACATTTTGAGTTTAGAGGAGTGATTTATGATGTGGATTTCGAATTTAATAATTCTGAGGAATGGTATCAATCAATTCCTAAAAATGTTAGACCAAAAAAAGATCAGCCATTTTATCATTTGTTAGCTGAAAATGATGAAATTACATATGAGGCATATGTTTCTCAACAAAATCTATTAATGGATGATTCTGATGAACCAATAAAGCATCCTTTGATTGAGGAAATTTTTTCTGGCAAAAAAGGCTCAAGTTATTTTAAACCCTCAAATTAAATCATTATTTAAACACAATTAGTTCAAAACTTAGACATAGAGATTAGTTAAGTTTTAATTATATCTGGTCAAGAGTGTTACGTTTTTCCCCTATTATTATCTCCCTCTGCATTCTTGATCAGACAATTCTTTCATATTAAAACATCAATTAAATGAAGTTTATATTTAAATTTTTTGAACCAAATAAGATTTTTTTAATTACTTCTAAAGCCCCTAAGTATGTGATGGCTTTATTTGTAATAGTAATTTCAATTGGTTTACTTGAAGCATTAATTTTTTCTCCAGAAGATTATAAGCAAAGTCATTCAGTGAGAATAATGTATGTTCATGTTCCTGCAGCCTGGATTTCTCTTGGAATTTTTTCTTCAATGACATTTTTATCTTTGAGTGGTTATATTTTTAAAAATAAAAATTTTTTTTTGATTGCTAAAAGTTTAGCTCCTTCTGGTTTTGTTTTTAATGTTATAGCTCTAGTTACAGGTTCTATTTGGGGGAAACCTACTTGGGGAACTTGGTGGGCTTGGGATGCAAGAATTACTTCGATGTTAATTTTAGCTCTATTTTATTTAATGTACTTAGTTGCCTGGAGAATTTATGAGGATAAAGATTACGTTTTGAAAGTTACATCAATAATTACTCTTATGGGAATTATTAATGTTCCAATTATTAAATATTCTGTCGACTGGTGGAATACTCTTCATCAACCTGCATCTATTAATGTTCTCTCAAAATCCTCAATTCATTCATCAATGTTATTTCCATTATTGATAATGACTGCGGCATTTGCTCTATTTTCTTTGTTAATTTTTTTAATGAAATATAATACAGAACTGATAAAAATTAAAAATAAAGGCTTAGACAGACTATGATTACTGAATTAATTTATATGAGTGGATACGGAATATATGTTTGGTCCGCCTTTGCATTTACACTTTTTAGTTTCCTATCATTATATGTTGTTACTAAAATTCATTATATTAAAGAAAAAAATAAATTTGAATCTAAATTTGGAGCCCTAGACTCCAAGAAAGCAGAAGTTGCAAGATCACAAGTTGTTAATAGAAAAATTTTATCTAGCACTCATAATATTTAACTTTTAAACCATGTATGGTCGAAAAGTTAAATTAAGATTTTTTTTTATAATTCTTTTTTTATTTTCTCTAATACTTTCAGTATTTTTAATTTTAAAATCATTAGAAGAAAATGTTGTTTATTTTCAATCACCTTCAGATATCCAATTATTAGAAGAAATTAAATATAAAAAAATTAGAGTTGGAGGAATGGTGAAAGAAAATTCAATTGAAGTTTCATCAGAGAAAATTAATTTTATTGTAACTGACTTTAAAAATGAAATTAGCGTTGTTTATTCAGGGGTGGTGCCTAATCTTTTTGCTGAGGGAAAAGGTGTAGTTGCTGAGGGATATTTAAAAGATAGAAGCTTTTTTGAAGCGACAAAAATTTTAGCTAAACACGATGAAAATTATATGCCACCGGAAGTTAACGAAGCTTTGAAGGAAAAATAAAATGTTAGCGAGTTTTGTGGGGTTTTATTCTTTAATTTTTGGATTGGGTATTTCTTTATTAATAATTTTTTTTTCAATTAAAAATTTTAAAAAATCAAATATTTTAGATAGTAAAATTTTAACATTTTCATTTCTTCAAATGTTTTTAGTTTTTGTAAGTTTTTTTGGATTAATATTATCATTTATTAATTCTGATTTTAGTAATGAAACAGTTTTTAATAATTCTCATACAACAAAACCTTTATTTTATAAAATATCTGGTACGTGGGGTAATCATGAGGGGAGTTTGTTGTTATGGCTTTTAGTATTAACCTTATTTATTTTTATATTTTTAGTTAATTCAAAAAATCAATTAATAAAATACAGGATACTAACTGTTATATTTCAACAAATAATAATAATAGGTTTTTTTATATTTTTGTTAAAGACATCAAATCCATTTAGCTATCTATTTCCTATTCCTGAAGAAGGATTAGGTTTAAATCCAATTTTACAAGATCCCGCTTTAGCAATTCATCCACCTATCCTGTATTTAGGATATGTTGGATCTTCAATTATATTTTCAAGTGTGTTAGCAGCGACCACCTTAAATTATATAAATAGTAATTGGGCGAAACATATTAAGGGGTGGGTATTAATTTCTTGGATTTTTTTAACTTTGGGAATTTTGTTAGGATCAATATGGGCTTATTATGAGTTAGGTTGGGGAGGTTTTTGGTTTTGGGATCCTGTTGAAAATGTTTCTTTAATGCCTTGGCTAGCTTTAACAACACTGTTTCATTGTATTTTAGTTTTGGAAAAAAGATCTTTGTTTAAATCGTGGATAATTATTTTATCAATAGCAACTTTTACTCTTAGTATGTGTGGTACTTTTTTAGTTCGCTCAGGTATTTTAAATTCTGTTCATACATTTGCTAATGATCCAGGAAGAGGACTATTTATTTTATCTTTTTTGTTTGTATTAATATTTATTTCAATTTTTATATTTTTTGTATTTCATAAATCTGATAATAAAAATTTTTCTCCTATATTTTTTTTAAGCAAAGAAACATCTATTGTAATTAATAATTGGTTTATGATGTATTTTTTATCTGTTGTTTTAATTGGTACAGTTTATCCAATTTTTTTAGATGTATTATCTTCGCAAAAAATTTCAGTTGGTCCACCATTTTATCACAAATTGATAATTCCATTTTTAATTCCTTTTTTAATATTTATGGCGATAGGACCAAGGTTAAAATGGATAAAATCTGAATTAAAAAATAAATTAAGTTTATTTGTTTTACTAATTATTTCAGTATTAGCATCAATTTTTATAGTTAAAAATTTTGAAACAAACTATTTATTAAATAGTATTTTAGTAGGAAGTGCGTTTTATTTATTTTTTATAACTGTTCGAGATTTTTTTTCTAAGAAAACTAAAAAATTAAGTCAAAATATGGCTCATTTCGGATTTAGTTTACTCATTTTAAGTATTTTATTTAATAATATTTTTTCAAATGAGATTATTACAAATTTGAAAGTAGGAGAAAGTTATAAAGTTGATAATTTAGAGATTGTGTTTGATGATCTAACTAAGGAAAACAAAAAAAACTATGTTTCTTATACTGGTGTTTTTTCTATAAAAGATGAAAATTTTGAAAATATATTAAAACCAGAACTTAGGATTTATAATCAACCAAATATTATCACTAGTGAAGCAGATATTAAAGTTACATTGTTTAAAGATAATTTTATTACAATTAATAATGTTCAAAATGAAGATTATTTTAATGTAAGATATCTGATTAAGCCATTTATGTTATGGATTTGGATTTCAGTATTATTAATTACATTTGGTGGTTTAATAAGTTTATTTAATAAAAAATATGAATAATAAGATTTTTCCAATTATTGTTATTTCTTTTTTTATTTTTATTTTTTTTATTTTTTTTAAGGGGTTGAATAATTCTAATACTTATAAACCATCTGATAATGAAAACAAAATTATTCCAAAATTTTCGGCTTATACATTCTTTGATAATAAACTTGTCTATTCAGATAATATTTTTAATCAAAAAAAATTTTATTTATTAAATATTTGGTCTTCATGGTGTTTACCTTGTCGAGAAGAACATCCGTTAATAATGAACTTAAAAGAAAATAGTAAAATAGAAATAATAGGTCTTAATTATAAAGATAAAGATAAAAATGCTAAAAAATTTATTAACGATTTAGGAAATCCTTATTCTAAAATTTTATTAGACGAAGATGGAACAAAAGCAATAGAATGGGGTGCATATGGTGTTCCAGAAACATTTCTAATTTTTGAAAACAAGATTATTAAAAAATATATTGGACCACTTAATTCTGAATTAATATTAGAAATTGAAAGTTTTGTTAAATGAAAATATTAAAATTGATATTCATTACTTTTTTAGTATTTTCTCTTAACTATTTAAATGCAGATGAAATAGATTTTCAAAATAAAATTACAAAAAATTTACGTTGTTTAATTTGTCAAGGTCAATCGGTTTATGATTCTGATTCCGAATTTGCCATAAGTGTAAAACTTGTTGTTAAAAATAAAATAAATGCAGGACTATCTGAAAAAGAAATTTATAATTTTTTGACAGAAAAATATGGAGAGTGGATATTATATGATCCTAAATTAAATAAAAATACCTATATTTTGTGGTTTTTACCACTATTGATCTTCTTGTTTGGGGGTGCAATAGTGATTAAAAAATTTATAAACATTAGATAATAATCTGCTATTAAAAGAAATGATATTTAAAAAACTTAGTTTTATTTTTTTTGTTATCTTTATTGCTACAAAATTATTTGCAGCTGATGAAGTAAATAATAATCATCAATTAAATTTTTTTACTGGAAATTTTGATTTTAGTGATGATAAACAAAAAGCTCTGTTAGTTGGTTTTCAACATCAGGATGAAAATTTAAATAGAGATACGTTTGTTGGAAACGTTTCACCCATTACAGGTGGGTTTGTTACAGAAAACTCTGCAGCTTATATTTATACTGGAGTCGAATGGAATGTAGATATGGGTGGAATGACATTTACTCCAAGTTTTGCCCCAGGCCTTTATCATGAGGGTGATGGTAAAGATTTAGGTCACATTTTGGAATTTAAATCAGAAGTTCAATTATCTTATAAACCTTCAGATGAATCAAGTATTGGTGTTTCTTATAATCATGTATCTAATGCAAGTTTGGGTGATAAAAATCCTGGGGCAAATAGTTATATGTTTAATTTTCTTAAAAAGTTTTAACACTGTTTAATGAATTTAAAAGACTGTTATAATTTTAGTGATTTTAGAAAATTAGCAAAAAAAAAATTACCATCACCAATATTCCATTATATTGATGGAGCTGCAGATGATGAAATTACATATGCTAGAAACACAAGCGCGTTTGATGATGTTGATTTAGTACCTAATGTTTTAAGAGGAGTAGAGAAGGTAGATTTATCAACTACTATATTTGATAAAAAATTAGACCTACCTTTTTATCTAGCACCCACTGCTCTTCAGAGACTTTTTCATTACGATGGTGAAAGAGCAGTTGGAAAAGCTGCACAAAAATTTAATACTATGTTTGGTGTTTCTGCATTAGCTACAGTAAGTGTTGAGGAAATATCTTCCATGATAGATACTCCAAAGATGTTTCAGTTTTATTTTCATAAGGACAGAGGTTTAAATGATTCTTGCTTAGAAAGAGCAAAAGCAGCTAAATTTGATGTCATGGCTCTAACTGTTGATACAATTACTGGAGGAAATAGAGAAAGGGATTTAAGGACCGGTTTCACCTCTCCTCCTAAACTAACATTATCAAGTTTATTTAGTTTTGCCACAAAGCCAATGTGGGGAATAAATTATTTAACAAAAGGTAAGTTTGAATTACCCCATCTTCAAGATTATGTTCAAGAGGGAACTAGTACTAATACTTCAATTGGAAACTATTTTTCTACTATGTTGGATCAATCTATGAGTTGGAAAGATGCTGAAAAACTTTGTTCTCAATGGGGAGGTCACTTTGCATTAAAAGGGGTAATGAGTGTTGACGATGCTAAGAAAGCGGTTGATATTGGATGTACAGGTATAATGGTTTCAAATCATGGTGGGAGACAACTTGATGGATCAAGATCTCCTTTTGATCAACTCGCAGAAATAGTTGATGCTGTAGGTGATAAATTAGATGTAATTTGTGAAGGTGGAATTCATAGAGGAACTCACATGCTTAAAGCTTTATCTTTAGGGGCAAAAGCTTGTTCAGGCGGAAGATTATATTTGTATGCTTTAGCTGCCGCAGGACAGGCAGGTGTAGAAAGAGCTTTAGGGCAGTACAAGGCTGAATTAGAGAGAGATATGAAATTAATGGGTTGCACAAAAATATCAGATTTAAATAGAAATAATTTACGATTTAGAAAAATTTAATATTTTTGATGAACTTACAAGATTGTTATAATTTTGAGGACTTTCGAAAATTAGCAAAAAAAAAATTACCTTCACCTATTTTTCATTATATTGATGGAGGGGCCGATGATGAGTCAACGTTAAGAAGAAATACAGAGTCTTTTGATGAATGTGATTTAGTTCCAAATATTCTCGCTAGCGTTGGTAAACCGGATTTATCAACAACTTTATTTGGAAGGAAAGTTGATATACCAATTTTTCTTTCTCCAGCCGCAATGCAGAGACTTTATCATCCTGAAGGAGATAGAGCTTCAGCACGTGCTGCAGAAAAATTTGGAACCTTTTATAGTATGTCTTCTATGGGAAATAATACTATTGAGGAAATATCAAATATTTCTAGTGGCCCAAAATTATTTCAACTTTATGTTCATAAAGATCGCTCTATTTCTGATGATTTAATTGAAAGATCTAGAAGATCAGGTTTTGACGCTATGTGTTTAACGGTAGATACTTTAGTTGCTGGTAATAGGGAAAAAGATCACAGAACAGGATTTACCACTCCTCCAAAACTTACTCTTCAAAGTTTAATGAGTTTTGCTATGCGTCCTGGATGGGTATTTAATTATCTGACTGGTAAAAAGTTTGAATTATCTAATGTTAAAAAAAAAACTGATAAAGGAACAAATATTTCTAAGTCAGTCATTGAATATATAAATGAACAATATGACCCAGCCATGGGATGGAAAGATGCAGAATATTGTGCAAAAAAATGGAATGGACCATTTGCTTTAAAAGGTGTTATGTCAGTCGAGGATGCGAAAAAAGCAATAGATATTGGATGCACAGCAATCATGATATCAAATCATGGTGGACGTCAACTTGATGGATCTCGATCACCTTTTGATCAGGTAAAAGCGATCTCAGATGCTGTAGGAGATCAAATCGAGATCATTTTAGATGGAGGTATAAGAAGAGGGACTCACGTTTTAAAAGCTATAGCGGCAGGAGCAAAAGCATGTAGTTTTGGTAAGATGTTTTTGTTCTCTTTAGCCGCAGGAGGACAAAAAGGTGTTGAGCATTTACTTCAAAATATGCACGATGAGATTAATAGAAACATGGTTTTAATGGGTTGCAAAAATTTAAAAGAGTTGAATAGTTCGAAATTAATTTATAGAAAATAGAGGAAAAAAAAATATGAAATTGGCTAAAAGTTTAGAAAGATTAGGCACGGAATCTGCTTTTACTGTTCTTGCTGAAGCAAAAAAATTGGAAGCCCAGGGAAAACCTATGATACACTTGGGGTTGGGACAACCAGATTTTAAAACTCCAAAACATGTCGTGGAAGCAGCTAAAAAAGCACTAGATGATGGACATCATGGATATGTTATGTCAAATGGTATTCCCGAATGCCGTCAAGCCGTAACTAGGTGGATTAAAAAACGTTACAGTGTTGATGTTGATTCTGAAAGAATTCTTATTATGCCTGGTGGAAAGCCAACAATGCATTATGCCATACAATGTTTTGGTGAACCAGGTGCAGAAATTATTCATCCAACACCTGCTTTTCCAATTTATGAGTCTATGATTAATTATACAGGCTCAACCTCTGTACCTTATGATTTGACAGAAGATAAAGATCTAAAATTTAATCCTGATAAGGTATTATCTTTGATTACAGATAAGACACGATTATTAATTTTGATTAACCCGAATAATCCAACAGGAAGCTTTGTTGAGAAAAAAGACATAGATTTTTTAGCTGATGGTCTGAAAAAACATCCTCATGTAACAATATTAAGTGACGAAATTTATAGTAGACAAATTTTTGATGGTAAAGAAATGCCTTCATTTTTCCATTATCCAGAATTGAGAGAAAGATTAATAGTATTAGAGGGATGGAGTAAAGCTTATTCAATGACAGGATGGAGACTTGGTTGGAGTTTTTGGCCACAACATTTAATCGAACATGTAAATAAATTATTAATTAATAGTGTTTCTTGTGTTAATGCTGCAGCTCAATTTGCTGGCATCGCAGCCCTAGACGGACCAGATGACTCAATTAATGAAATGATGGAAAAATTTACTCAAAGAAGAGACTTAATTTATAAAGGTTTAAATGATTTACCAGGGGTAGAATGTAGTTTGCCTGGAGGAGCCTTTTACGCATTTCCTAAAGTTATTGGAACTGGCATGAATGGTTCAGAATTTGCAAGGAAGGCTATGCATAATGCTGGGGTAGCAATTGTACCTGGATCAGCATTTGGTGAAACATGCCAAAATTATGTAAGATTTAGTTTTGCCGCTTCAAGAGATAATATTTCCAAAGCACTAGAAAATATAAAGAAAATGTTAAGTAAATAAGGTATATTTTTCTCTTAATCTTTATTAATATCCTTTAGTTATGAATGAGCAAGTTCAAACAGAGTTAAAAAAAATTTTTAATGGAAGATTTTCCACTTCAGAGTCTACTAGAGCTAATTATGCAAGAGGAGAGGATACATATGATCCTGTTCTATCTAAAGCAGTAGTTTTTCCAGAGACAAACGAGGAAGTTTCAAAAATATTAAGATTATGTAATGAACACAAAGTTCCAGTGGTTCCGTTTGGAACAGGAACATCTTTAGAAGGAAATGTTGTTGGTAACGATAAAGGAATTACAATTTGTTTAGAAAAAATGAATAAAGTTTTAAGTGTCAATGCTGAAGATTTTGATTGTAGAGTTCAGGCATGTGTAACTAAAGAACAATTAAATGAATATTTAAGAGAAGATGGAGTTTTTTTTCCAATTGATCCTGGTGCAAATGCTGCAATTGGAGGTATGGCTTCAACGTCAGCTTCTGGAACAATGGCTGTCAAATATGGAACCATGAAAACTGTAATAACAGGTCTTACAGTGGTTTTACCAAATGGTGATATTATAAATACAGGGAGCAGAACTAAAAAAACTTCAGCAGGTTATAATTTAACTAATCTATTTATTGGTTCTGAAGGTACACTTGGTATAATTACAGAAGTTCAATTAAGACTTTCTCCTATACCAGAGAGTATAATGGCTGCAGTATGTCATTTTCCAACTTTAGAAAATGCAGTTCAAACAGCGCAACAAGTTATTCAATATGGTGTTCCAATTGCAAGAATTGAGATGCTTAATAAAGATCAAATGGGCATTAGTATAAATTTTTCTAAATTAAAAGATATTCAAGCAGTACCGACATTGTTTTTTGAATTTCATGGATCTGAGTTATCTAATAATGAAAATATTAAAATTGTAGAAGAAATTTCAAAAGATAATGATGGTAGTTCTTTTAAGTGGGCAAAAGACTTGGAGGATAGAAACAAACTTTGGAAAGCAAGATGGGATGTTTATTACTCAGTTAAAGCTTTGATAAATAATGGCAGAGTATATTCAACTGACGTATGTTTACCCATCTCAAACATAACGGAGTGCGTAAATTTTGCAGAAGAACAAGCAAAAAAATTTGGACTTAGAGCTCCAATGGTAGGTCATTTAGGAGATGGGAATTTTCATGTGCTTTTACCTTTTCATCCTTCAGATAAAGAGATGTATAAAAAGATAAGAGAATTTAATGATTCTTTAATTAGAAAAGCATTAAAATTAAATGGAACAATTACAGGTGAGCATGGAGTAGGACTTCATAAAAAAGAATATCTTTTAGAGGAACACCCTGACAATATCCCTGTAATGAAATTAATTAAAAGAAGTATCGACCAAAACAATATAATGAATCCAGGTAAGATATTCGATCTTAACTAGTAAAATAAGAAAAAATTCATGAAAAAAATTTTGATTACAAGAAAATTAATTAAAGAGAGTGAAGAAAAAGCTAGCAAAACTTTTGATCCAATATTTAACACTAATGATGAATTATATTCACAATCAAAAGTAATAGAAATGAGTCAAGGCTGTGATGGAATTCTATCTTCGTTAACTGAAAAACTTGATAAAGAAACAATTGATAAGTTACCAGATAGTGTGAAAATTATTTCAAATTTTGCAGTAGGATTTGGAAATATTGACTTAGAGGCAGCAAAAAAAAAAGGTATTATAGTTACAAATACTCCTGAAGTTTTATCAGATGCAACGGCCGAAATTGGAATACTTTTAATATTGGGTGCATGTAGAAGAGCTTCAGAAGGAATAGAATCTGCAAGAGAAGGTGGATGGAAATGGTCTGCAGATTATTTAATTGGAAAACAATTAACTGGAACTAGGTTAGGTATATTAGGAATGGGAAGAATTGGTCAAAAAATTGCTAAAATTGCCAAATCACTTGGAATGGTCATTCATTATCATAATCGATCAAAACTGGATGAAAAAAAAGAAGATGGTGCAACTTATCACGACAATATAAAAAGTCTTTTTTCAGTATCGGATGTTTTATCTATTTGTTGTCCTGCAACAAAAGAAACTGAAAATATGATAAATAAAGAGACTGTAGAGTATTTTCCTAAGGGAGCAGTTATAACTAATGTCGCTAGGGGAGATATAGTTGATGATGAAGCTTTAATAGATGCTTTGAATAGAAGAAAAATTTATGCAGTTGGTTTAGATGTTTATAAAAATGAACCAAATTTAAATCCAGGTTATTCAAAAATAAAGTCAGCTTTTATATTGCCTCATCTAGGCAGTGCTACTAAAGATACTAGAATTGCTATGGCTAATTTAGCAATAGATAATATTTCTGAATTTTTTAAAATTGGAACATGTAAACATAAAGTAAATTAAAAATTTAATACAACTAAAAGTAGTATTAAGAAAAAAAATCAAGATAAAACAAAAGTAAAAAATACTTGCAGGGTGCGACGTTCTGTAATTTAATCTTATTTAAGATATACAACTATGTAATTATGAGGAGGAAATAAATGAGAAGATTAGTATCTATACTTACCTCGGTGCTATTAATATCTCTTTGGTCATCAATTTCGTTTGCTGATGATAGAAATAAGAATATTGATAAACTTAGTAGCTTTAAAAGCACAGGTGCATCCGCAGGTATAGTAGTACCCCAAGAAGGCAAATATATGGATAATATAAAGAAAAATATATTACCAAAAATTAAAATGCCTGCAGGGTTTAAAATAAGTTTGTTTGCTAGAGTTCCTGATGCAAGACATATGGCGGTTGCAAGAAATAAAACAACTGTTTGGATTGGAACTAGAAAAGATAAAGTTTGGCAAGCAACAGACAGAGACATGGATGATGTAGCTGATACCGTGGAACAATTTAGCCCAGCGGTTAATTTTGATATTCCTAATGGTGTATGTTTCAGTACTGATGGACATTTATATGTTGCTGAAAGAAACAGAGTATTATGGTTCCCAGCAGCTGAGTTTTTTATGGAAAGTCCTGACACTGTAGCTATCCCAATTATACCTCAAGGTGAATTAATTCCACCTGAGGAAGAATCATATAACCACTCTGCAAGAGTTTGCGCAATTAATCCTAAAGATAACAAACTTTATGTAAGTATGGGACAACCTTTCAATGTTGCACCAGCAGATAAATATCCTATGTACGATCAAGTAGGTATAGGTGGAATGATAAGATTCAACAGATTCCCTGGAGATCTAGAAAGAGAAGTTGTTGGAATAGGTATAAGAAACTCTGTTGGACATGCATTTAATCCAAAAGATGGAACATTATGGTTCACTGACAACCAAGTTGATGGTATGGGAGACGAAACTCCTCCAGGTGAGCTAAACAAAGCTTGTTCACTAGGAGCTAAAGTTTGGTATGGACACCCATATACAGGTGGTGGAGAAGTGAGAACAAATGAATATAAAGGTAAGACAATTCCAAAAGCATATGCAGACAATTATTGCAAACCTCAAGTTGAGACGATTGCACATGCTGCTGACCTTGGAATGATGTTTTATACTGGAAATATGTTCCCTAAAAAATATCATGGCGCAATCTTTAGTGCGCAACATGGCTCATGGAATGCTGTAAAACCTAGAGGTGCTAGAGTAATGGTTACTTATCTTGATGGAAAAGGAAATGCTAAAAAGATGGAGCCTTTTGCAGAAGGATGGATGACTGAACTTGGTACTTATTTAGGTAGACCAGTAGATGTTCAACAATACTTTGATGGTTCTTTACTTGTTTCAGATGACAAAGCTGGAGTAATTTACAGAATCACTTACGAAGGATAATTAAAAAAGCTAAATTTAGGGACCGATTAAGGTCGGTCCCTTTTTTAATGCTTAAAATTTAAGAAAGGATGAAAATGAAAAAAATTTTATTAGCAACTTTATTTTTGCTATTTTCATCTGTTGTTGCAAATGCATCAACTGGTGAGACTAAGATATGCAGCGGATTTGCAAAATGGATGAAGGATGGAACATTTAAGCAAATAAGAGAGAGTAAATGTATGACAGAAGCAGAATATAAAGCATATTTAAGTTCTCCAGAATATATGTGTAAATATTTAGCTAAATCAATATGGAAAGAATCTGAGAGAGCTTACGGAAAAAAACAGTACCAATATACTGAAAAAAAATTAAAAAAAATTAAAGCTTTAAAAGATGAAGGTATTGCACTTTGTGACGGAGGTAAAATGGAACAGGGTGAGGCTAAACTAAGAGAAGCATTTAATATTATTAGTCACACACGAATGAATTAATGAAATTAATAAAGATTACTTTATTAATTACTTGTTATCTATTTTCTCCAGTATTAGCTGGAGAAATAGATGCATCAAACGAAGCTAACCTTTCTGAGTCTTTAAAGGCTGGTAAATTAAAGGCTGCTCAAATTTGTTCAGCTTGTCATGGATTGAATGGTACAGCTGCTTCTGGAGGCAATTCTCCATTAGTTCCCAATATATCTGGTCAAAATAAAGAATATTTAATTGTAAAATTAAAGGAATATAAAACTAATAAAATTCAACATCCTCAAATGTCAATGATAGCACAAATGTTAACAGATGAGGATATAGAGAGTGTTTCAACTTGGTATTCTAGTATTAAAGTAGAAGTATTTGATCCTGAGAAAGTTTTAGTTACGAACGAATTAGATTGAATTATTTCAAATAAATACAATTTGAGATTGTAAAAACTATTATTTTTAACAATTTTACCTTTTTTTTGAATGACTCTAATTAGCTTCTATGCTTAAATTAATGCAGTTAATTAACTTTAATGAGGAGTAATAATGACGAAAGAAAATAAATCATTGAAGATAAAAACATCTTCAAGACGTAAGTTCTTTAAAACTGCTGCTAAAGCAAGTGCTGTAGCTGCAGCTGCTGTTGCAATGCCGTACGTTAAGGCTAATGCAGCAACAACATTAAAGATGCAAGCGGCATGGCCAAGTGGAGCGAACATCTTTTTTGAAATGGCAGGGGACTATTGTAATATGGTCAAAGAAATGTCGGGAGGTTCACTCCAGATTGATCTTCAACCTGTTGGAGCAGTTGTAAAAACTTCAGAAATTGGACAAGCAGTAAGTTCAGGTGTAGTTGATATGGGTCACTGGGTGACAGCATATTGGTATGGTAAAAATCCTGCCGCATCTTTATTTGGTACTGGTCCTTCATACGGGATGTCGTCTCAAGAAGTAATGGGATGGATGGAATATGGCGGAGGAAGAAAATTATATGATGAAACTCTTGCAAAAGTAGGTTTTGATTATATTGGATTTTTTCATATGCCTATGCCAGCACAGCCATTTGGTTGGTTTAAAAAGAATGTAACCAAAGTGTCTGACGTTAAAGGTATGAAGTATAGAACAGTTGGTCTAGCGACTAACGTTTTAACTGCAATGGGAATGGTAGTTAGACAGTTACCAGGTGGTGAAATTCAGCCAGCAATGAAAACTGGTTTAATTGAAGCTGCTGAGTTTAACAACCCAACTTCAGACTCTCAATTTGGTATGCAAGATGTTTCTAAGCATTATCACTTAGGAAGCTTCCACCAATCTCAAGAGATGTTTGAAATACCAGTTAATAAAAAAACATACAATAGTTTATCACCTGCGCATCAAGCCATTCTAAAAAATGCTGCTTATGCTGCTAACAGTGATAACTACTTTAAAGCTTTAGTAAGATACTCAGCTGACTTAGCTAAGTTAATGAATGAGCATAAAGTAAATGTTTATCAAACTTCAGATGAGATTTTAGCTCAACAATTAAAAGGTTGGGATAAAGTTATTGGTGATTTCGTTGCAAAAGACGCTTTCTTTAAGAAAATCATCGATTCTCAAAAAGCATATGCAAAGAGAGTAATGAAATACTTGCTGATGAATCAGCCAAATTACAAACTTGCTTATGAAAATGAGTTTGGACCAATTGGAAAAGTTAAGTTGTAATTAACTTTTTTTTTATTATTTTAAAGGGGGGCTATGCCCCCCTTTTTATTTGATTAATTCAAGACAATTCAATAAAAGTCTTTATTTGTTATGATGAGATCGTTTATTAAATTTGCAGATAGATTGAGCATCTCAATGGGAAAAGCATTTTCATGGTGTATAGTGATCTTAATGGGAGGAACTTGCTATGAAGTTTTTATGGCTTATGCTCTGAATGCTCCAACTTTATGGAATTTTGATTTTAGTCTTCAAATGTATGGGGCAATATTTATGATGGCAGGGGCTTATACTTTATCAACTGAAGCTCATGTTAGAGGTGATGTAATTTACAGATTATTTTCTCAAAAAACACAAGCTTATATAGATTTAGTTTTATACTTTATTTTCTTTTTTCCTGGGGTTATTGCTCTAGCTTTTTATGGTTATGAATATGCAGCTTTAGCTTGGAAAATTAAAGAAACAAGCTGGAATAGTCCTGCACAAATTCAAATTTATATGGCAAAATCTTTAATTCCTTTGTCAGGAGCACTTCTAACAGTACAAGGAGTAAGCGAAGTCTTTAGATGTATAATTTGTATACAAACTGGTGGCTGGCCTGAAAGAGATTCTGCTGATGCAGAAGAAACAGAAAAATTATTAATGAGATCTGCACAGAAAGGTAATACTGACGATGTTATTTAGTCTTACAAATCCAGAAGTTGCAATTTTAATGATGGGAATCTTTTTATTTGCAGTTTTATTAGGTTTCCCTATTGCCTTTACACTTATGGCAATGGGTCTGGGTTTTGGATATTACGCTTATTTTGATCCAACAAAAATGGAACACCTATTTGATAATAGGATATTTCAACTTTTTGTACAAAACACATATACCGTTATGGATAATAACGTGTTGACCGCCGTACCGCTTTTTTTATTTATGGGATATTTAGTTGAAAGGGCAGGAATAGTAGCAAAGTTATTTTTTGCTATAAGATTAGCTTCTCATAGACTTCCAGCCTCGATGGCAGTTGCAGCTTTAATTACTTGTACACTATTTTCGACAGCTACAGGAATTATTGGAGCTGTAGTTACTTTAATGGGACTTTTAGCATGGCCAGCGATGGTAAAAGCAGGTTACGATAAAAAATTTGCGTCAGGAATAATTTGTGCTGGTGGATGTTTAGGAATTTTAATTCCACCAAGCATTATGTTAATTGTTTATTCTGTAATTGCTCAACTTTCACCTTTAAGATTATTCGCTGCCGCCATATTTCCAGGATTAATGTTGGCAGGACTTTATATAGGTTATGCAGTATTTAGAGCATGGTTAAATCCATCTATTGCTCCGAAACCTGCTGCAGAAGAAATACCACCTACACGAGTTATTATGAAGGAAGTTTTAGTTTCATTTTTACCTTTGTTTTCTTTAATTATTTTGGTTTTAGGAACTATTCTTGCTGGTATAGCAACTCCTGCAGAAGCAGCAGCGGTAGGAGCTTTTGGAGCCCTTGTTCTTTCTTATTTTTACAAAACTTTAAAATGGAAAAACTTTAAAGAATCTGTGTTTCTTACAGCAAAAACTACAGCTATGATAATGTGGTTGTTCATTGGTTCTTGGACATTTGCTTCTGTTTTTTCATATTTAGGAGGTCATGAGGTATTTGAACATTTCTTTAAATCATTAGATCTTCAACCTTGGCAATTTTTGGTTATTACACAAATAATTATTTTTCTTTTAGGTTGGCCCTTAGAATGGACAGAAATTTTAATTATTTTTGTTCCAATATTTTTACCTTTGGTGGAATTTTTTGGAGTTAATCCTTATTTCTTTGCGATGCTAATTGCACTAAATTTACAAACATCTTTTTTAACCCCACCTATGGCAATGTCAGCTTATTATTTAAAAGGAGTTCAGTCTAAGAATGTAGAATTAATGGAAATATTCGGAGGTATTATGCCATTTTTAGGTATTGTTATATTAGCAATGATATTAATGTATTTATTTCCAGGTATTGCTTTATGGCTACCAGAAAAATTATTTGCAATTTAATAGCTTAGATAAATGATCGATATTTTTTCTTTAAGTGTTGGAGAGCTCGTTTTAAGAATTAAAAATGCACAAATTTCATCAGTTGAGGTTTGTGAGCAATATATTGAAAGAATAAAAAAATTTGAAAAAGATATAAAAGCCTGGGCACACTTTGATAAAAAAGTTTTATTAGAAAAAGCTTCAGAGTTAGATGAATATAGAAAATCTGGAAAACCAATTGGTCCTCTTCATGGAGTACCAATTGCAGTTAAAGATATAGTTGGAACAGTAGATATGCCAACTGAATGTGGAACAGTTATAAGAAAAGGAAAATCTTATTCACAAAATGCTGAAATTATAGATCTTTTACACGCAGCAGGGGCCATAGTGATGGGGAAAACAGCTACTTCTGAATTAGCTTATCTTGGTCCACCAAAAACAACAAACCCTCACGATTATTCTCGAACACCAGGTGGTTCTTCTAGTGGTTCTGCAGCTTCAGTAGCATCATTTATGGCACCATTATCAATTGGATCTCAAACAGGTGGTTCAATTATAAGACCAGCTTCGTATTGTGGAGTAGTTGGTTATAAACCTAGCTATGGATTAATTTCAAGAAATGGTGTTTTACGTACCTCTTATTCATTAGATCAAATTGGTGTATTTGGACGGACAGTTGAGGATGTTGCATTGTTAGCAAAAGTTTTAATTAAAAAAGACCAACTTGATCCTGCAACTATTTATTATTCAGCTGAAAATATTTTAGAAGAAACTAAAAAAGGTCCTTTATTTGAGCCAAAGTTTATTTTTTATAAAACTGATTTTTGGAAAATAATTGACAAAAAGTCTAGGGAAGCCTTTGAATATTTTATAAAATCTTTTAAAAATATAGAAGTTTATGACACTCCTTCATATTTTAAAGATATTCATAAGTATCATCAGATTATACACGAAACAGATTTGGCAAATAATTTTGCAATTTACTATAAAAAATATAAATCAAAACTGTCAAAATACATGCAGACTGCTATAGAAAAAGGCAATAAATATTCTGCTAAAGAATATGCTGAGGCTATTGATTTTAAAAAACAAAGTTATGAGTCATATAAAGAAGTTTTTGAAGATTATCATGGAGTATTAACACCATCTAGTCCTGGGGTTGCGCCTAAGGGACTAAAAAGCACAGGAACAGCTGAATTCAACAAAGTTTGGTCTTATTTAGGTACACCTTGTATTTCTCTTCCTTTACTTGAAGGAGAAAATAATTTACCATTGGGAGTTCAAATGGTGGGTGATCGATATGATGACCATAGATTTTTGGGAGTCGCTAGGTGGCTAGAAAAGGAGTGTCAGGAATAAAATGAATAAAATTACTACAATTGTAGGTTTATCTTTTGCTGTATTTTTTTTAGTAGGTTTAGCAACAACATTGACAAGATCAATGATGATTGGTTTTCTAGATGTACTGCCTGTTTATTTATTAATGGGTATTGCGATCATAATGATGATCTACGAAGCTTTCTTCGATAAAAAGTAAATTTTCCTAAAATTGATAAATTTTAAAAAAAATATTTTTCCATTTTTATTACTTTTTATTCAACCAATATTTATGGCCAGTAACTTAGTTGTTGCTAGGGGTGGAGTAGAATATGTTCCTCCAATTTCTTTGGCATTTTGGAGATGGACTTTGGTTTTTTTAATTCTTTTGCCATTCACTTATATGTCTCTAAAAAAAAATTTTAAAATCATTAAAAAAGAATACAGACAACTTTTTTTTTTAGGATCGATGGGGTGTGGTGTTTGTGGAGCGTTTCCTTTTTTAGCAGGTCAAACCACTACAGTGACTAATATGGGAATTATATATACCTCTTCACCTATATTTATAATTTTAATTTCAGGTATTTTTTTTTATGAAAAAATAAACTTTAAAAAAATAATAGGACTTGTAGCTTGTTTGATAGGAGTTTTTATTATTATAATAAAAGGTAATTTTAACTTATTAATAAATCTTAACTTTACAATTGGTGATTTATGGATGTTAGCTGCGGCAATTGGATGGGCCTTATATTCAATTTATTTATTTTATTGGAAAACAAAACTTGAAATTTTTCAAAGATTTACTTTAATCGCTTTTTTCGGTGCAGTTAGTTTATTACCTTTTTATTTAGGTGAAGAGCTTCTTTTTGAAAGAACTTTTTTCAATAAAGAATTTTTCATATGGGTTATTTTTGCAGCCATTTCCCCAGGAATTATTGCGTTTACCCTTTATACAATCACTCAAAAAAAACTTGGGGCATCATTGACTGGATTTACGTTATATATTTTCACAATTTATGGAGCAGTATATGGTTATTTATTATTTGGAGAAAAACTAGAAAACTTTCATTACATTGGGACAATATTAGTATTTTTTGGCATATACTTAGCAAAGAAAAAAAATGTTCAAAAAATTTAGGAATAATTTATTGCAATTAATTTTAATTATTTTTTTTGTTTATTTTTTGGTTTTAGTATTTTTATACTTTTATCAAAGAAATTTATTATATCTCCCTAATGAAAATAATTACTCCAACACTAAGATTTCTGCAAATATTCAAAAAGTGAAAATAACAACCAAAGATAATATAGAATTACTAGGCTGGTATCACAAAAAAGATTTAGAAAATTTTAAAACTTTAGTTTTTTTCCATGGAAATGCGGGATCTTTAGAAAACAGAATTTATAAACTAAACCATTTCCAACACATGAATATTAATTTTTTAATTATAGCCTGGAGAGGTTTTAGTGGAAATAAAGGAAAACCTTCTGAAGAAGGACTTTATGAAGATGGAAGGAGCGCTATTGATTGGTTAAATAAAGAAGGAATAAATGATAAAGACATTATCATATATGGAGAGTCTTTAGGAACTGGAGTAGCAATTCATTTAGCTCAAAATAAAAATTTTGCGGGAGTAATTTTAGAGACACCTTTTACTTCAATGATTGCTGCTGCGAAAAAATTCTATCCATATATTCCTGTAAATTTTTTATTAAAAGACAAATATGAAAATGATAAGAAAGTTAAGAATATTAAAGTACCTATAATGATTATGCATGGAGAGAAAGACTCCATTGTTCCATTTTCAATGGGAAAAAAAATCTTTGATATTTCAAATGAACCTAAATATTCTTATTTCACAAAAGAAGATAATCATATGATGGAATATGATAATCAATTGATTAATGCTTTGAAAAGTTTTATAAAAACTTTGAATTGATCAAAATATTTATTTAATTAACTTTAAATTTACAAAATTTAGATGAAACAAGTTATTCAAACGTCCAAAGGAAACATTTTGTTTGAACCAACAAGAGAATTCTTTGATACAGAAAAAAAAATTAATAAAGAAAATTCTCGTGAAAATTTATTAATTTTAAGAAATATTTTGATTAAAACTCAAATTAGATGGGGTTTACTTTTTGGAACATTATTAGGCGCTGTAAGAGAAGGAGATTTTATTGAATGGGATATTGATACAGATATTTTTGTTTTTGATGAAGATAAACAAGATTTATTAGATACTATAAAAGAACTTCAAGATCATGGTTTTAAGGTAATTAGATTTAATGATAAAAAAAGTATATTATCTATTGAAAGAAAAAATGATTATATAGATTTTTATTTTTTCAAGAAAAGTTATTTTGGTAGAAAATGTGAGAAATATTTTATACCTAAAAAGTTTTTTATAAATCTTACTGAAATTGAATTTTTTAACAAAAATTTTCCTACATTTAGTCGAGTCAAAGAATACTTGGAATTTCAATATGGTAAAACTTGGAATATTAAAATTAAAGATGCATATGCAACAGGCAATGTATTTACTTTTAAGGAAATATTAAAAAAAATTTTTCCTAAATTGTTTCAAATTTATAAATCAATAAAAAATAAATAAATAATTCAAAAAGAAAAAAAAATTATTTAAGCCACAATTCTAACATACATTAATCTAATTTTTATTTTATCTTATATAAATGAAAATTGTTTTTTTAATTTTTTTCTTATTCTTAAGTGTACATCAAACATTATTTGCAAAAGATAATGAATTTACAGCAGATGATTTATTTTATATTGATCAGATGAATTCATATAACAATAATTTTGCTTTATATTTTAAATCGAGAGAAAAATCAGTTTTAGCAAGAGGTGAAATTTCTAATTATATTAACGATTATCCTAAAGATCTTTATATTTATGATTATATTTCTAAAAAGTCTTCTCCATTAATTTCTTATGAATGGTTTCCTGCTCAAGCAAAATACTATCTTAAAGAATACAATTTTCCTGTATTTCCAGATGACTTTGCTTATTATCTTTTAAAAGATAACAAAACATTGGTTATGATAAGTGCAGTTAAGAGTTTAAATATAAATTTTAAGTTTGATATATTAGAAAAAAAATTAGAATTGTATCCTACTAACGGTAAATTTGATTTTATTATTTCTTCTTTTGCTAAAAATTGTGGTTATTTTGAATTTGATGATAATTATAAATGTAGTTTCTATAAACCATTGATTTCTAGTAATCTAATTAATTAGTTTGAATAAAAGCTTCAGCAAATTTTTCAGCTTCAAATATTTGTAAGTCATCTTCTTTCTCACCCAAACCTAACGCAATAATACGTACCTTATATTTTTTTGCTAATGCTAAAAGAATTCCACCTTTTGCAGTCCCGTCTAATTTTGTCATGATGATACCTGTTATAGGAATGATTTTATTAAATTCTTCAACTTGATTGATTATATTTTGACCTGAGGTTGCATCTAAAACTAAAACAACATCATGTGGAGCATCTGAGTCAATCTTCTTTGTTACATTTGCAATCTTTTTATATTCTTCCATTAAATTTTTTTTATTTTGAAGTCTTCCAGCTGTATCAATTAAAACTTGATCAAAATTATGATTTATTGATTCTTCGATAGCTTTATAAGCTACAGAGGCTGGATCAGATCCTAGTGATGATTTAGTTATTTTAACATCTATTTTATTTGCCCAATTTTCTAATTGTTCAATAGCGGCAGCTCTAAAAGTATCTGAAGCTGCGAACATAACTTTATTACCATTAGTTTTCAAAATTTTACCAATTTTACCAATACTCGTTGTTTTACCAACACCGTTTACTCCAGAAATTAAAGTTACATTAAGCTTTTCTTTTTTCATAAAAAAAGAACTATTCTCCAAGGGTTTCATTAAAGAAATAATATAATCTTTTAAAATGTGATTTATCTCTACTGCTATATCTTTATTAGGATCAACTTTTTTTGTTGAAAGTATTTCTTTTATCTCTGAAGCAGCTTCAATCCCTACATCAGATTGAATCAAAAATTCTTCAATTTTATTTAGACTTTCATCATCTATTTCTTTTTTTACGATTATTTCTTTTAGGCCAGATGAAAATGCTGAAGCACTTTTTTGAAAACCTTTTTTAAATTTGTTAAATATTCCCATTATAATCTTATTGAAATTTTTTTAATATCTGAAACCGGACCCTTCATATGAATAGAATTTTTTTGATCTATAAAAATTGATAATTTTCCTGTTTCAAATTCTATATCTGTATTATTTTCAGTATGATTATTTAATTTGCCAGCAAATGCTGTTGCACATGCCGCGGTTCCGCATGCTTTTGTTAATCCAGCACCTCTTTCCCAGACTTTAACTTTAATTAAATTTCTATTTATAACTTTAGCAAAAGTAACATTACATTTTTCTGGAAAAAACTTATGATTTTCAATTTGAGGTCCAATTTTTTCGACATCAAAATTTTTAATTTCCTCTACAAAAAAAATAATATGAGGGTTTCCAACATTTATAGCTGTTCCCCCAGAATATTCTTTATTGTTCAAATCATTAATTTTAATATTCAAGTTTTTTGTATTAAGTTCATTCGATAACGGGATTTCATTCCATTTTATTTTCGCATTTCCAATTTCGGTTGTAACAAGTTTATTTCCTAAAATTTTTGATTTTAACTTTCCAGATATAGTAGTTAAATTTATAATTTTACTATTTTTTTCTTTTGAAATTAAGTTAGCAACACATCTTGTACCATTACCACATGCTCCAGACTCACCACCATCAGAATTAAAAAATTTTAAACTTGCATCAGCATTATTATCTTTCTCAATTAATATTAATTGATCACATCCTATAAAACTTCTATCGCAAATTTTAATTATTTGCTCTTTTGATAAGTCAGTAATCTTTTGTCTATTATCAATGATTACAAAATCATTACCTAATCCATCCATTTTAAAAGCTTCAAAGTCCATATATAGTTATTTAACTTATTTATTGACTTTTTGAACCTCTATTATAGTTTGTGGCAGTTTCCGCAAAAACGTTAAATTTGCGGTGTCTTTGGAAACAAAGAGATCGACACTAGTCAGCGAGGGTTCGCCCACTAGTGAGGTTACTGCTGTGTGTAATAAAAATGTTTGAAAATTTAACAAATAAATTTGAAGAAATTTTTTCTTCTTTAAAAAAAACTCCTTCACTTGATGAAAATCAAGTTGATGAAGGATTGAGAGGCATTAGACAAGCCTTACTAGAAGCAGATGTTTCTTTGGATGTAGCTAAAAATTTTATCGAAAAAGTTAAACCAAAAGCCTTAGGACAAGAAATAATTAGATCAACATCACCTGGGGATATGGTGGTTAAGATTGTTTATGACGAATTGGTTAGTTTATTAGGTGAAAAAAATAACGATGTAAATCTTAATGCAGTTCCACCAGTACCAATAATGCTAGTTGGATTACAAGGTTCAGGTAAAACAACTACAACTGCTAAATTAGCAAGATATTTAGAAAAAACCAGAAAAAAAAAAGTTATGATGGTTAGCTTAGATATTTATAGGCCAGCCGCCCAAGAACAATTAAAATTATTAGGTGAACAGAATAGTATTTTAACTCTTCCTATAATTGAAGGTCAACAACCAGCTGATATTTGTCAAAGAGCTATTAGCGCAGCTAATTTAAATGCTGCTGATATCATATTATTTGACACAGCAGGAAGGACACAGATAGATTTACAAATGATGAGTGAAATTAAACAAATTGAGAATACCATTAATCCAGCTGAAATATTTTTGGTTGCAGATTCACTTACTGGACAAGTAGCAGCATCAGTTGCAAAAGAATTTAAAAATACAGTTAATCTTTCAGGAATAATTTTAACTAGAGCAGATGGAGATGCCAGAGGTGGAGCGGCAGTTAGTATGAAATTTGTTTCTCAAGTTCCAATTAAATTTTTAGGGGTAGGTGAAAAAATCGAAAATCTTGAAGAATTTCATCCAGATAGAATTGCAAATAGAATTTTAGGAATGGGAGATATTGTATCTCTTGTAGAAAAAGCTGCACAAGATTTAAGTGAAGAAAATATTAAAAAAGCAGAAGATAATCTTAAAAAAGGGCAATTTTCAATGCAAGATTATTTAACCCAACTAAGACAAATGAAAAAAATGGGTGGAATAGAGGGAATTATGTCTTTTATGCCAGGGGTATCTAAGGTTAAGTCTCAAATGGATGCTGCTGGGATAGATGAAAGTATTATCACTAAAAACGAAGCAATAATTTTATCTATGACAACAAAAGAGAGAGAGAACCCAAAAATAATTGATGGTTCTAGGAAAAAAAGAATTGCTAGTGGTTCTGGGACAGATCCAGCTACTATTAATAAATTGTTAAAGCAATTTAAAATGATGTCTGAAATGATGAAAAAGATGTCTAAAGGAAATCTGCAAGGTATGTCTGATAAAGGAATACCTCCAGAATTATTTAATAAATTAAAATAAAAAAAAAGGAGAGAAAATGTTAAAGTTAAGGTTATCAAGGGGTGGAACAAAGAAGAGACCAGTTTATAAAGTTGTTGTAGCAGATAGTCGTTTTGCAAGAGATGGAAGATTCATTGAAAAAGTAGGATTTTTTAATCCATTATTGCCTAAAGAAAAAAAAGAAAGAATCGGACTTGAGGCTGAAAGAATCAAATATTGGTTAGGTCAAGGTGCTCAACCAACAACAAGAGTAGCAAGAATTTTAGGGGAAAACGAATTAATGCCTATGCCTGTTAACGGAAATAATCCCAAAAAAGCAATTCCAAAAAAAGATAGAAAAAAAGAAGAATCTAAAGAAGCTAAAAAGGAAGAAGCTCCAAAGGCTGAAGCTAAAAAGGAAGAAGCTCCAAAGGCTGAAGCTAAAAAGGAAGAAAAAAAATAATTTAAATTTTGTTTATGTTTCAAGCTCAAATATTTACCCTCTATCCTAAGGTTTTTCCTGGACCTTTAGGTGAAGGCCTTTATGGAAAAGCTTTGTCCAATAAATTGTGGAATTTGAGTATTGTTAACATTAGAGACACAGCAACTGATAAACACAAAACTGTTGATGACACTCCATATGGTGGAGGATCTGGAATGATAATGAAAGCAGATGTATTAGCTAATTCTTTGGATCAAAATAAAATTGAAGGAGAAAGAATTTTTTATTTATCTCCTAAAGGAAAAAAGTTTGATCAAAAATTTGCTAACGAAATTTCAAAAGAGAAATCAATATCTTTAATTTGTGGTCATTTTGAAGGTGTTGATGAGAGAATTTTAAATACCAGAAATATAGAGGAAATTAGCATTGGCGATTATGTTCTTTCTGGAGGGGAAACGGCAGCTTTTGTATTTTTAGATAGTATTCTAAGATTGTTACCAGGTGTTCTAGGAAATCAAAATTCATTAAATGATGAAAGTTTTCAAAATGGACTTCTAGAGTATCCACAGTTCACAAAACCCCAAATTTGGGAAAAAAAACAGGTTCCTGAGGTTCTATTATCAGGAGATCATAATAAAATTAAAGACTGGCGTTTATCACAATCTGAGGCTATAACACGCGTCCGTAGACCAGATTTATGGCAAAAATATAAGAAAGATTAATTTGTTAAATATTAAAATGAAAACAATAGAAGAAATAAATAAAAATAATATTAAAAAAATTCTTTCAGAGAAAAAAATTCCTGATTTTTTCCCTGGAGATGTTGTTAAAGTTGGTGTTAGAATTACAGAAGGTAAAAAAGAAAGAATTCAATACTTTGAAGGAGTTTGTATTGCAAAAAAAAGTAGAGATATAAACTCATCTTTTACTGTAAGAAAAATTTCTTTTGGAGAAGGTGTTGAAAGAACTTTCCCATTATATGGTCCTGTAATAGATTCTATTAAAGTAATTAGATCTGGACAAGTAAGAAGAGCTAAACTTTATTATTTAAGAGATAGAACTGGTAAATCAGCAAGAATTGTTGAAAAAATAAGAAAAAAAATAGGAATAGAAATTGATACAAAACCAGAAATTGTGACAGAGGAAAATGTAGCCCCTCCTGTGGAATCTTCTAAAGAAGAGACTCTCAAGGTAGATAGTATACCTATGGCTAAAGTTACGAAAGAAGAAAAGAATAAAGAAGCTGATAAATCTGAAATTAAAACAAAAAAAAAACTTGAAAGTACACCAGAAAAAAAATAATTTTTTTTTCAATGCCCAATACTCTTTACGATAAAATTTGGAATGATCACTTAGTGGATCAACAAGATGATGGTACAGCCTTGTTATTTGTTGATAGACATTTGATTCACGAAGTAACTAGCCCACAAGCTTTTGAAGGACTTAGGAACTCCAATCGTAAAGTTAGACATCCAAAATTAACTCTAGCAGTAGCAGATCATAATGTCCCGACAACTGATAGGTCCAAGGGTATTTCAGATAAAGAATCTAAAATTCAAGTTGATACTTTAGAATCCAATTGTAAAGAATTTCATGTTCAGTTATTCGGAATGGACGACAAAAGACAAGGCATAGTTCATATTATTGGACCAGAGCAAGGTTTTACTCAACCAGGCACAGTAATTGTTTGTGGTGATAGTCATACGGCAACGCATGGTGCATTTGGTGCTTTAGCATTTGGAATTGGAACTTCAGAAGTTGAGCATGTTTTAGCAACTCAAACATTAGTTCAAAAAAAAGCAAAAAATTTTAGAATAAATGTAGAAGGCAAACTTCCACTAGGAGTTACATCAAAAGATGTAATTCTTCAAATAATTGGAAAAATAGGCACCGCTGGGGGAACAGGATTTGTAATAGAGTACGCGGGTGATTTAATTAGATCATTAAGCGTAGAGCAAAGAATGACAATTTGTAATATGACTATCGAAGGTGGTGCTAGAGCAGGATTGATTGCACCAGATGAAAAAATTTTTAAATATTTAGAGAGCAAGCCAATGTCACCAAAAGGAAAAAATTGGGATGAGGCTATAGAATATTGGAAAAGTTTAAAAACAGACAATGAGGCTAAATTTGATAAGGAGATAAATTTAAAAGCCGATGAAATTTTACCTATGATAACTTGGGGAACATCCCCACAAGATGTAATTACAATTGATGAAAAAGTTCCAAATCCTCAAAATGAAAAAGACCAAGATAAAAAAAATTCTTTAGAAAGAGCATTAAATTATATGGGTTTAAAGCCAAATACGCCCGCTAAAGATATCAAAATAGATAAAGTTTTTATAGGAAGTTGTACAAATGGAAGGATAGAGGACTTAAGGGAGGCTGCAAAAATTTTAAAAGATAAGAAAATAGCTTCTCATGTTCATGCTATGGTTGTTCCTGGATCAGGATTAGTAAAACAACAAGCAGAACAAGAAGGATTAGATAAAATTTTTATTAATTCAGGTTTTGAATGGAGAGAGCCAGGCTGTTCAATGTGCTTGGCCATGAATGCTGATAAATTGAAACCTGAGGAGAGATGCGCTTCAACATCAAACAGAAATTTTGAAGGAAGACAAGGCAGAGGTGGAAGAACACACTTGGTAAGTCCTGGTATGGCTGCAGCTGCAGCTATATCTGGAAACCTTGATGATGTTAGAAAGTATCAAAATTAATATGCAAAAATTTAATATATTAAAAAGTGTTCCAGCATATCTACCAATAGTAAATGTAGATACAGATATGATTATTCCTAAACAATTTTTAAAAACTATAAAAAGAACGGGGTTAGGCAAAAACTTATTTTTTGAAATGAGATATGATGATAAAGGTAAAGAATTAAGTGATTTTATTTTAAATCAAAATCCATTTAATAATTCTAAAATTTTGATAACCGGAAAGAATTTTGGATGTGGTTCCTCAAGAGAACATGCTCCATGGGCATTGTTAGATTTTGGTATTACTTGTGTAATTAGTCCAAGTTTTGCAGATATTTTTTATAGTAATTGTTTTAAAAATGGCATCTTGCCTATTATACTCGATCAAGAAAAGATCAAAGAGTTATCAGAATATGCCAACAGAAAAGAGAAAATTTCAGTAGATCTTAAGGTAGAAAAGATTATTTATGGAAATAATGAGATTAAATTTAAAATAGACTCATTTAAAAGAAAATGCCTATTAGAAGGATTAGATGATATTGCATTATCATTAAAAAAATCAGATAAAATCGAAAGTTTTGAAAAAAATTTAAAAAATAAAAAGCCTTGGATTTTTAATGATTAAAGTAAAAAAAAGAAAAATATTATTATTACCTGGAGATGGGATTGGTCCAGAAGTTATTGGGGAAGTAAAAAAAATAATTAATTGGTTTAATGATAAGAAATCTTTAGATTTTGAAATTGATGAAGATTTAGCTGGAGGCTGTTCTTATGATAAATATGGGATACCTATAACTGATGAAGTGTTTTATAAAGCGCTAGAAAGTACTTTAGTTATACTTGGTGCAGTCGGCGGACCAAAATGGGATAATGTAGAATTTTCAAAAAAACCTGAAAGAGCATTATTAAAGCTTAGAAAAGAATTAAAATTATTTGCAAACTTAAGACCAGCAATATGTTTTAAACAACTAGTTGATGCATCAACGTTAAAACCAGAAATTGTTTCAGATTTAGATATTATGATTGTTAGAGAATTAACTGGTGGAATATATTTTGGTGAACCAAGAGGTATAAAACCTATTGAAAATGGTGAAAGAAAAGGAATTAATACTCATACTTATACTAGTAGTGAAATAATTAGAGTAGCAAAAATTGCATTTGATTTAGCAAAAAAAAGATCAAATAAAGTTACATCTTGTGAAAAATCAAATGTAATGGAAGCTGGACAGTTATGGAAAGAAGAAGTTCAAGCTTTACATGATAAAGAATATAAAGATGTAGAATTAAGCCATATGCTTGCTGACAATTGTGCAATGCAGTTATTAAGAAATCCTAAACAATTCGATGTAATTGTAACAGATAATTTATTTGGAGATATGCTATCTGATCAAGCATCAATGCTTACAGGGTCTTTAGGTTTATTACCTTCTGCATCTTTAGGTGCAAAAAATAAAGACGGTGAAATGAGAGCCATGTATGAACCTATTCATGGTTCAGCTCCAGATATAGCTGGTAAAGGAATCTCAAATCCTATAGCTACTATATTAAGTTTTGCTATGGCTTTAAGATATTCCTTGGATCTGGATAAAGAGGCGGAAGATTTAGAAAAAGCTGTACAAGATGTACTAAATGATGGTTATAGAACAAAAGATATTCTATCAGAAGGAATGAAAGAAGTTTCAACTTCTCAAATGGGCGATGCTATAATTTCAAAATTGCAATAATCTTCTAATTATCCTAAACTATTTTTATGCCAAGCTATATTGCTCCTATAGAAGATATGATGTTTCTTTATGAAAAATTAAGGGATAATAAAAATTATAATGAATTAGATAAATATAAAGAAGTCAGTCCAGATCTTGTTAAAGATATTTTAGAAGAAGCAGCAAAAATAAATCAAAATTTAATTTTACCGCTTGCAAAAGTTGGGGATGAGAATCCTGCGGTTTTAGAAAATGGAGTAGTTAGAACTCCTCCAGGATATAAAGAAGCTTATCAGAAATATATTGAGGATGGTTGGACCTCATTATCTTGTGATCCTAAATATGGCGGTCAAGGGATGCCAAAGACAGTTAGTGCTTTTTTTGATGAAATGCTTTCTTCTGCGAGTTTGTCATTTAAACTTTATAGTGAACTTAGTATTGGTGCCTATAATTGTATTAATCACCATGCCTCAGATGAAATTAAGAATATGTATTTACCAAAAATAGTTGAAGGCAAATGGAGTGGCACGATGTGTTTAACAGAACCTATTTGTGGAACAGATTTAGGACTTTTAAAAACAAAAGCTGAAAAACAAAGTGATGGAACATATAAAATTAGTGGTCAAAAAATATTTATTACATCTGGAGATCAAGATCTTACAGAAAATATTATTCATTTAGTAATTGCTAGAGCAACAGATTCTCCATCAGGGACTAAAGGTATAAGTTTATTTTTAGTTCCTAAATTTAAATTAAATGAAGATGGAACTGTCGGTCCAAGAAATGGAATCTCAACAGGATCTATTGAGAGCAAGATGGGGATAAAAGGTTCTGCAACTTGTGTATTAAATTTTGATGAAGCGACTGGATACATGATTGGTAAAAAAGATAAAGGTTTAAATGCAATGTTTACAATGATGAATCTTGAAAGAATAGTTGTTGGCATCCAAGGTTTAGGAATTTCAGAAATTGCTTATCAAAATTCGCTTGCTTATGCTAAAGAGAGAAAACAAGGCAAAACTAACAACACTAAATCATCTAATGGTGCAGACTTCATAATTGAACATGCTGATATTAGAAGATCATTATTGAATATGAAATCGATAATAGAAGGTGAGAGAGCATTATGTTTTTGGTTATCTCAACAAACTGAAGTTAGTTTATATCATCCAGATGAAAAAATTCGTCTGGAAGCATCAGATTTTGTTTCTTTAATGACCCCAGTAGTAAAATCATTATTTACGGACTTAGGCATGGAAATCACCAATGATGCAATGCAAATTCATGGGGGATATGGTTATACAAAAGATCAGGGAATAGAACAATTATTCAGAGATAATAGAATAACTCCAATTTATGAGGGGACAAACTCAGTACAAGCAGCTGATTTAGTTTTTAGAAAATTATCAAATAAAAATGGAAATATAATTAATAAATTTTTAGATTTAATAAAATCTGAAACAAATTTAGATAATGAAAAAATTAAGCCATTTACTAAGGATTTTTCTAATTATTTTAACATTTTAACTAAGTTCAGTGAATGGATAAATGAAAAAATAAAAACAGATAAAGATGATGTTAGTGCAGCAGCAAATGATTATTTAAAGACACTTGGATTCGTAGCAGTTGCATATGCTTGGATTAAAGTTTTAGATGTAAGTTTTAAAAATTACAATGAGAACTCAAACTTTTATGATGATAAAATAAACACCGCAAAATTTTATTTCGATAAAGTTTTACCGAGAGCAGAACAACATTATAAATCAGCTATTTCTGGAAGTTCAAGTATAATGAATTTTAAATTTAATTAATATGAATCCTTACGAGATTAATTTAGATAAAAATAGGGCAAATTATATTCCATTAACACCTTTATCTTTTTTAGAGAGGGCAAAAGAAGTTTATCCAAATTATGAAGCGATAGTTTATGAAGATCGAAAATATACTTGGAGTGAAGTTTATAAAAGAACCACTAAATTTGCTAGTGCATTAGAAAAAATTGGTATTGGCAAAGGTGACACTGTTTCGTTTTTAGCTTTTAATACCCCAGAAATTTTTGAGGCTCATTACTCTGTTCCTATGACAGGTGCTGTTTTGAATACAATTAATATAAGATTAGACGCTAATACTATCTCATATATTTTAAAGCATAGTGATGCAAAAGTATTAGTTGTAGATAGACAACTTCATATAGAAGTAAAAAAAGCATTAAGCAAGTTAGACAAAAAAATTATAGTAATTGATATTCATGATAAATTCGCAGATCAGTCAAAATTAGAAAAAATTGGTGATCTAGAATATGAAAGTTTCCTTAACACGGGTGATAATAGTTTTATTTGGAAAATGCCAGAAGATGAATGGCAAGCAATATCACTAAGCTATACATCAGGAACAACTGGAAATCCCAAGGGTGTTGTTTATCATCATAGGGGGTCATATTTAATGTCAACTGGTAGTGCAGTTGCGTGGAATATGCCTAATAGATTAAATTTTTTAACAGTTGTTCCAATGTTTCACTGTAATGGCTGGTGTTATCCTTGGACGGTTCCAATGTTGAATGGAAGAACTATTTGTTTAAGGAACATAGATATTAAAAAAATCTTTGAATTAATAGATAAATACAAAGTTACTCATTTTGGAGGCGCGCCTATTGTATTAAATATGATAACAGGTTCTGCAGAAAGTGACCGAAAAAAATTAAAACATAAAGTTTATGTGCTTACTGCAGGAGCGCCTCCACCAAGTATAATTTTTAAAAAGATGAAAGAGCTTGGTTTTGAGGTAATGCATGTTTATGGTTTAACAGAAACCTATGGCCATGTTACCCAATGTGCTTGGAATGATGATTGGAATGATTTTGATGAAGATAAGCAGAATGAAATTAAAGCAAGACAAGGGGTTAGGTATCCAAATCTAGAGGGTGCAACTATTATGGATCCTGAAACTATGAAAGAAGTACCTAAGAATGGAAAAACTATTGGCGAGATTATGCTTAGAGGAAATGTAGTTATGAAAGGGTATTTTAAGGACAAAGATGCAACAGAGAAAGCTATGGCTGGTGGATGGTTTCATTCTGGAGACTTAGCGGTAATATATCCAGATGGATATATAAAAATACAGGATAGATCCAAAGATATAATTATTTCGGGAGGGGAAAATATTTCTTCAATCGAGATAGAAAATACTTTATCCAAACATCCTTCAGTATCAATTGCTGCAGTAGTTGCTAAACCTGATGAAAAATGGGGAGAGGTACCTTGTGCATTTATTGAGATGGTTAAGGATAAGCCTACAACTGAAAAAGAATTAATTGATTTTTGTAAGGAGACATTAGCAGGTTTTAAAGTTCCAAAACAAGTAGTTTTCTGTGAATTGCCAAAAACTTCAACAGGTAAAATTCAAAAATTTGAATTAAGAAAAAAATTTTAGGTAATTAATTGATAATTGATATAGAAAACAAAAGTGTTCACGCATCTGATGCTGGACAAGGTATTGATAGTTCCAAAGATACAATAGTATTTCTTCATGGAAGTGGTCTTTCCCATATAGTTTGGTCTTTAACAGAACAATTTTTTTCAAGTAAAAATTTTAATGTTCTTTCTGTTGATTTACCTGGTCACGGAAATTCTGAAGGGCCTTGCCTAGATAGTATTGAAAAAATTACAGAATGGTTAGAAAAAGTATTTGAAAAATTAAATTTAAAAGATCTAATAATAATAGGCCATTCTCAAGGCTGTTTAGAAGCTCTAGAATATTCTTTTAAATATAAAAAAAGATTAAAGAAAATAGTTTTAATTGGAGGATCATATCAAATGCCTGTAAATAAAAATTTAATAGATTTAGCATGTAATGGAGATTCTGAAGCGGTTAAATTAATGATGAAGTGGGGTTATGAAGGTTCTAAAAAATTCATTGGAGGAAATCCTATAGAAAGAATTATTCAATCTTCAAGAGATATAAGTGAAATTTTAGCAGTAGATCTTGTTGCATGTAATAATTACTCCAATGGTTATGAGGCTGCTAAAGCGATAAGTTGTCCAGTCATGTTAGTTTTAGGTGAGCTAGACAAAATGGTTAACTTAGAATTTGGAAAAAAATTTTCAAACTTACTAAAAAATTCGACCACTCATATTATTGATGGATGTGGACATATGATTATGATTGAAAAAGCATTTGAAATGAGAGAAAAGGTTTTAGAATTTTTAAAAAAATGAAAAATTTTTCAATTGCTAAATCAAGAAGGCTTAGAGCTACACCGTACACTTCTAGAATAGAAAAACAAGGTGTTACAGCCTATACAGTTTATAACCATATGTTGTTACCAGCAGCATTTGGGTCTTTAGAAGAATCATATCATCATTTAAAAAAAAATGTTCAGATATGGGATGTAGCAGGAGAAAGACAAGTTGAAATTTCTGGAAAAGATTCTTCAAAATTAGTTCAGCTAATGACTTGTAGAGATTTATCTAAATCAAAAGATGGAAGGTGTTATTATTGTCCAATTTTAGATGATGAAGCTGGCATAATTAATGATCCAATAGTTTTAAGGATCAATGAAAATAAATGGTGGATTTCTATTGCTGACTCAGATGTAATTTTATTTGCTAAAGGATTAGCAATTGGAAATAAATTTGAAGTTAAGATATTAGAGCCAAATGTTGATATAATGGCTGTCCAAGGACCAAAATCATTTGGCCTAATGGAAAAAGTATTTGGTAAAAAAATTACAGAACTAAAGTTTTTTGATTTTGATTATTTTGATTTTGAAGGAGCAAAACATTTAATTGCTAAATCAGGTTGGTCGAAACAAGGAGGTTATGAAATATATGTTGAGAATATTGAGTCAGGTTTAAAATTATATGATCGTTTATTTGAAATAGGAAAAGAATTTTATATTAGACCAGGTTGTCCAAATTTAATAGAAAGAATAGAAAGTGGTTTATTATCATATGGAAATGACATGGATAATGGAGACAATCCTTTTGAGTGTGGGTTTGATAAATTTATTAATTTAGACGCAGATATAAATTTTTTGGGTAAGGAAAAACTTAAAAAAATTAAAGCTGAAGGTATTAAAAAAAAATTAGTTGGAGTAAAATTTGACATTAAGGAAATTAGTTTATCTAAATCCATAGACTTAAAAGATGAAAGCAGCAATATTATTGGTGAATTAAGGTCTGCCTGTTATTCTCCACATTTTGGAAAAGTAATTGGAATAGCAATGATAAAAAAGCCATATTGTGAAGTATCACAGATAGTAAAAGCAGAGATAAATAATAATATTTGTACCGGAAACGTTTGCGATTTACCTTTCATCTAGTATAAAACTTAAATCATGAATATTGCAATAGTAGGAGCAACAGGAAATGTTGGTAGAAAAATTTTAGAGGTTCTTGAAAAGAGAGAATTATCTATCGATAATTTATTTTTAGTGGCATCAACTAGAAGCGCTGGAAAAAAAATAAAATTTGGAACCAAAGATTATGAGGTTTTTGACTTAGAAAATTTTGATTTTTCAAAAGTAAAAATAACTTTTTTTGCGGCAGGTGGAAAAATTTCTGAAAGATTTGCGAATATTGCTGCAAAAAATTCATTAGTTATTGATAATTCTAGTTTTTTTAGGATGGATCCAGATGTTCCTTTGATTGTTCCACAAGTAAATTCTGATGATTTAAATAACATTAAAAAAAATATTATTGCCAATCCTAATTGTTCAACAGCACAATTGGTTATAGCTTTAAAACCCTTACATGATTTATTTACTATTAAAAGAGTAGTAGTTTCTACTTATCAATCTGTTTCTGGTGGAGGCAAAGCTCCTATGGACGAATTAATTGAACAAACTAAATTGGTTTTAGAAGGTAATAAAGTTAAATCTAAAAATTTTACAAAGCAAATAGCTTTTAATGCTATTCCACATATTGATGTATTTTCTGAGGATGGTTATACAAAAGAAGAATTAAAAATGAATAATGAAACTAAAAAAATTTTGGATGATAAAATTAATTTAACAGCAACATGTGTAAGATTACCTATATCTATTTCACACTCAGAGTCAGTTAATGTGCAATTTGAAAAACCTTTTTCTCTTGAGAAAGTAAAAGAAGCTTTGAATAATTTTGAAGGATGTAAAGTAATTGATGAGAGAATTGATGGTGGATATTACACTCCCATAGATGCAGAGGGAAAAGATGAAACATTTATATCTAGAATAAGAGAGGATAAAACAATTAAAAATGGATTAAATTTATGGATTGTTTCAGATAATCTTTTAAGAGGCGCGGCTTTGAATGCTGTAGAAATAGCTGAAACTTTGATTAAAAATAATTTCTATGGAAAATAAGGAACCGTTATCTCCTCATATTCAAATTTATAGATGGCATATTTCATCTTTAGTATCCATCTCTCATAGAATAACAAGTATAATTAATATAATTTCAATAACATTAATTTGTTTTTGGGCTTCACTTCTTCTTCTTGGGGAAAGTCAATACATAATGATAAATTCTTTCTTAAGTTCATTAATAGGTAAATTTATTATTTTAGTAATTACATGGTCTTTCTCTTTCCAAGCTTTAAGTGAAATAAGACACTTGATTATGGATCTAGGTTATGGATTTGAACTTAAAATCACTAAAATATCAGGTTTATTAGTTATATTTGGATCAATAATTTTAACAGTGGTTTTTTATTTGGTAGGAAAAAATTTTATTTAAAATGATTAAAGCAACTAAAAAATGGATTTTTTTAAAAATTAGCGGAGTTATATTGGTACCTTTGATGTTATGGTTTATTTTAAATTTAATATCAATTTACGATCAAGAATATTTAAATGTCGTAAATTTTTTTACAAACTCGTTATCTAAGTTTTTATTCAGTATTTTTATTGTTGTTGCTTACTTTTTCTCAGCATTGAGTATTAGCGAGGTTTTTGAGGATTATATCATGAATCACAAAATCAAAAATGTCGCAAACAGACTTTTACACATCTCTGCTGTGGCAATTCCATTAATTACGATTATATTAATATCTATCTTATGAGTTCTTACGAAATAATAGATCACGAGTATGATGTAGTAGTTTTAGGAGCTGGAGGCTCAGGGTTAAGAGCTGCAGTGGGCTTAAGTGAAGCTGGATTAAAAACTGCTTGTATATCAAAAGTTTTTCCTACTAGAAGCCATACTTCAGCTGCTCAAGGAGGAATTTCAGCTGCACTTGGTAATATGGGTGAGGATGATTGGCGTTGGCATATGTATGATACAGTTAAAGGAGCAGATTGGTTAGGAGATCAAGATAGCATCGAATATCTTTGTAAAGAAGCGCCGAAAGCAGTTATTGAATTAGAAAAATATGGTGTTCCTTTTAGTAGAACTGAAGATGGAAAAATTTATCAAAGACCTTTTGGTGGGATGACAAAAAATTATGGTAATGGCACTGTTCAAAGAACTTGTGCAGCTGCTGATAGAACTGGTCATGCAATTTTACATACTCTTTATGGACAAGCTTTGAAACATAATACTAAATTTTTTATAGAATACTTTGCACTAGATTTAATTATGAAAAATGGTGAGTGCAAAGGTTTAATAGCTTGGAACCTTAATGATGGCACCATTCATAGATTTAGATCTCATATTACGATAATTGCAACTGGCGGTTACGGTAAGATTTATTATTCTGCTACTTCAGCTCATACATGTACCGGCGATGGAAATGCAATGATATTACGCGCAGGTTTACCTTTGCAAGATATGGAATTCGTTCAATTTCATCCAACAGGAATTTATGGACATGGTACCTTAATTTCGGAAGGTGTTAGAGGAGAAGGAGGGTATTTAGTTAATTCAAAAGGAGAAAAATTTATGGAACGTTATGCTCCTAAGGCTAAAGATTTAGCCTCTCGTGATGTAGTTAGCAGATCAATAGCAGTAGAAATTAATGAAGGTAGAGGAGTTGGAAAAGAAAAGGATCACGTACATTTACACTTAAGCCATTTAGATCCCAAGGTAATTGAGGAACGACTCCCTGGAATTTCAGAATCATCAAGATTATTTGCTAATGTTGATGTAACTAAAGAACCAATACCCGTAGTTCCGACAGTTCATTATAATATGGGGGGTATACCAACAAATTATAAAGCTGAGGTTTTAACTTTAAATGGGTCAGAAAAAACAGTTCCCGGATTGATGGCAATTGGTGAGGCCGCTTGTGTTTCAGTGCATGGAGCTAATAGATTAGGATCAAATTCTTTAATTGATTTAGTAGTGTTTGGTAGAGCAGCTGCAAAACGGGCCTCTGAATTAGTTAAATCAAACATGCCTCATGAAAATGTTGGAGAGTCAGAAACAGAAAAATGTTTAGAAAGATTTGATAAACTTAGAAATGCTAATGGAGCAAATAGTACTGCAGAGCTTAGAGTTATCATGCAAAAAACTATGCAATCAAAGTGTGCAGTATTCAGATCAGAAAAAACTCTCAAAGAAGGTGTTGATGAAATCAGAAAAACTTATGATGTAATGGGATCTTTATCTGTGAAAGATAAATCTTTAATTTTTAATACTGATTTAGTTGAAACTTTAGAATTTGATAATTTGATAAGACAAGCAATTACAACAATAAATTCTGCTTATTCTAGAAAAGAAAGTAGAGGAGCACATGCGAGGGAAGATTTTCCTAAAAGAGACGATGAAAAATATATGAAACATACACTCTCATGGTTTGATGGACAGGAAATAAAAATTGATTATAGGTCAGTACATAGAAACACGTTAACTAATGAAGTTCAATATTTTCCACCACAAGAAAGAGTTTATTGATGGTTCAGATAAATTTACCCAAAAATTCTCAAGTTATAAAAGGTAAATATTTTAAAGATAAAACTAGTTCTAAAAATTTAAGAAAGGTAAATATTTACAGATGGGATCCTTCTACAGGAGAAAAACCTAGAATTGACACTTATGAAGTAGATATGGATAATTGTCCGTCTAAAGTATTAGATATTTTGAATAAAATAAAAAATGAGATAGATCCTACAATAGCTTATAGAAGATCTTGTGCTCATGGAGTATGTGGTTCTTGTGCTATGAATATTGGTGGAAAAAATGGTTTAGCCTGCACAACCCCTCATTCTGAAATTGATGGTGATATAGATATTTATCCCTTGCCTCATCTTAAAGTTAAAAGAGATTTAATCGGAGATTTAGATAATCTTTATAAACAATATGAATCAATAGAACCTTGGTTAAAATCAAATTCAAAATCAGAGTCTAAAGAAATTTTTCAATCAAAAGAAGATAGAGCTAAGTTAGATGGAGCATATGAATGTATAATGTGTGCCTGCTGCTCGACATCTTGTCCTAGTTATTGGTGGAATGGTGATAAATATTTGGGACCAGCAGTTTTGTTACAAGCTTATCGATGGATAATAGATAGTAGAGATGAAGAGAGACAAAAACGATTAAAAAAAGTTGCAGATGAACTTAAGCTTTATAGATGTCATACAATTCTTAACTGCACTAATGCTTGTCCAAAAGGTTTGAATCCTGCAAAAGCTATAGCAGAAATAAAAAAAATGTTAGCAACTGCTAACGTATAATCAATAGACTATTGAGATTTTTTGATCTAAAAGATCGTATTCATGAAACTAATTGAGCATTACGTAGGCGGAAAAATAATTCCTGGAACTTCTGATAAAAAAGGCAAAGTTTTTAACCCAGCTACTGGGGAACAGGAAAAAGAAGTAAGATTAGCTTCTAAAGCCGATTTAGATCAAGCTGTTGTTGTTGCTAAAAAAGCTTTTGAGCAATGGTCACTAAAACCATCTCTTCAAAGAGCCAGAATTATGTTCAAATTTAAAGAATTAATTGAAAAAAATTCAGACGAACTGACCCAATTAATTGTTTTAGAACATGGAAAAGTCTATGAAGATGCAAAAGGATCTTTAACAAGAGGTTTAGAAGTTGTTGAGTTTGCATGTGGAATTCCACATTTATTAAAAGGTGAATTTTCAGAAAATGTTGGAACTAACGTTGATAGTTGGTCAATGCGTCAACCTTTGGGAGTGGTAGCTGGAATTACTCCATTTAATTTTCCAGCGATGGTGCCAATGTGGATGTTTCCAATAGCAATTGCTTGTGGAAATACATTTATATTAAAACCTTCTGAAAAAAACCCATCTTGCTCAATAAAATTAGCAGAATTGTTAAAAGAGGCAGGTCTTCCCGAGGGAGTATTTAACGTTATAAATGGAGATAAAGAAGCTGTCGATGCAATTTTAACAAATAAAGATATCAAAGCTGTAAGTTTTGTGGGTTCAACTCCAATTGCAAAATATATTTATGAAAATTCTGCTAAAAATGAAAAAAGAGTTCAGGCTTTAGGAGGGGCAAAAAATCACTTAGTTGTAATGCCAGATTGTGATTTAGATGAAGCGGTAAATGGTTTAATGGGAGCCGCTTATGGTTCTGCTGGAGAAAGATGTATGGCTCAATCTGTGGCAGTAGCTGTAGGAGATATAGGAGATGAATTAGTATTAAGATTATCTAAAAAAGCTGAAGCTTTAAAAGTTGGCCCTGGAATGGATAAAAATTCTGAAATGGGACCTTTAGTTACTAAAGAACATTTAGAAAAAGTAAAAAGGTATGTTGATTTAGGAGTAGAAGAAGGTGCTAAACTTATTGTTGATGGAAGAAATCTTAAACTTCAAGGTTATGAGAATGGTTTTTATATAGGTGGTTGTTTATTTGATCACGTAAAAAAAGAAATGAGAATTTATAAAGAAGAAATATTTGGACCTGTTTTATCAGTTGTAAGAGTAAAATCTTTTGAAGAAGCTGCTAAATTAGTTAATGATCACGAATATGGAAATGGGGTGAGTATTTATACAAGAGATGGTGATGCTGGAAGAACATTTGCGAGCAAGATTCAAGTTGGGATGGTAGGTGTTAATATACCTATTCCTGTACCAATGGCCTTTCATAGCTTTGGTGGTTGGAAAAGATCATTGTTTGGAGATAGCGCTATGCACGGAATGGAAGGAATAAAATTTTATACAAAATTAAAAACAATCACTTCAAGATGGCCTTCAGGAATTCGATCTAACGCAGAATTTGTGATGCCAACTATGAAATAAAGGAAAAAATGAGTAAAATATCTTTAATTGGAGCAGGTCAAATTGGTGGAACTTTAGCTCACTTAATAGCAATAAAAGAATTAGTTAATGAAGTTGTTTTATTTGATGTAGCAAGTGGCATTGCAAAAGGAAAAGCTTTAGATCTTGCACAATCATCCTCTGTAGATGGTTTTAATGTTAAGTTTTCAGGAACTGATGATTACAAAGATATTAAGGGCTCAAATGTAATAATTATTACGGCTGGAGTACCTAGAAAACCTGGTATGAGCAGAGATGATTTACTAGGTATAAATTTAAAAATAATTAAACAAGTGGCAGAAGGAGTGAAACAAAATGCTCCTGATGCATTTGTAATATGTATAACTAATCCACTAGATGTAATGGTGATGGCATTTCAAAAATTTTCAGGTTTACCGACGAACAAAGTAGTTGGAATGGCTGGGATATTAGATAGTTCTCGATTTAAATTATTTTTATCTTTAGAGTTTGATGTTTCTGTTAGTGAAATAGAAGCAATGGTAATGGGAGGGCATGGAGACACTATGGTTCCTTTGCCAAGATTTACAAAAGTTTCAGGGAAACCATTATTAGATTTAGTAAAAGAGGGGAAAATATCTAAAGAAAGATTAGAAGAAATAAATCAAAGAACTAGAGATGGTGGTGCTGAAATTGTAAAATTTTTAGAAAAAGGGTCTGCTTTTTATGCTCCTGCTGCTTCAGGTGTAGAGATGGCAAAGGCGTATTTAAAAGATGAAAAGAAACTAGTTCCTTGTGCAGCCTATTTAAATGGAGAGTATGGAATTAATGATATTTACGCTGGAGTTCCAATTATTATAGGAAAAAAAGGTGTAGAAAAAATTGAAGTAGTGGATTTAGATAATAAAGAAAAATCTGAATTTATGCATTCTATTGATGCAGTAAAAAAACTTTGGGAGACAGCCTCTAAAATTGATCCCGATTTAGCTAAATAATGAATATTCACGAACATCAAGCTAAACAAATACTAAAAAAATATGGAGCGATTGTGCCAGAGGGAGTATTCGCATTTACTGTTAAAGAACTTTTAGAAAAATCTAAATCATTAAAAACAGATAAGTATGTTTTAAAAGCTCAAATCCATGCAGGAGGAAGAGGAAAGGCTGGAGGAGTTAAAATATTAGATAATCTTGAGGATTTAGAAAAATCTGCAAAAGAACTTTTAGGTAAAAAATTAATAACTCATCAGACAGGGCCTGAGGGAAAAGAAGTTAAAAGACTCTATGTTGAAGTATCTTCAAATATTGATAAAGAGTTTTATTTATCATGTTTAGTAGATCGGGCCACTTCAAAAATTGCCTTTATTTCTAGCAATCAAGGAGGGATGGATATTGAAGAAGTAGCAGCTAAATCACCTAGTCAAATTTTAACTACAAAAGTTGAATTGAATGAAGAAATCTCAAATAAAGATTGTGAAAATATTATTAAAATATTTAATTTAGATGGTAATTCTAAAAATGATGCAATTTCTTTAATAAAATCAATTTATAAAATGTTTATTAAAACAGATGCAAATATGGTTGAAATAAATCCTCTAATATTAACTAAAGAAAAAAAAATTGTTTGTTTAGATGCAAAAGTAAATTTTGATAGTAACGCTTTGTTTAGACATCCAGAAATAAAAGAACTTAGAGATCTAAGTGAAGAAGATTCTGCAGAAATTGAGGCCAGTAAATATGATTTAGCTTATATCAAATTAGAGGGAAGTATTGGATGTATGGTTAATGGAGCAGGACTAGCAATGGCTACAATGGACATAATAAAATTATACGGTAAAGAACCTGCAAATTTTTTGGATGTAGGTGGAGGAGCTTCAAAAGAAAAAGTTTCAGCTGCTTTTAGAATAATTTTGTCTGACAAAAATGTTAAAGGAATATTAATTAATATTTTTGGAGGAATTATGAGATGTGATGTTCTTGCTCAAGGAGTAGTTGATGCAGCAAAAGAGATAAATATTAGCGTTCCTCTAGTAGTAAGATTAGCAGGTACAAACTTTAAAGAAGGAAAAGAAATACTAGATAATTCTGGTTTGAAATTAATTTCAGCTGAAAATCTTGATGATGCTGCAAGAAAAATTGTTGAGAAAATAAAATAAATGTCAGTTTTAGTGAATAAAAATACTAGATTAATTTGCCAAGGCTTTACTGGTTCACATGGAACATTTCATTCAGAGCAGGCTCTTAAATATGGAACTAAATTAGTTGGAGGAGTTACTCCAAAAAAAGGTGGTCAAAAACATTTAGGATTGCCAGTTTTTAACACAGTAAAAGAAGCAAAAGATTCAGAAGGTGCTAATGCAACAATGATATATGTTCCAGCAAAATTTGCAGCTGGTGCAATCATTGAAGCGATAGAAGCATCAATTGATCTTATTGTTTGTATAACTGAGGGAATTCCTATTCAAGATATGCTTAAAGTTAAAAAAATTTTGTTAAAATCAAAGTGTAGATTAATAGGACCAAACTGTCCAGGAATTATAACTCCCAACGAGTGTAAAATTGGTATTATGCCTGGCAACATCCATAAAAAAGGTTCTGTTGGTATAGTCTCTAGATCTGGTACATTAACTTATGAAGCAGTAGCTCAAACTACAGAAAATAGGCTAGGACAGTCAACTTGTATAGGAATTGGTGGCGATCCTATAAACGGAACTAATTTTATAGATTGTTTGGATTTATTTTTAAAGGATGAAGAAACCCATTCAATTTTAATGATTGGAGAAATTGGAGGCACTGCAGAGGAAGATGCAGCAGAATTTATTAAAAATCATAAAATAAAAAAACCAATTGTAGGATTTGTAGCAGGCATAACAGCTCCTCCCGGAAGAAGAATGGGTCATGCTGGAGCAATTATTTCTGGTGGTAAGGGTGGTGCTCAAGATAAAATTAAAAAGATGGAAGATTGTGGTATAACTATTGCTAACTCGCCTTCTAAAATTGGAAAAACTCTTTTTGATAAATTGTCTAATTGAAAAAATTTATTCTAAGTCTATATTATAATAAAGATGTCTTCTTCTAAAAATCTAGAATTTGAAAAAACAGGATTTTTAAGTAAATCCAATAGTGCATTCATAGAACAAATGTATTTGAAGTTTTTAAACAATGATCCAAATTTACCCGATAGCTGGAAAAATTACTTTGAAGAAATTGGAGATGAAGCAGACATTATAGTAAATGAAATTAATGGACCTTCTTGGAGTCCTAAAAAAAATAAGGTTTTTATAAAAGATTTTAAGAAAAAATCAGAAAAAAATAGGAAAATTAGTGGGTTAGAAACAATAAAATCTAATGCAAACTCAATTAAAGCAGTATCAATGATAAGATCTTATAGACAGCGAGGTCATCTTATAGCAAAACTTGACCCTTTAGGAATGATGCAGTCCGAATATTTGGATGAATTACACCCAGAATCTTACGGTTTTAATAAAGGAGATTATGATAAAAAAATATTCTTAGATGGTGTTATAAATAAACAATATTCTAATATTAAAGAGATTTTAGAATTTTTAAGAGTAAAATATTGTGGATCAATTGGTTATGAGTATATGCACGTATCTAATCCTACGGAGAGGAAATGGTTTAGGGATAGAGTAGAAAAAGCAGATGATTTTAAGTTTACTCAAAATGGTAAAAAAGCAATTTTAAATAAATTAATACAAGCTGAAGGATTTGAAAAATTTTTACATACTAAATATGTTGGTACCAAAAGATTTGGGCTTGATGGTGGTGAAAGTTTAATTCCTGCATTAGAGCAAATAATTAAAATTGGTGGACAGTTTCAAGTTAAAGAAGTTAAAATAGGAATGTCACATAGAGGAAGATTAAATGTTTTGGCTAACGTGTTGCAAAAGTCTTATAAAAGAATTTTTAATGAATTTGGAGGAGAAATTAGTTCTTCAGAAGATGGTGCTGGAGATGTAAAATATCATTTAGGAGCGTCATCAGACAGAGAGTTTGATGGAAATTCAGTCCATGTTAGCTTAACAGATAATCCATCTCACCTAGAGGCAGTTAACCCAGTTGTACTTGGACAAACTAGAGCTAAACAATACTTTCATAAAGACAAGGAGAGAAAAAAAGTAATACCAATTTTAATTCATGGCGATGCAGCTTTTGCTGGACAAGGAGTAGTAGCTGAATGTTTTGCAATGTCTGGCTTACCAGGTCACAATACTGGAGGAACTATTCATATAATTATAAATAATCAAATTGGATTTACAACAAGTCCAAGGTTTGCAAGATCTTCTCCATATCCATCAGATATAGCAAAAATGGTAGAAGCACCTATAATTCATGTTAATGGAGACAATCCAGAGGCAGTTGTTTATGCAGCAAGAATAGCAACAGACTTTAGATTAAAATTTAATAGAGATGTAGTGATAGATTTAATTTGTTATAGAAGATTTGGACATAATGAAGGTGATGAGCCTTCATTTACGCAACCTTTAATGTATAAAAAAATTAAATCACATCCTTCCCCAGTAAAAGTTTATGGAGAAAGATTAATAAATGAAGGCGAAATATCTAAAGATTTTTTAAGTGAGTCTATAAAAAAGTTTAAAGATTTACTAAATGAACAATTTAAAACTGCAAAAAACTATAAACCAAAAATCGAATGGTTTGAGGGAACATGGTCAAGATATAAACCTGAAAAAGGTAAAGATAAAAGAGGAGTAACTGGAGCAGATATAAAAAAATTATTAGAAATTTCTGATAAAATTAATACAATTCCTAAAGAAATAAATATTCATAAAACTATTTCAAAAATTTTAGACAATAGAAAACTTAGTGTAAAAAATAGATCCGGAATTGATTGGTCTACAGCAGAATCATTAGCTTTTGGTTCACTTTTAGAGGAAGGATATCCAATAAGATTGGTTGGTCAAGATTCTGGAAGAGGCACATTTAGTCAAAGACATTCAGTTTTAAGAAATCAATTTGATAACTCTAGATATATACCTTTGAATAATATTTCAAATAATCAAAAAAAATTTGAAGTAGTAGATAGTTTTTTATCTGAATTAGCTGTTTTAGGATTTGAGTATGGATATAGTTTAGTAGAGCCGAATACCCTAACATTGTGGGAAGCTCAATTTGGAGATTTTGCAAATGGAGCTCAAGTTGTTATTGATCAGTTTATTGCATCAGGTGAGAGAAAATGGTCTAGAGCTTCAGGTTTAATAATGTTGTTACCTCACGGATATGAAGGTCAAGGTCCAGAACATTCATCAGCAAGATTAGAAAGGTTTTTACAATTGTGTTCAAATGATAATATGCAAGTCATGAATTGTACGACACCTGCTAATTATTTCCATGCACTTAGAAGACAGATGCATAGAGATTTTAGAAAACCATTAATAATAATGACACCAAAATCGCTATTACGTCATAAATATTGTGTTTCTAATTTAGAGGATTTTAGTAAAAAAAATACTTTTCATAGAGTTTTATGGGATCATGCTATAGATCCAGATACAAAAAGTTTTATCAAATTAAAAAAAGCTAAAGAAATAACAAAAGTTATTTTATGTTCTGGTAAAGTTTATTTTGACTTATTAGAAGCAAGAGAAAAATTGAAAGTTGATGATATAGTTTTATATAGAATTGAACAATTATACCCCTTTCCAGCAAAAGCTTTAGTCAAAGAATTAAAACCTTATGCTAAAAATGCTACATTTCATTGGTGTCAAGAGGAACCAAAAAATATGGGAGCTTGGTTTTCTGTTAGAGATTATATCCAATGGACATTAGATAATATTAAGGCTAAATATAATTATATTTCTTATATAGGAAGAAGTCCAGATGCAACTCCTGCTACAGGATTTGCTAAAAGACATATTTCTCAACAACAAGAAATTATTAATAAAGTATTTAATTAATTATAATGAGTGAAAAAATTGTAGTCCCAGCTTTAGGAGAAAGTATAACAGAAGCAACAGTTTCAAAATGGTTAAAAAATCAAGGAGATGTAGTTGAAGCTGATGAACCTATTGTTGAGTTAGAAACTGATAAAGTAAATTTAGAAGTTCCATCACCAGTTAGTGGAGTTTTATCTGAAATTAATTCAAAAGATGGAACAGTAGTGGAAGTTGGAGCATTATTAGGCTTAGTTTCCGAGAATAGTTCTACAAAATTAAAAAAAGATGAAATAAAAAAAATTGAACCTACAATTTCAAAAGAAAACAATGTTGTTAATTTAGATGTTTCCCCTAAACAACCAAAAGTTTTTAATGATCAAGATAGTCAAGAAGAGAATTCAAATGAAAAACCACTTATTTTAAGTAATGCGGTTAAAGAAGAAGAAATTCATGATACAAAAAATGAAGAACAAACTTTGTCACCTTCAGTTAGAAAAATGGTAGCTGAGAGAAAAGTAGACATTAGTACTATCAAAGGTACTGGTAAAGATGGAAGAATTGTAAAAGGAGATTTGATTAGTTTAATGGGTGTTCAACCACCACCTTCAAGTAGAAAAGTTAAGTTTGGTCAAGAGGAAAGAATTAAAATGACTAGATTAAGACTAACTATAGCTAAAAGACTAAAGCAGGCTCAGGATAATGCTGCATTGCTAACTACATTTAATGAGGTTGATATGTCTAGCGTGATTGAGATGAGAAAAGAAAATAAAGAAGATTTTCAAAATAGATATGGAATAAAACTTGGTTTTATGTCCTTCTTTGTAAAAGCTTGTGTGCTTGCTTTAAAATCATTTCCCGCAGTTAATGCTGAAATAGATGGAGAGCATATAATCTACAAAAACTATTATAATATAAGTTTTGCTGTAGGCACCGATAAAGGATTAGTAGTTCCTGTTTTAAAAAATGCAGATGAGTTATCATTTGCTGATATTGAAAAAATTATTAAAGAAATCTCAGATAAAGCTAAAGAAGGAAAGTTAAATATTGAAGATCTTCAAGGAGGAACTTTTACAATTAGCAATGGGGGCGTATATGGCTCAATGTTTTCCACACCTATTCTGAATCTACCTCAATCTGGAGTTTTAGGTATGCATAATATTGTAGAAAGACCATTTGTTGTAGAAGGAGAAATTAAGATAAGACCAATTATGTATCTTGCATTATCATACGACCATAGAATTATAGATGGAAAAGAGTCTGTTTCATTTTTAAAAATGATAAAAGAAAATATAGAAGATCCTAGAAGGTTGTTTTTAGATATTTAAATGTCAGAAAAATTTAAAGCTGTTGTTATAGGTGGTGGACCAGGTGGATATGTTTGCGCAATAAGATTAGCTCAATTAGGATTAAAAACTGCATGTATAGATTCAAGAGGTTCTTTAGGAGGAACTTGTTTAAATGTGGGATGTATTCCATCAAAAAGTTTACTTAATCTTTCAGAAGAATTTCATAAAGTTAAAAATTTATCAAGTAAAGGAATAGAAGTTGGTGAAGTTAAACTCAATCTAAACAAAATGATGAAAAATAAAGATAAGGCAGTAATGATTTTAACAAAAGGTGTCGAGTTTTTATTAAAAAAGAATAAAGTTTCATACTTTAAGGGAGTCGGAAGCTTTAAAACTAAAAATGAAATTTCTATTAAGAATAAAGAAAAAAAAGAAATAATTATTAGTGCTGATAAGGTTATAATTGCTACTGGATCAGTACCTGTTTCTCTTCCAGGAATTGAGTTTGATGAAAAAATTATTTTATCTTCAACTGGTGCTTTAAAAATAGAACAAGTTCCAAAAAAAATGGTTGTAGTTGGAGGAGGATATATAGGATTAGAAATGGGATCTGTATGGTCTAGATTAGGCGCAGAAGTTCATGTAGTGGAATTTTTAGAAAATATTACACCTGGAATGGATTTAGAAATATCTCAAGAATTTATGAAAATTTTAAAAAAGCAAGGAATTAAATTTCATATGGGTCATAAAGTTCAAACTATTCAAAAAAAAACCTCTGGAGCTATAGTTAAAACTATAGACAAAGAAGGAAAAAAAAATGATTTTGATTGTGATGTAGTTTTAGTTTCAGTTGGTAGAAAACCAAATACTAATGGTTTAAATTTAGAAAATGTTGGAGTAGAGCTGGATGAAAAAAAAAGAATTAAGACAGATAAAAATTTTAAAACAAATCAAGATAATATTTATGCAATTGGAGATGTAATTATAGGACCAATGTTAGCTCATAAGGCCGAAGATGAAGGTATTGCAGTTGCAGAAAATATAGTAGGCCAATCTGGACATGTAAATTATAACACAATACCTGGTGTAGTATATACCAATCCAGAAGTAGCTTCTATTGGAAAAACAGAGGAGCAATTAAAAGAAATGGAGATAGATTATAAAAAAGGAAAATTTTCTTTTATGGCAAATTCAAGAGCTAAAGCTATAGATGATGCTGATGGATTTGTGAAAATTTTAGCTGATGCTAAAACCGACAAAGTTTTGGGAGCTCACTTAATAGGACCTCATGCAGGAGAATTAATTGCTGAAATAGGTATTGCTATGGAATTTGGGGCAAGTTCAGAGGATATTGCTAGAACATGTCATGCACACCCTACTTTTTCAGAAGCAGTAAAAGAGGCTGCACTATCAGTAGATAAAAGAGCAATACACTCTTAAAAAATTTTCATATTATTAAATATGAAGTATCCGATTCTTTTACCAAATATATTTAATCATCCATTTACATATGAAAGTGATTTAAACTTAAAAACAGGAGATTATGTTACTGTTCCGTTTGGTAAATTAATAATTACCGGTGTTGTTTGGAATGAATTTGAGAAAAGTAATACAAAAAATTTTAAAATTAAAAAAATTTTAAGTAAACTAGATATTTCTTATTTAAAAAAAGATACGATTAAATTTTTAAATTGGTTTTCTGAATACAATTTAATTCCAAAAGGTATGGCGTTAAAACTTGTTTTATTGAGAAGTAATATAATTAAAAAAATGTCTTATGAAAAATATAAAGATTATTTTGCTGATATAAAAAAACATTCTTTAGAACTATCTCTTGATCAAAAAAAATCCTTGCAGTTAATGAATAAATATAATGAAAAATTTAGAGTACATGTATTACAAGGCATAACAGGTTCTGGAAAAACAATTGTGTATTTTGAGGCATTAAAAAAAATTATTAATAAGGGATTTCAGGGCATAATTTTATTACCAGAAATTGGATTAACAGGACAATTTGAACAAAAATTTTTTGAGTTTTTTGGTTTTATGCCAGCTGTTTGGCATTCAGGAATTAGCAAAAAAAAAAAAGAAATTATCTGGAGTGGTATAAATGAAGGAATCATTAAAGTTATAATTGGTGCGAGATCATCTCTTTTTTTACCATTTAAAAAATTGGGAATAATTATTGTGGATGAGGAGCATGATCAATCTTATAAACAAGATGAAGGCATAATTTATAATGCTAGAGATATGGCAATTGCCAGAGCTTCTTTTGAAAATATTCCTATTAATCTAATTACTTCAGTACCGTCTGTTGAAACTTACGAAAATATTAAAAAGGGGAAATATACAGTTTCAAAATTAGAAAAGAGATATCGAGATGCAGCTTTACCAAACTATGAAATTATAAATTTAAATAATACTAAACTTGAAAAACATTCTTGGTTATCTAAAAAAATAATTAATAAGGCAAATTATCATTTAGAAAAAAAAGACCAGGTTTTATTTTTTTTGAATAGAAGAGGTTTCTCACCTCATGCATTTTGTAACAAATGTTTTAATACTTACAAGTGTTCAAATTGTTCAATTAATTTAGTTTATCATAAACATAAAAATATTCTTTTATGTCATTATTGTGGATTTAAATCATCTTTAGATAGAAATTGTACCAAAAGTAAAAAGTGTGATTTTATTTTTAGTGGACCTGGAGTCGAAAGGATTTTTGATGAAGTTAAAAAAAATTTTCCTTCAAAAAAAATTGAAATTTTTTCTAGTGATACAATGAATAAAAAGGACTCTTCTGATAAATTAAAAAAAATTATTAATAATGAAATAGAAATTCTCGTAGGAACTCAATTGATTTCTAAAGGTTTTCATTTTCCAAATTTAAATTGTATTATTGTAGTAGATATTGATTTATCTTCACAAGGTCATGATTTAAGAGGAGCTGAAAAAAATTTACAGTTATACCATCAGTTGGCAGGTAGAGCTGGTAGAACTGGAAAACCTGCTACAGTATATTTTCAAACATATAATATTAGTAATTCAAAAATGATTTCTGAGATTACAAATAGCAATCCTAATATTTTTTTGGATAGGGAGCTCGAAATAAGAAAGAGAAACAAACTCCCTCCTTATGAAAGATTTATTTCTATAATATTAACTGGTGAAAATGAGTTAAAATTAGAAAAAGATGCTCTTCATTTTAAAAATTTTATAGAGGATAAAATTAACGCAAGAGTTCTTGGACCTGTAAGTGCTCCAATATTTAGGCTTAAAAGAAAATATCGGGTAAGATTATTGATTAGAGGTTTAAAATCACTTAAATTGCAGAATTCTATTGCAGAAATAATACCAAAATATAAATTTTCAAATGGAATAAAACTTTCAGTTGATGTTGATCCAATAAATTTTAATTAAGTACTAAAAAATAAGGTTTTTGAGCCAATGTGTTACTTGAAGACGTATTATCTATATGCTAATTAGAGCCAGCTTTTAAACTAATCATTAACGCTAATTGAAAGAATAAGTTGAGCAAAAATAAAGAATTTTCTAACACTTCAGCGCAGAGATATTCTCTAGCTCTGTATGAGCTTTCTAACGAAGGCAATTCTTTAGATATTGTTGAACAACATTCTTCAGCAGTGTTAAAACTTATTAATTCAAGTAAAGATTTTAATAACTTAATAAAAGATCCAACAGGAAATCAAGAAGATTTAATTTTAGTAATAAATAAAATATCTGAAAGTTTTAAACTAAATGACTTGGTAAAAAATTTTATGATATTTTTGGTAAATAAAAAAAGATTTTTTTATTTAGAAAAAATTTTAAAAAATTTTATAGAAATCTGTTCTGAAAAGAGAGGAGAAATTAAAGCAGAAATTCAATCTGCAAAAGAATTATCAAATGAAGAAATTAAAAAAATTAATGAAGACTTAACTAAAAATTTCAGTTCAAAAATGAGACTAAACTATAGGCATGATAAAAGTTTAATTGGAGGATTAATCGTTAAAGTAGGCAGCATTATGGTTGACACTTCTATTAAAAATAAATTACAACAAATTGAAAAAAGAATGATAGAGGCTTAAATGGAAATAAATCCTTCAGAAGTAACAAAGATATTAAAAGAACAAATAAAAAATTTTGGAGATAAAGCAGAAGTAACTGAAGTTGGTCAAGTTTTATCAGTTGGTGATGGTATTGCTAGAATTTATGGTTTAGATAATGTTCAAGCTGGGGAAATGGTCGAGTTTGCTGATGGTTCAAAAGGAATGGCTCTTAACTTAGAAAGTGAAAATGTTGGAGTTGTAATTTTTGGTGATGATAGAAATATTAAAGAAGGGGATGTAGTAAAAAGAACAGGCGACATAGTTGATACTCCAGTTGGAAAAGAGTTATTAGGAAGAGTCGTTGACGGTTTAGGTAATCCAATTGATGGCAAAGGACAGCTAGATAAATCTGTTAAAAAAAGTAGAGTAGAAGTAAAAGCTCCAGGGATTATTCCAAGACAATCAGTAAGCGAACCGATGCAAACTGGACTAAAATCGATAGATAGTTTAGTCCCTATAGGAAGAGGACAAAGGGAATTGATTATTGGTGACAGACAAACGGGTAAAACAGCTGTAGCAATTGATGCAATTATAAATCAAAAAAAAATTAATGAATCTGGAGATGAAAAGCAAAAATTATATTGTATTTATGTTGCAGTAGGACAAAAAAGATCAACAGTAAGACAAATACAAAAAACATTAGAAGAAGCTGGAGCAATGGAATATACGACTATTGTTGCTGCAACAGCCTCAGACTCTGCACCCTTACAATTTTTAGCCCCATATACAGGATGTACTATGGGTGAATATTTTAGAGATAACGGAATGCATGCATTAATTATTTATGATGATCTATCTAAGCAGGCTGTTGCTTACAGACAAATGTCTCTACTTTTGAGAAGACCACCAGGACGTGAGGCTTATCCTGGGGATGTGTTTTATCTACATAGTAGATTACTAGAAAGAGCAGCGAAATTAAGTGATGAGCATGGTGGAGGGTCACTTACAGCACTTCCTATTATAGAAACGCAAGGAGGTGACGTATCTGCTTTTATACCTACTAACGTGATTTCTATTACAGATGGTCAAATATTTTTAGAAACTGAACTTTTTAATCAAGGAATAAGACCTGCAATTAATGTTGGATTATCAGTATCTAGGGTTGGATCTTCTGCTCAAACAAAAGCTATGAAAAAGGTTTCTGGATCAATGAAACTAGAGCTAGCTCAATATAGAGAAATGGCAGCTTTTGCTCAGTTTGGATCTGATCTAGACGCGTCCACTCAGCAACTTTTAAATAGAGGTTCAAAATTGACTGAACTTTTAAAACAAAAACAATATTCACCGATGACTGTTGCTGAACAAGTAATATCAGTTTACTGCGGTGTTAAAGGGTATCTTGACAACATTGATTTAAAAGATGTAGCTGAATTTGAGATTAAAATTACTGAAAAATGTAAATCAGATAAACCTGAAATAATAGAAGCAATTCAAAGTTCAGGAAAACTTGAAGAAGATACAGAGAAACTGCTAGTTGAGGTAGTTACTCAATTAAAAGAAAGTTTTAACTCTTAATCAGTTATGGCAAGTTTAGATGATTTAAAAAAAAGAATAGCAAGTGTAAAATCTACTCAGAAAATTACTAAAGCTATGAAAATGGTTGCAGCTGCAAAATTAAGAAAAGCCCAAGAGAGTGCTGAAAAGGGCCGACCTTATTCAGAAAAAATGAACAACCTTATTTTGAATTTATCTAATGGAATATCTGACAAACAAAATGCTCCAAAATTATTGTTAGGAACTGGCAATGATAAAGTACATCTCTGTGTTATTATGACCTCAGATAGGGGTTTATGTGGTGGATTTAATTCTAATATAATTAAAAAAGCTAAAAGTTATTTTTCAAAAATTTTAGATGATAACAAAGAGCTTAAAATTATAACTGTTGGCTCAAAAGGAAATGACCAACTTAAAAGAACTTATGGAGACAAAATTATCGGAAATATTTCTTTTAAAGATTCTAAAAATATAAATTATTTTGATGCTGATAAAGTTGGAAAAATGGTAATTAAAAAATTTGAAGATGATGAGTTTGATGTTTGTGTTATTTTTTATAATCAATTTAAAAATGTAATTACTCAAATTCCACAAGCTCAATATATAATTCCTCTTAATAATGATTCAGAAGAAATTAGTTCTGAAGAAAGTTATGAATTTGAACCAGATGAAGATGAAATTTTAAATAATTTGTTACCTAAAAATATTTCAACGCAAATATTTAAGGCAATGTTAGAGAATTCAGCTAGCGAACAAGGGTCAAGGATGAGCGCAATGGATAATGCGACTCGAAATGCAGGTGAAATGGTTGACAAACTTACTATAGAGTACAATAGAAGTCGTCAAGCAGCAATTACTAAAGAATTAATAGAAATTATATCAGGAGCAGAAAGTTTATAATTATGAGCAAAGGGATAATCACACAAGTTATTGGAGCGGTAGTAGATGTAAAATTTGAAGGAGAACTTCCAGAAATTTTAACAGCATTAGAGTGTAAAAATGGGGACAATAGATTAGTTCTAGAAGTTGCTCAACATTTAGGAGAAAATACTGTTAGAACAATTGCAATGGATGCTACTGAAGGATTAAAGAGAGGAGATAAAGTTACAAATACAAAAGCTCCTATACAAGTACCAGTTGGCCCTGAAACTCTTGGAAGAATTATAAATGTAATTGGAGAACCAATTGATGAAAGAGGAGAAGTTAAAACAAAAGAAACTTGGCCAATTCACAGAGCCGCACCTGAATTTAATGATCAATCAACCGAAACAGAAATACTAGTTACAGGTATTAAAGTTATTGATCTTCTTGCTCCTTATGCAAAAGGAGGAAAAGTTGGTCTTTTTGGAGGTGCGGGTGTTGGAAAAACAGTTTTGATTATGGAACTGATTAATAATGTTGCAAAAGCGCATGGAGGTTTTTCTGTTTTTGCAGGTGTTGGAGAAAGAACCAGAGAAGGAAACGATCTTTATCATGAGATGATAGAGTCAGGAGTAATCAAAAAAGATGGAGATGGATCAAAAGCAGCCTTGGTATACGGACAAATGAATGAGCCTCCTGGAGCAAGAGCTAGAGTTGCACTAACGGGATTAACTGTAGCAGAATATTTTAGAGATCAAGAAGGACAAGACGTTCTTTTCTTTGTGGATAATATTTTTAGATTTACTCAGGCAGGTTCAGAAGTTTCCGCTCTTTTAGGAAGAATCCCATCTGCAGTAGGTTATCAACCAACTTTAGCAACAGATATGGGTAACCTTCAAGAGAGAATTACAACGACAAACAAAGGATCAATTACTTCTGTACAAGCTATTTATGTTCCAGCTGATGACTTGACTGACCCAGCTCCAGCAACTTCATTTGCTCACTTGGATGCAACAACTGTACTTTCAAGACAAATTGCAGAAATTGGTATTTATCCAGCTGTTGACCCACTTGATTCTACTTCAAGAATTTTGGACCCAAGAATTGTTGGTGATGAACATTATAGAGTGGCTAGAGATGTACAAAAAATATTACAATCTTATAAATCATTACAAGATATTATTGCTATTCTTGGTATGGATGAATTGTCTGAGGAAGATAAATTAGTTGTAGCAAGAGCAAGAAAAATACAAAGATTTTTATCTCAGCCATTCTTTGTAGCTGAAGTTTTTACCGGATCACCTGGAAAATTAGTTGACCTGGAATCAACAATCAAAGGCTTTGATGCTATTTGTAAAGGTGAATATGACCATTTGCCAGAAGCTGCTTTTTATATGGTTGGTACAATTGAGGAAGCTATAGAAAAAGGAGAAAAAATGGCAAAAGAAGCCGCAGCTTAATGAGTGAAGAATTTAAAGTAGAAATAGTTAATCCAGAAAAATCTTTTTTGTCTAAGGAAGATGTGGTTGAAGTAATAGTTCCTGCTTTTGAAGGGGAAATGGGAATTTTAAAAGATCATATTTCAATAATTTCTTTTTTAAAACCTGGAATTATTACAATTCTATCAAAATCTGGTGAAGATAAATTCTTTGTAGAAGATGGTATTGCAGAATTTAGAAATAATAATTTATCTATACTAACCAGTTCTATTTTTAATTTGAAAAATACTGATAAAAATAGAATATTGGATCTTATTAAAATAGCGGAGGAAGAAAGCAATAAGACAGAAATTAATGATCAAGTAAAATATTTAATAGATCAAAAAATTGAAGTACTAAGATCTATTGATTAATTATTTTTTTTACTTTCTCTTGCACCTCTTTATATACATGAAGCTTAAAGTCTACTACCAAATCAGTAATTAATTCTAAGTCTACCCATTTCCATTCTAAGAATTCAGGTTTTTTAGTATTAATATTTATTTCGTTATCTTTTCCAAGATATCTCATCAAAAACCATTTTTGTTCTTGACCTCTGTATTTTCCCTTCCAAATAATTCCTAAGAGATGATCTGGCAAATTGTAAGTAACAAACCCTTCTAATTCATCAATTAATTCAACATTTTTGATACTAGTTTCTTCTTCAAGTTCACGATATGCAGCCGTAATAAGGTCCTCTCCTTTGTCAACACCTCCTTGAGGCATTTGCCAAAAACCTTTAGGATTATCTATTCTTTTCGCTACAAACACTTTGTTATCTTTATTCAAAACTACAATACCCACTCCACTTCTAAGTGGTAGATTTTGAAACTTATCTTTCATTTTTAACCGTTTAAAAGTTTGATAGCGTAATTAAGTTGATTATCTTTACCTGTTTTTATTTTAAATTCTTTACCATCTTCATTAACTTCAATATCAGGACTTACTCCTACTTCAGAAATTGATTTGCCAGATGGCAAATAATATTTTGCTACAGTTAATCTTATAGCTCCATCATTTTTTAAGGGAATAATAGATTGAACTGATCCTTTGCCATAACTATTTTCCCCAACAATAATTGCTCTTTTATGATCTTTTAAGGCCCCTGCAACAATTTCTGAAGCTGATGCTGAACCGTAATTTATTAATACAATTAATGTTTTTCCATTTGTTAGATCTCCTTTTTTTGCAAACCATTTTCGATTTTCTGATTTTTTTCTACTTTTTGTAGAAACTATTTCTCCATTATCTAAAAAAAAATCTGAAATTTTAATTGCTTGAGATAAAAGTCCTCCAGGATTATTTCTTAAATCTAATATATATGCATTTATGTTTTTGTTAATTTCTAATTCTTTAATATTCTTTTGAATTTGTTCACTGCTATTTTCATTAAAAGAAGTAAGCCTTATATACCCTATATTTTTTTCTAATATATCTGCTTTAACTGACTGTATTTTAATTACTTCTCTAGTAATATTAAATGTTAAAGCTTTTTTTTCTCCTTTTCTTCTTATAGTAAGTTCAATGCTAGATCCAACTGGACCTCTCATTAAATCAACAGCCTCACTTAGTGATTTACCCTGTACTTGAGTATCCTCGATTTTTACAATGTAATCTCCTGCTTTAATTCCAGCTTTAAAAGCTGGAGTATCATCTATTGGCGAAATTACTTTTACAACTCCAGATTCCATACTAACTTCAATACCTAAGCCACCAAATTCACCACTTGTTTCTGTCTGCATTTCATTAAAAATTTCTGGAGACATATATGATGAATAAGGATCAAGAGACTGTAATAAGCCATTAATTGCAGAGTCCATACTTTCTGATTGATTAACTTCTTCTACATATTCTTTATTAATTTTTTCTAAAACTTCACCAAAAAGATCAATTTTTTTATAAATATCAACTTCAGCTGAATATGAAAAACTTATTAAAAAAAAATTTATTAAAAAGAGAATTAAAATTTGAAATTTTTTTTTCATATCATTACTTTTTCTTTAGGAATTAGTTCTGACCATATTTTTTCTAATTCATAAAATTTTCGTTTTTCAGGATGAAAAATATGAATTATCAAATCAATACCATCAACTAACTTCCATTCATTGCTATCTTTACCCTCTATTTTAGAATCTTTTAAACCATTGTCTTTTAATTCTTCTAAAACTTGCTCTGACAAAGACTGAATATGTCTTGACGAAGTTCCGCTTGCTATGATCATATATTCAGCTATAGAACTTTTATCCTTAAGATCAATACTTACTATATCGAGAGCTTTGTTTAGGTCTAGAGTTTTGACGATTGATTCTTTTAAATTTGAAATTTTATCCATTAATTAATTAAAAGATTATCAAATTTTTCTTAATTGAGAAGAAGAAATATTGACTATATCAAATTTCACAAAAGTAATCTGTTTTTTATCTAAGTTCTTAAATGCTTTTGAATTCAAAGATTTTTTTTTATAGCCGCGCCTATCAAATACTAGAATATTACATTTTTGAGAAATTAGCTTCCATTTATACCATTTGTGAAAACTAATTAGATTATCAGCCCCCATTAAAAAATATAATTCTACTTTTTTATTTACAGATAGATAATTGATCAAATCTACAGTTTTATTGGAATTGACCAAATCATCATAATATTTAATTTTAATCAATTTATTTTTACCAATAATTTTTTTACATATATAAATTCGCTTTTTTAAATTGTTTTGACTTTTATTTTTAAAAGGACTTCTTTTTGTAATAGCCCAAATCACAGAATCTAAATTAAATTTTTTAATAGCCTCTTTTGATATTGCTAAATGACCTTTATGAGCTGGATCAAAAGTTCCACCTAAAATTCCTATTTTCTTTTTATTGGAACTATTTTCTAATTTTACCATTACTAATTACTTCATATTTATAAGAAACAAGCTGATTTAATCCTACAGGTCCTCTTGGTGGAAGAGTGTTAGTAGATATTCCAACCTCTCCTCCAAATCCAAATTCTCCACCATCAGCAAATTGAGTTGAAGTGTTTTGCATAGCTATTGAGCTTTTGACCTCTTTTAAAAAAATTTTAGCAACTTTTGAATTTTTTGTAATTATAGCATCCGTATGCATTGTACCATATTTGTTGATATGTTTTATCGCTTCTTTAACATTAGCTACAGTTTTGATCGATACAATTGGTGCCAAATATTCTTTTGACCAATCACTTGGTTTAGCAGAAATAATTTTTCCTTCAAAGTTTTTTTTAATTTTATTATCTGCAATAATTTTGCATCCATTATTTTTAAGATTTGTTAAAACTAAATCACAAAATTTTTTTGATATTTTTTGATGAACTAGAATAGTTTCAGTTGCTCCACAAATAGAAGTATTTCTTAACTTTGCATTTAAAACAACCTTGTTGGCTAGTTTTAAATCAGCATAAAAGTCAATATAAGTATGGCAAACTCCTTCTAAATGGCCAATTATAGGTATTCGAGATAAATCTTGAACTTTTTTAATTAAACTTTTTCCACCTCTTGGAATTACCACATCTATGTATTTATTCATTTTAGATAGTATAAAATCTACAATCATATAGTTTTTATTATTGATAAACTGAACATAGTTTTCATTAACTTTATTTTTTTTAAGAGCTTTTCTAAATAGACTAGAAAGAATTTTATTTGAATAATAAGCTTCTGATCCACCTCTTAAAATGACAGGATTTCCTGATTTAAAACATAAAGATGCAACATCAGATGTAACATTAGGTCTGCTTTCATAAATAACACAAATTACACCTATTGGAGTGGTTATTTTTGAAATTTTTAAACCATTAGGTCTTTGCCATTTTTCTAATACATTATTAACTGGATCTTTAAAATGTTTGATAGATTTAATTGATTTAATAATTTGTGAAATTTTTTTTTTATTTAAAATAAGTCTTTTGATTAAATTATCTTTTATTTTTTTTTTAGTTGCATAATTCAAATCTTTTTTATTTTCATTAATAATTTTTGATTGGTATATAAGTATAAGTTGTTGATAATCTTTTAGTACTTGGTCTTTTTTTTTTGAAGAGATTGAATTAGAAAAAGCTTTTTTAGCATTTTTTCCAATATTATTTAATAAATCTTTCATCAAACCTCCACCATATCATCTTTGTGAACAACTTCTGATTTTGAAATATAGCCTAATATTTTTTTTATTTCTTTAGAATGATGTCCTAAAATTTTATTTATTTCATCTGATGAAAAAGAGCTAAGACCCCTAGCACATTCATTTTTTGATTTATCTAAAATTTTTATATGATCTCCTTTTTTAAATTTTCCAACCACATTTTTAATACCAGCAGCCAATAAACTTTTTCCATTAGTTAAGGCCTTTTTTGCACCATCATCAATTATAAGTTCACCTTTAGGTGATACTGAACTTATTATCCATTTTTTTCTTGCATCTAATTTAGATGTTTTAGATATAAATAATGTACAATTGTTATTTTTTATTATTTTATCAATTGGGCTAGAATATAAACCATTAGCTATTATCATATTACATCCCGATAATTGACAGTTTTTAGCAGCTTCTAATTTTGTATTCATTCCACCACTACCAAATTCATTATTTCCCTTAAAGTTTATGTTTTTTAAATCTTGATTTAAGTTTTCTACTTTTTTAATTAGTTTTGCATTTTTAAATAACTTTGGATTTTTATCATATAAACCATCAACGTCAGATAATAGTATTAAAGTATCGGCATTTGTAATTTGAGCTACACGAGATGCAAGTCTATCATTATCTCCATATTTAATCTCTGTAGTTGCCGTAGTATCGTTTTCATTAACTATTGGAATAAAATCAAGTTGAAAAAGATTTTCAAAGGTTCTTTTAGCATTTAGAGATCTTCTTCTTTCCTCAGTATCTTCTAGAGTCAATAATATTTGAGAAATATTTAGTTTTTGCTTTGAAAAAATTTTAGAAAATAGATTCATCAGCTCTATCTGGCCTATTGATGCTATCGCTTGACTTTTATCTAATTTTAATTTTTTTTTATTAAAATTCATTTTTATACAACCCAACGCTATAGCACCAGAACTTACAATAATCACTTTTTGATTATTAGACTTTAGTTTTTGAATATCTTTTGCAAATGCAGATAACCATTTTTTTCGTATTTTTTTATTTTTATCAACCAAAAGAGATGAACCAATTTTTATAACTATAATTTTAGAATTTTTAAGAAGCATAAGATATTAGTTTGGCTTTAATCTTTGATATCGATTTTTTATTTAAAGTTGATAAAGTCACAATTTCTCCCTTAATTTTTTTTGAAAGTTTATCTATTATTTTTTTAACAATTTTTTCATCAACTAAATCAATTTTGTTTAATACAATTAATTCCTTTTTTTTTAAAAGATCAGAACTATAATTTTTTAGTTCATTTTTTACCTGATTGTATGATTTTTCCAAATTATTATTTGTAATATCTATTAAATGTAAAAGTGATTTGCATCTTTCGATATGTTTTAAAAATTGTATACCTAGCCCCGTCCCTTCATGAGCACCCTCTATTAGACCTGGTATATCTGCTATAGTTATTTCTTTATCATCATAAAAAGCAATACCTAGGTTTGGGTTTAAAGTAGTAAATTGGTAATTTGCAATTTTAGGATTTGCGTTTGTTATAGAAGCCAAGAGACTTGATTTACCAGCATTCGGCAAACCTATAATGCCAATATCTGCAATAGTTTTCAGTTGTAAACAAATTATATATTCTTCACCTGCAGTTCCTTTAGTAAATTTTCTTGGAGCTCTATTTGTTGAACTTTTAAATCTTGTATTGCCTAATCCTCCCTTACCGCCAGTCGCTGCTACAAATTCTTCTTTAGGATTTGTAAAATCATAAATTAAAGTTTTATTGTCCTCTTCAAATACTTGTGTTCCAAGAGGAACTTTAAGAATTATATCTTCTCCACTTTTTCCAGTACGATTTTGTCCCATACCATTCTCACCTCTTTCAGCTTTATGATGTTGTTGGTATCTATAATCTATTAAGGTATTTAGATTTCTCTCAGATCTAAGTATTACTGAACCTCCTTTTCCACCATCTCCACCATCAGGACCTCCAAATTCTATAAATTTTTCTCGTCTGAAACTTGGAGATCCATCACCACCATCTCCTGCTTTGATATATATTTTTACTTGATCTAGAAATTTCATAATACAACATTAGTTTTAGGTTGTACTATTAATTGGGTTTTACTGAAACAAAAGTTCTATCTAATTTAGATTTTTTAAAAACCACTTTACCTCTTATCACTGAAAAAATGGAGTGGTCTTTACCCATACTAACATTTTGACCTGGAAATATTTTAGTACCTCTTTGTCTTACAATAATATTTCCTGGAATAACAGTTTCGCCGCCATACTTTTTCACACCAAGTCTTCGGCCAGCACTATCACGTCCATTTCTTGATGATCCACCTGCTTTTTTTGTTGCCATAATTTACCTAATACTTATTTGTTAACTACTTCTTTTTTGTTAACTACTTCTTTAACTTCCTGTTTTTTTGATTTTATAGAAATTTTTTCAGCTTCAGAAAGAACTTTACCATCTTTTGAAAAAATTTTATTTATTCTTATCATAGAATATTCTTGTCTATGTCCATTTTTTCTTCTTGAGTTTTGCCTTCTTCTTTTTTTAAATATTAAAATAGTTTTATTTTTGCTATTTTTAATTAAAATTGCTTCTACTTTAGCACCTTTAATATTTGGTGTTCCAACTTCTATAGATTTGTCATCTCCATAAGCTAAAATTTCGTTAAATTCTATTTTTGTTTCTTTTTTTGAGTCTGGTAATTTTTCTATCTTTAGAATATTCCCAGATTTAACTTTATACTGTTTTCCACCTGTTTTAATTACTGCGTATGACATAGTATTTGTAGTAAAAATTTGTAATGGCAATATAGTTCTAGCTTACATATAGTCAAGCTGAATAACTTAAAAATTATCCTTTAAATCTCTCAGTTTTGAAAAGCTTTCTAAGTCATTTGTTCTTAGAAATATATTACAATCCAATTCATCCTTTATAGTAGATGGAATTGTAGGCAGACCATCTTTGACTTGTTTTTTTATATTTTCTATCTTATTTTTTAAATTTAAATTATTAGGATCATGTTTTATGCAAAATTTTGAATTGTTAAGCGTATATTCATGTCCGCAATAAATTTTAGTTTCATTGGGTAGAGATTTAATTTTATTTAAAGAATTAAACATTTCTTCATAAGTACCTTCAAAAATTTTTCCACAACCAAGAGAGAAAAGGGTGTCTCCTGTAAAAATTAATTTATTTTCAAAAAAGTGAAAACAAATATGACCAGTAGTATGTCCAGGAATATGCATTATTTTAGCAGTAAAGTTTTCTGCTTTCCATATTTGGTTGTCTTCTAACAAAACATCAATTTCTGGAATCCTTTCAGAATCATTTTTAAAACCCAAAACAATCGATCCATATTTTTTTTTTAAATCTTTATTACCTCCTATGTGATCAAAATGATGATGAGTATTAAGAATATATTTTAAATTAATATTTTTATTTTTTAAGAAATTAATTACGGGTTTTGTTTCACTTGGATCCACAACACAAGCTGAATTGTTGCTATCATCAATAATTAAATAGCTATAATTATCTTGAAGGCAAGGTATAATTTCTACTCGCATATTATTTTTCTATTAAAAATATACCTAAATCTGAAAATAAATTTTTAATTCCTAAATTACCTTCATTTATTAATGAAGTATTAAGATTATTTAATGCTAAAGATTTAAAAATTTTAATATCTCTAGATTTAACAAAATAAACAAAATCTTTAATAGTGCACATATGTAAATTAGGAGTGTTATACCACTCATCTGGCAAAGTTTTGGTAACTGGCATTGTTCCTTTTAATAACAAGTGAAATCTTACTTTCCAGTAACCAAAATTAGGAATTGTAACTATTGCTTTTTTTCCAACTCTTAAGAGTTCATTTAACACTAATTCAGGATTTAAAAAAGCTTGTAGTGTTTGACTTAACACAACATAATCAAATGATTTATCAGGAAATTGTTTTAAGTCTTTTTCAGCATTTCCTTCAATCACAGTTAAACCTTTCGCAATACACTCTTGAACTTTATATTTTGAAATTTCTAATCCTCTAATATTGATATTTTTATTATCTTTTAAATATTTCATTAGCGTTCCATCAGCACAACCTACATCTAAAACTTTTTTATCTTTTTCAATTAAATCTGCTATTACTTTAAATTCATTTTTCATTTTTAATTTCCTATATAAGATTTATCCAAAAAGTTCTTAAGGGCGTTTAAAAAATCTGGAACATCCAATAAGAATGAATCATGACCTTTGTCTGACTCAATTTCAACAAACCCTACATCTGCGCCTATTGAATTTAAAGCTATAACAATTTCTTTATTTTCTTGAGTTGGATAAAGCCAATCTGAAGTAAAAGAAATTATAAAAAATTTAGCTTTTGTATTTTTAAATGCATCTGACAGATTACCTTTATATTGCTTAGTTAAATCAAAATAATCCATTGCTCTTGTGATATAAAGATAACTGTTTGCATCAAATCTATCTACAAAAACTGAACCTTGATATCTTAAATAGCTTTCTATTTGAAAATCTGCATCGAAACCAAATTTAAGATCTTCTCTTTCTTGTAATTTTCTTCCAAATTTTTCCTGCAAACCTTTTTTTGAAAGATAGGTAATGTGAGCTGCCATTCTGGCTACAGCTAATCCTTTACTTGGACTTGTGTTGTTAGATGTATAATTTCCATCTTTCCAGTTACTATCAGCGGTAATTGCTTGTCTTCCTAATTCATTTAAAGCAATATTTTGCGCTGAATGACTTGAGGTACAAGCAATTGGAATCACAGTTTTGGCTTTAGCAGGAAAGTTACTTATGAATTGAAGAACTTGCATCCCCCCCATAGAACCACCGGTTATAGAAAAAAGTTTATCAATACCAAAATGTTCGAGTAAATTATATTGTGCATTAACTATATCATTAATAGTAATAACAGGAAAATTTGTTCCGAATACATTATTATTATCAGGATTTTTATGGCTTGGTCCATAAGAACCCATACATCCTCCAATTACATTAGAACAAATAACAAAATATTTATTTGTATCTATAGCTTTATCTGGGCCTACTGCATAGCTCCACCAGCCATCTTTCTTAGTTATAGGATTTAATCCAGTTATAAACTGATCACCTGTTAATGCATGAAAAACTAATATTGCATTATCTTTTTTTGAATTTAGTGAACCATAAGTTTCATATGCGATTGGAAAATCTTTGATAGTTTTACCACAGTCTAGCTTAAGTGGTTTTTTTACGATCAATGTTTTTATGTGTTTTTCAATATCCATAATTACCTTTAATTGAATTGTGAGAAAAAAAACTATTTTAGCGGTTTTTTTTAAGCGCTCGCAATTCAGTTAAATCAGCGCATATTTTTTTTACTAGAACTTATTTATTATGTCAATTTTTTAAAAATCTTTCTTATTCTCTATAAAAATTTGTAATTTTATCTATAAAGAGCTCATAAATTAAAAAAATGATTACTCTAAAATTCAAAAAATTTAATATTGAAGCTTATAAACCTGGAAAATCTAGAGTCAAAAAATTAAAAAAAGTAATAAAATTGTCTGCGAACGAATCTGCTTTAGGCATGAGCCCAAAAGCTAAAAAATTGATTTTAAATAAAAAATTAATTTCATACAAATACCCTGATGGAAAATCTAAAGATTTAAGAAAAGCAATTTCTAAAACTTATAACTGTAAATTTGAAAAAATAATTTGTGGATCAGGTTCTGATGAAGTTATTCAGATGATTTGTCAATTATTTTTATATCCAAAAGATGAAGTTGTTTTACCTGAATATAGTTTTTTAATGTATAGAATTTACTCAAAAATCGTAGGTGCAAAAGTTTTATTTTCAAAGGAATTAAATTTTAAAATTTCGATAAAAGAAATTTTAAAAAAAGTTACCAAGAAAACAAAAATTGTTTTTATAGCAAATCCAAATAATCCAACGGGAACTTATTTGACCAAAAAAGAAGTATTAGAGTTAAGAAAAAAATTAAATAGAAATATTTTATTAGTAATTGATGATGCATATGCAGAATATATGAAAAATTCAGACTATTCTTCAGGTTTAGATTTATTTAAAAATAAAGATAATGTTTTTATTCTTAGAACATTTTCAAAGATTTTTGGGTTGGCTTCTTTAAGAGTTGGTTGGGGATATGGATCGAAAAAAATAATAGATGCATTAAATTTAATCAAACCACCTTTTAATGTGAATAGTATAGCCCAACTAGCAGCAGCAGAGTCTCTTAAAGATAAAAAGTTTATAAATAAATCTATTAAGCATAATTTATTTTATGCTAAAAAGATTAAAAAATTTCTAGAAAATTATAATATTTTTTCAAATTTTGTATCAGCAAATTTTTTATTACTTAACTTTGACAAATGTAAGTATTCAGCAAATTATTTTTACAAAAAACTAAAAAAAAAAGGAATTATTTTAAGATCTACTAAAGAAGGTTATAATATTGAAAATAAATTAAGATTAACAATTGGATCTAAAAAAGAAAATTTAAAATTTATTAGTTCAGTTAAAGGAATATTAAATTAAATGAAAAAAATTTTAATTATTGGTTGTGGATTATTGGGCTCATCTTTATTGAGAGCTATTCAAAAAAAAAAATTAGCAAAAAAAATATTTATTTATGAGAAATCAAAATTGAATATTAAAAAAATAAAAAAATTAAAATTACCAGGAATAATTGTTAATAAATTAAAAGAAGGAGTAATTAACTCTGATTTAATTATTTTTTGTACTCCTATGAGTGAATATAAAAATCTTATTCTTAAAATAAATAATTTTGTATTACCAAAAACATTGATTACTGATATTGGTTCTGCAAAAATAGAATCAACAAAAATCATTAAAAAATATTTAAAGAAGGGGATTCATTGGACTCAAGGCCATCCAATTGCAGGATCAGAAGTAAGTGGACCTGAGCAAGGTAAAGTTAATATGTTTCTGGATAGATGGTGTATTTTAATTAAAGAGAAAAATACAAATAAAAGTCATTTAAATATATTAAATAAATTTTGGAAAAAACTAGGATCAAAAGTAGTTGTAATGACATCTGAAAAACATGATAAAATTTTTTCTATAACTAGTCATTTACCTCATTTAATTGCATATAATTTAGTTAAGACTGCGCAAGATTTTGAAAAATATCAAAGCTATGATTTTATCAAATTTAGTGCTGGAGGTTTAAGAGATTTCACAAGGATAGCTGCATCAAATGAAATTATGTGGAGAGATATTTTTTTTAATAATAAGACAAATATTTCAAAGGCTATTGACTTATTTGTAAAAAATTTAAGTGCTTTTAAAAAAGATATTAATTTAAAAAGTAATAAATTAATTTTAAAAAAACTTGTTCAAACAAAAAAAGTAAGAAAAAAAATTATTAGGTTAAAGCAAGATATTGACAAGCCTGATTTTGGTAGAAGCTAATATTTAAGCCTAGTTATTTTTTTTACTTTGAGTTTAGCTATTTTTTTTATTACATTGATTGTTTTTATTATTGGCATAATTAAAACTTTTTTCTCGGGCCCATAAGCATGAATTAGTTTTTTAGAATTTAAACATATAGCAACATGACCTTTCCAAAATATAACGTCTCCTTTTTTAAATTTCTTTTTCTTTGAATTACCTTTTGAATATTTGATCTGATCTTTTGTATCTCTTGGAAAAAATAAATTATTATAATAAAAAAATATTTGTAATAAAGCAGAACAATCAATACCTTTATATGTTTTACCTCCCCAAACATAATTAGTATTAAGAAATTTTTTAAAGGTTTTAACAAAGTCTTTTTCTTTATGATTTATTTTTTTTATATCTTTTTTTTTAATCCATTTATTTTTTTCTATTTTTACATAATCTTTATTTTCACTTTTAACCGATAACTTTGATCCAAATGGGAGCCAACTTTTTGTACCATATTTAGGTTTTTTGAAAATTTTTGCCTTTAAATTACTTACTTTATAATTTGGGTGAAATTTATTTATATATTTTTCGTTTTTAATATAGCCAATATAATTATCAAACGATAATTTAATTTTAATCCATTTTTTTTTTTTTGATAAAATTTTAAAATTTTCCCCATATAATATTTGAGAAGTAACTTCAGAAAATTTTGAAGGTTTCTTATAAATTTTAGAAAAATTACCTTTAAAATAAAAATTATTTTGCACCTATTTGAATTTTATTTTTAATGAGCCACAAACAAACCAAAGAAGGAATGACCATTATAGTTGTTAAAACAAAAAATGTTCCCCAATTTCCATTTAACCAGTCAACCAATGCTCCAGAAGAGGATGCTAAAGTAGTTCTACCGGCGGTACCAATTGAAGCAAGTAGGGCATATTGAGTTGCTGTATAAGTTCTATCTACTAACAATGATATAAATGCTACAAAAGCCACTGTTGCAAATGCTGCTGTAATATCATCAGCTATGACAGCAATTGCAAATAAAATTTCAGACTTACCTGTCCATGCTAAAACGGCGAATAAAAGATTTGTTATTGCCATTAATCCTCCTGCAAAAAACATTGTCATTATTGTGCCTGCTCTCATAGCCATTATTCCTCCTAACAATGTAAACACTACAGTTGTGATCCAACCAAGTCCTTTTGAATAAATTGCAATTTGTCCTTTAGAAAATCCTATCTCTTTGTAAAAGACAATGGACATTCTTCCCATAAAAGCTTCTCCAATTTTAAATAAAAATACAAAGCCTAGAATTCCCCACGCAATAGCAAAACCATTTTTTTTAAAAAAACTTATAATAGGCCCACCAATAGTTCCTGTTATATAAGCAATAAAGTTTGTAATAATATTACTAAATCCAAGCTTTCCTATAATTAACTTGTCAGTTTCTTTTTGTTTAACCTGTCTATCTGTCTCTATTGGTTCATGAACGAAAATTAATCCAATGTTCATTAAAATAATTAAAACACCCAATACCAAAAAAGTAGCCTGCCAATATTCTGAGATACCTATATTTTCAAAAAATTCAGCAGTAAATAAAGCAACTACTCCCCCTAATTTATAACCTGTCCACCAACCAACAACAGCCATTGCCGCTCCAGCTGCCATAGACTTTCCTTCATTTTCATTTATTTGTTCAATTCTTAATGCGTCAACAGTTATATCTTGGGTGGCTGAAGCTATAGCAATAATTAATCCTACTAATATTAGTAATGTTAAATTTTGTGTAGGATTAATAAAACTCCAAACTAATAAGCTTAACAAAATAATTATTTGCATTAAAACTATCCATCCTCTTCTATGGCCTAATTTTTTTGTTAATATTGGTATTTGAATTCTATCTATAATTGGAGCCCATAAATAATTAAAAGCGTATACAGCAAAAATTAAGCCCGCCCATCCTATTGTAGATCTACTTAGTCCTTCTTCTTTAAGCCAAAGACTTAAACTGCTTGCAATTAAAACCCAAGGAAAACCACTGATAGCACCTAATAGCAAAATTCTCAGCATTCGAATATCTTTATAAACTGATACAGACTCAAGCCATGTTTGTTTTTTGATTTCTAACATATTTAATTTCTCCAAAAAGAAGGTAAAAATAATACTAATATTGCAAACAACTCAAGTCTACCTAAAATCATTCCAAAACTTAAAATCCATTTAGAAATATTAGGTAAAGTTGAAAAATTTCCATTAGGACCAATTATTGACCCTAAGCCAGGACCCACGTTTGATATTGAGGTTGCTGCACCAGAAATTGAAGTTATAAAATCTAATCCAGTTAAAGATAAAAGTGCAGTAAGACTGAAAAATATGACTAAATACATATAGATAAAAGAAATAATTGATGAGATAAACCTATCGTCAATTGGATTTTGATCATATTTTAAAACAAATACACCTTTTGGATAAATTATTTTTTTTAGTTGATTAGATACAAATAAATAAAGAATTTGAATTCTAAATATTTTAATTCCACAGGTAGTTGAGCCAGCACATCCACCAATAAACATAAGACCTAAGAATAATATAAGAGCAAAACTGCCCCAACCATCAAATTCTGCATTAACATAACCTGTACCAGTTAGAATTGAAACTACATTAAAAAATATTGATCTAAGGTTTAGTTCATCTGTCTTATTTATTAATAAATATAAACTTAAAATAATAATACTAAAAATTATAACTCCGAGAAAAAATTTAATTTGAGAATCTTTAATAAAAATTTCTTTATTGCCATTAATAAATTTGATGTAGGCTATAAAAGGTATACTTCCTAGGATAATAAATATCATAGAAGATATTTCTATTGAGATACTATTAAAAAAACCAATAGATTCATTATAATTTGAAAAACCCCCAGTAGCTATTGTGGTCATAGAATGGGTTAAACTATCAAAAAAACTCATTCCAAATATTTTATAAGTTATTAAACAAAGTAGAGTTAAAGAAGAATAAATATAAATAAGTCGAAGAGCAATTTCTTTTGATTTTGGTAAAATTTTTTCTGATGAATCGTGATTTGATATTTTAAATAATTGCATTCCTCCTACGTTCATTATGGGCATTAAAGTTATGGCCATAATTATAATTCCAATTCCTCCTAACCACTGTAGAATAGCTCTCCAAAGTAAAATACCTTTTGGCATTTCACTAAGATTTGAAATTATAGTTGATCCAGTAGTAGTAATACCTGACATACTTTCAAAAAAAGCATTAGTGAAAGAAAAACCCAGGCCTGAAAAAATAAAAGGCAAAGAACCAAAGATTGCAATACTTAACCAAGACAAGGCAGTTAATAGAAATGACTGTTGTAGGGTTAATTTTTTATCATGATCTAAGTTTGATAAAAAAAACAAAGAACCAAAAATAATTGTTACGATCGATGCTCCAAAAAAAGAAGAATCAACTTCTGAATATATAAATTGAATAATTATAGGAACAAACATGAATACCCCTAGAATTATTTGTAAAATTCCTAGAGTAAAAAAAACAGTTTTGTAATTAGACATTTTGAAAGAACATTATTTTATGGTAAATAAATTTCAACTCTATAAGAATTAGTTAAATCGCTATAATTATAAATTGTAATGGTTATTCATGATAAAAAGAGAAAATTTAGATAAAACTAGCGCTTGGCCTTTTGTAGAAGCTAAAAAAATGCTTCGTGAAAGAAAGTCTTTTATCGACAAAAAGGGTAAAATTATACTTCAAACAGGATATGGACCTAGTGGTTTGCCACACATAGGAACTTTTGGTGAAGTTGCAAGAACTTCAATGATAGTAAATGCTTTAAAACAGTTAACAGATTTTCCTACCGAAATTATTACATTTTCTGATGATATGGATGGACTAAGAAAAATTCCTGATAATGTACCTAATCAAAAATTATTAGAAGAAAATTTAAATAAACCTTTAACACAAGTTCCTGATCCATTTAAAAAATTTAAAAGTTTTGGTGAGCATAATAATGAAATGTTAAAAGATTTCTTAAATAATTTTAATTTTGATTATACTTTTAAAAGCTCAACAAAATTGTATAAATCGGGATTTTTTAATCCAACATTACAATTAATTTTAGAAAATTATGATGGTATAATGAATATTATTTTGCCTACTTTGGGCCAAGAAAGAAAAAAAACTTATTGTCCATTTTTACCAATCTGTCCAAATACCGGACATGTTTTGGAAATACCCATGTTTGAGATTGATAAAAAAAATTTAAAAATAGTTTTTGATTATAAAGGAGAAAAATTGGAAAAAAGTATTCTAGATGGAAATTGTAAACTTCAATGGAAAGTTGATTGGGCAATGCGTTGGTATGCTTTAGATGTAGATTTTGAGATGTATGGGAAAGATCTTATAGAAAGTGCGATTTTATCTTCTAAAATTATAAAATTAATTGGTAAAACCAATCCTTCTGGATTTGCATATGAATTATTTTTAGATGAGAAAGGTGAAAAAATTTCTAAATCTAAGGGAAATGGAATTACTATTGATCAATGGTTAAAGTATGCATCTCCTGAGAGTTTATCTTTATATATGTATCAAAATCCTAAGAGAGCTAAAAAATTATATAAAGAAATTGTACCGAAGGCTGTTGATGAATATTTAGATCATATTGAAAAATCAAAAAATCAGGATGAGCTTAAATTATTAATGAATCCAGTATGGCATGTTCATAATGGAAAGGTTCCAAAAGAGAATTTGATTATGTCATTTTCGATGCTTCTAAACCTTGTTGAAACAAGTAATGCTGATACAAAAAATCTTTTATGGAAATTTGTAAAAAAATATAAACCAGAAATAAATGAAAACAATTTCCCGATATTTGATAGTTTAATTGGTTACGCGATAAAATTTTTTAATGATGTAATAAAAACTCAAAAAAATTATAAAATTCCTAATGAAAAAGAAAAAAAAGCATTACAAGCATTAATTCAAACTTTGGAGAAATGTAATGATAAAATGTCTCCTGAAGATATTCAAACTTTAATTTATTCCACTGGAAAAGAAAATGGTTACTCTGAAAAACTAAGAGATTGGTTTAAATTAATATATGAAGTTCTTTTTGGAGATGAAAATGGACCACGAATGGGTTTTTTTTATTAGTTTTTTTGGTGTGAATGAAACTAAAGAGCTTATAATAAATAAAATTAAATAATGTTTTTAAATTTAAGATCTTTTATTTTTAAATTAGATCCTGAGATAGCACATTCTTTAGCAATTAAATCTTTAAAATTTAATTTACTTCCAAATATTTTAAATAACGATAAAGATAATTCTTTATTCAAAACTAGATTATTTGGCAAGAATTTAGAAAATCCTATTGGAATGGCCGCAGGATTTGACAAGAATGCCGAGGTGTATAATTCTTTATTTAGATTAGGATTTGGTTTTGTTGAAGTTGGTACTATTACACCTTTAAAACAATATGGAAACCCTAAACCGAGAGTCTTTAGATTGGTTGAAGACAAGGCTTTAATTAATAGGCTAGGCTTTAATAACCTTGGATCTAAGAATGTAGTTAATCGAATTAAATCTAATAATCAAATCGGTTTACTAGGAATTAATATTGGACCAAATAAAGATACAAAAGATAGACTTAAAGATTATCTTGAATGTTTTAAAATTTTTCATGAAGTAGCAGATTATATTACAATAAATATATCTTCTCCTAATACAGAAGATTTGAGGAGTTTTCATGATCAAACAAAATTAAATGAATTACTTCGGATGATTAATAAAGAAAAAAAAAATTTGAATTCAAAAACTCCTATAGTAGTTAAGGTATCACCTGATATTGAAGAACAACAAATTGATAAAATTTCGGACGTTCTTTTGGATAATAATATTGACGTAATTATTATTTCAAATACATCAGATTCAACAAGAAATAGTTTGATCAATATTCAAAGATATCAAAAAGGAGGTTTGTCAGGCAAACCAATTGAAGAAAAATCTACGAATTTAATAAGTAAATTTTATAAAATATTTAATGGAAGAATTAAAATTATTGGAGTAGGTGGAGTAGATTCTGGTAAAAGTGCTTACGAAAAATTTTTAGCAGGAGCTAATTATGTCCAACTTTATACTGGCATGATATTTAGAGGGCCAAATATAGTTAACATGATTAAAAAAGAGCTTAAAGAATTATTGTTAAAAGATGGTGTTAAGAATTTTGAAGAAATAATAGGAAAAAGAGAGAAAGATAAATCTTGAACTTGACGCAATCAGTATCTCACTTTATATAGACGGAAATATTATGTCAAAAAAATGTGAACTTACTGGAAAAAACCCAATGAAGGGTCATAATGTCAGTCATGCTAACAACAAGACAAAAAGAAGATTTCTTCCTAACTTAAAAAAAGTAAAATTTACAAGTGAACTTTTAAAAAGAAGTTTGAAATTAACAGTTAGTAATGCAGGTGTAAGATCTGTAGATAAAAAAGGTAGCTTTGATGAATTTTTAAAAACCGTAAAAAATAAAAATTTGTCTCCAAGACTGAAAAAACTTAAAAAGAATTTATTAATTAAATTTCCTTTTCAAAAGAAAACTTCACAATCTAAAATTGTTTAATGAATAAATTATTTTTATTACTCTCATTTTTAATGGGAGTGGTAGTGCTTACATCAAATTATTTAGTTCAGTTCCCAATAATATATTATGGTTTAGAAGAAATTTTGACTTATGGGGCATTTAGTTATCCAATAGCTTTTTTAATTACCGATCTTGCTAATAGATCCTATGGCAAGTTAATAGCGAGAAAAATAGTATATATAGGTTTTACTTTAGGAATTAGCTTCACTCTCTTATTTGCAACTAATTTTGATGACTTAATATCTGTTAGAATTGCCATAGGTTCAGGAACAGCATTTTTAGTTGCTCAACTTTTAGATGTACAAATTTTTGATAAATTAAGAAAAAAACAATGGTTTATAGCTCCATTAACATCATCAATATTTGGATCTACAGTTGATACTTTTATATTCTTTTCAATTTCTTTTTATGCGACAGGAGTGCCGTGGATCACACTTTCTTTAGGAGATTTAACTGTTAAAATTTTAGTAGCACTAATAATGTTAATTCCATTCAGATTACTTTTAAAAACATTTAAACCAATTAAACTTTAGAAGAAATATTTATAAGATAATATTTTATAAGCAAGTTTAGCAACTAAAAAATTATAGGAGTTAAAGCCTTTAATTGGAGCAAGTTCATTAATATCTGCACCTATAATATTTGAATTTTTTGCCGCAATTTTAATTATATTTAAAGTTTCATCCCACAATAATCCGCCAGGTTCAGGAGTTCCTGTCGCAGGCATAATACTTGAGTCTAAACAATCTACATCAAAGGTTAAGTAAACAGTTTTATTTTTTATTATTTTTTTGAATTTTTGTAAATTCCATTTAAATTTATCTTTAGCCCAAAAAATTTTTATTCTAGATTTATTTTTTTTTAAAAAAGATATTTCACTTTTAGAAATATTTCTTATTCCAAATGAAATCACTGATAAATTTTTATGATCTAAGCATCTTCTAATCGCAGAAGCATGTGAAAATTTTTCTCCATTATAACTACTTCTCAAATCTGCATGAGCATCAAAATGTAAAAGGCAAATATTTTTATATTTTTTTACAAATGGCACAATACATCCAGGTGTTATTGAGTGTTCTCCTCCTAAGGTCATAGGAAAAAGTTTATTATCTAAAATTTCTTTATTAATGTTAGCAACTTTTTTAAGGGCTTTATAAATATTTTTGTCAATTTTAAATGGTTTTAATGTTTTAATTCCTATTTTTTTAAAAGGTTCACAATTAAGATCTTCATCATATAATTCAACTTGATGAGAAGCTTTAATTATTTCTTTAGGTCCATTTTTAGTTCCACTTCCATAACTTACTGTTTTTTCTAGACCAAATGGAATAATTACCACTTTTTCTTTAAAATTAAATTTATTATCAATACCAAGAAAACCATTTTTATTTGATAAATATTTCAATTTTTTATCCAAAAATTTTTGAAAAATTTTTTCTACTTCTATTTTTCCATTCACCTTTATGATAAGCATGACTAGTAATTAAAGGCAATACACTAGTAGCCTCAGCAAAAACCATTTGTTCTTTTGATACATCAACTTTCCCCCAAGAGCTTGCCTCTTTCAAAGTTGAGCTACTGCAAGCACCATCTCTAGAATCTGCTACTGTAATTTGTACAGCATATTTATGCATATCAACATTTTTGCCTAAAAGTTCAGCACATATTACAGTGTCTTGAATAAAATTTTTAGGTACACCACCACCTATCATGAATAAACCAGAGTCTTTTGATTTAATTTTTATTTCAGTTAATTCTCTAAATTCTCGAATCGAATCTATAGTAATATGTTTTTTAGGATTTTTTTCTTGATGAATAACTAGGCCGAATCCTGCACTTGAGTCAGTAAATGCAGGGCAAAAAATTGGAACATTGTTGTCATAAGCCGTTTCAATTAAGGAGTCTTTCTTTATGGAATTTTTTTTTAAATATTTTCCCATTTCGTGAATAAATTCCCTAGACGTATAACTTCTTGCTTCTAAATTATCTGCTATTTCACATATTTTCTTGTCACAAATCTGTAACTCATCTTCATCAATATAAGTGTCATAAATTCTATCAATATAATTTTTTCTAAGCTCATTATCGTCTTGAAATTGTGATCCTTGATAATGTTTAAATCCTAAAGCTTCAAAAAAATCCATATCAATTATGGAAGCTCCTGTAGCAACAATTGTATCTACCATATTATATTTAACAAGGTCTTTGTATATATTCATACATCCAGCAGCAGAAGTTGAACCAGCGAGTGTTAAAAAAATTGTGCAATCTTTATCTTTTAACATTTCATTGTAAATGTTTGCTGCGTTAGCTGTTTCTCTTGAAACAAAAGACATCTTCTTCATGGAATCAATTATTTTTCTTGCATCAAATGAAGTTATATCAATATGTTCTACGGGATTTTTTTAAAAAATCTTTTTTACTATTGTGACCTAACTTTTTACTTTCTGACATTTAAGCAACTAAAGTAGCTTTATTAATATCTTTAGCATAAAGAGTCATGATAGGATTATCTTCTACTTCATAAATTTCATTAGAATAGTAACCATTAAATTGTGTCCTAAAAGTTAATCCATAAGATCCTAGCTGACCAAGTTCTATATAATCATTTTCCTTAATATTGTTAGGCAAAATAAATGGTCCTTTCATATAATCCATACTATCACAAGTAGGACCATAAAAATCGAAAGCAGTTAATTTTTTTGAAATAATTTTATTGCAACTATCCCTTATCATTTTTGAGGGAAAAACTATGTTTGGAGTTCCTGCATCAAAAAGAGTTCCATAAGTTCCATCATTAATATAAAGTTTTTGTTTTTTTCTCAAATTAACTCTTACTATAGTAGAGCCACTTTCAGCAACTAACGCTCTTCCTGGCTCACAAATTATTTTAGGTAAATTATTTAAATTTAAATTTTCTAAACTTTTGTTAATTTCACTCATATAATTATCTAAAGATTGAGGAACAAGATCTGGATAAATAGTTGGAAAACCTCCACCTATATTAATAAAATCAGGAATAATTTTTGTTTTTTTAATTATATTTCCTATTTCATTAATCCCTTTTGAATATGAAATAGGATGCATACACTGAGATCCAACATGAAAACTTAAACCAATTTTATAAGAATATTGTTTAACTAATCTTAATAATCCTGCAGCTTCTGTGCTAGAAGCACCAAATTTTTTAGATAAATCTATTTCAGCATGTTCATTTGATACTGCTACTCTTACAAACAATTGTAGATCTTTCGCATTATCTGTACTTTCAATAATCTTAATTAATTCATCTTTTGTATCTAATGAAAAAGTTTTAATTCCATACCTAAAATAAGACTCTTTAATGCTTTCTCTACTTTTTACAGTATGCATATAAAAACATTTTGCGGCTTTACTAAACTTTCTTATAGTTTTTATTTCTTCAATTGAAGCAACATCAAATTGATCAATTCCACTTTTTATAAGAGTTTTTATAACTTCGGGATGAGGATTTGTTTTAACTGCGTATAAAATTTTTCCGGGAAATTTTTTTTTAAAAAAACTTGATGCAGAAAGAATAGAATTCTTTCTGATACAATAAACCGGTTTTTCTGGTTTCAGTTGATTTACTAATTCTTCAACTGACTTAAATTTTTGCATTTAAAATGCCCCCTCAAAAAAATTTAACAAAAAAAAAGTTTTTGAATCATTCTAAAACTCTTTATAAAATGTGCAATTAAGGTAATTATAAATAGATGTAAAGCAAATAATTACAGTTGAAATTATTGAAAAAGCCTCCATATAAGAATTATGAATAATGAAGCCACAATTCAAAATTTAAGTAATTTTGATAATAAAACATTGCTTATAGTTGAAGACGATAACCCTTTCAGAGAAAGATTAGCCAGATCTATGGAAAAAAAGGGCTTTCAGGTTTTACAAGCTGAGAGTGTAAAAAAAGGTATCGAGGTTGCAAAAATTAATAAACCAGGATTTGCAGTTGTAGATCTTAGATTGGCAGATGGAAATGGGCTAAATGTAGTAAAAGAAATACAAAAGCTAAACATATCGAGTAGAATCATAATGTTAACTGGTTATGGAAATATTCCTACAGCAATTGCAGCGATTAAAGAAGGAGCAATTGATTATTTAGCGAAACCTGCAGATGCAGAAGATGTTGAAAATGCTTTACTTGCAGATCCTACAAAAAAAGCTTCTCCACCAGAAAATCCTATGTCAGCAGATAGAGTAAAATGGGAACACATACATAGAGTGTTCGAGTTGTGTAATAGGAATGTTTCAGAAACAGCTCGAAGACTTAAGATGCATAGAAGAACACTTCAGAGAATTCTTTCGAAAAGATCGCCTAGATAAAATTTCTAATTTTAATTATTTTTTTTGTAATTAAACACAGAATTAAAATCTTAAATAATTCAGCAAGTAAAAAAGGAGCAACGCCTAAATTAAAAATAGGTTTTTCCCAACCAATTATTGTTCCTAGCCAAATCACACCAAGTAAATAGATTGTAGAGACTGCTAAAATGAGTTTAATAAATATTTTTAATAAATTATCTTTTAAGTTTATAAAGCTGGCTAAATAACATGCTGACAAAAAACCAATTAAATAACCCATCGTAGGACCAGTAAAATAAACTAAACCTATTCCTCTTTCAGGCGAATTTGAAAATACCGGCAAACCAATTATTCCTTCCAAAAGATACAAGCTAATTGTAGCTAACCCAATTTTATACCCAAAACTTATTCCTATAAACATTACAACAAAGGTTTGCATAGTCATAGGAACTGGATAAAAGGGGATTTTAATTTTAGCAGATATTGTTAAAGCTATAGATCCTAGTATTATTACAAAAAAAAATTTGATTAATTTATTGTTTAAGTTTAGTTTAATTAGCTCCATATTATAATAATACCTTTATTTATATTGATATTCTAGTAGTAAAATTTCTTTTATTCTGAATATATTTATAAACTTATAGATTATAATACGATTGTAATTTTAAAATATAAATGAGCAAAATTCAAAAAACTGATCATTATTATTTAATTGATGGTTCTGGTTATATATTCAGAGCATATTATGCTTTGCCACCTTTATCTAGAAAAAGAGATGGGTTGCCGACTGGAGCAGTAAGTGGTTTTTGTAGTATGCTTTTTAAACTTTTAGAAGATTCTAAATCTAAAGAAAATTTACAAAAACCCACTCATTTTGCTGTAATATTTGACTCAGGTAGGAAAACTTTTAGAAATAAAATTTATAGTGATTACAAAGCTAATAGGTCTGAGGCTCCCGAGGATCTTGCTCCACAATTTGAATATATTAGAAAATCAGTATTAGCATTTAATTTGCCTTCAGTAGATCTTTTAAATTATGAAGCAGACGATTTAATAGCTACTTATGTTGATCAAATTTTAAAAAAAGGCGCAAAAGTAACGATAGTATCTTCAGATAAAGATTTAATGCAATTATTTAAAAAAGGTGTTCGAATTTTTGATCCAATGAAAAATAAATTCATTACAGATGAAGATGTATTTAAAAAATTTGGAGTAGACTCTAATAAAGTAATTGATGTTCAAGCTTTAGCAGGTGATAGTAGTGATAATGTTCCAGGAGTTCCAGGAATAGGAGTAAAAACTGCTGCTGAGCTTATAAATAAATATGGCACATTAGAAAAATTACTTAAATCGGTGAATGAAATTAAACAGACTAAAAGGAGGGAAACTTTATCAAAAAATAAAGATAAAGCTGTAATAAGTAAACAACTTGTTACATTAAAACATGATGCACCAATTGATAGAGATTTAGCAGATTTTAAATTGAAGGAGATTGATAAAGATAAACTTTATAATTTTCTTAGGGAAATGGAGTTTAATCGTTTATTAAGTTCTGCAATTTCAGCTTATGGAGAGCCTAATCTTGAAAATATAAAAAATGAAAAGATTGAAAAAAATTCAATAATTGAAAAACCAATCAATAATAAGAATTATCATTTGATTACAGATGAAGAAGAAATAGTTAAATGGGTCAAAGAAGCTGAAGAAGTCGGTGAAGTAGCAGTAGATACGGAAACAGACTCTTTAGATCCTCATCAGGCAAATTTAGTTGGAATTTCTTTAAGTTCAAAAATCGGTAAAGCTTGTTACATACCAATTGGTCATAAATCTAATAAAAGTTTAGATAAGCAAAAAGTTTTAACAAAACTTAAATCACTTTTACAGGACCCTAGTATTAAAAAGATAGGTCAAAATATAAAATTTGATTTTATTATTTTTTATAAAAATGGAATAGTTTTAAATTCTTTAGAAGACACAATGTTAATGTCCTATGTTTTAGACGCTGGAAAAAATAGACATAATATGGATACTTTATCTAGATTACATTTAAATCATAAAACTATAAGTTTTAAAGATTTAGTGGGTACAGGTAAGAGTGAAATTAATTTTAATGAAGTAGATATTGAAAAAGCTAAAGATTATGCGGCAGAAGATGCAGATGTTACTTATAGGCTCTATAAAAAATTTTCTAAAAATCTTAAATTGGAAAAATTAAAAAATATTTATGAAATTTTTGAAAAACCCCTGATTAAAATTTTAGCTTTTATGGAGATAGAAGGAATTAAAATTAATAGTAAATTTTTAAAAAAATTATCTTTAAAATTTGAAAAAAAAATTAGACAAATTCAAATAGAAATTTTTAAAATTTCAAATAAAGAATTTAATATTGCTTCACCAAAACAACTAGGTGAAATTATTTATAATGATTTAAAAATTGCAGGTCTTAAAAAAACTAAAAAAGGGAGTTTTGCAACAAGCGCTTCAGTTTTAGAAGATCTAGCTTTTAAAGGACATGAATTTCCACAACTAGTATTGGATTGGAGGCAACTATCAAAATTAAAAAATACTTATTCTGACTCACTTCCTGAACATTTAAATCCTGTCTCTAAAAGAGTTCATACATCATTTTTACTAGCAGCAACCACAACTGGGAGACTGGCATCTAGTGATCCTAATTTGCAAAATATTCCTATTAAATCAGAAGATGGTAGAGATATTAGAAAAGCATTTGTAGCTGAAAAAAATCATGTTTTAATTTCAGCAGATTATAATCAAATTGAAATGAGAATTTTAGCTGATTTGGCTGATGTTAAAGAATTAAAAAAGGCTTTTAAAAATAATGAAGATATTCATTCATTGACAGCGAGCCAGATTTTTAATGTTGATATAAAAAAAATAAATAAAGATCAAAGAAGAAAGGCAAAAGCTATAAATTTTGGAATAATTTATGGAATTTCTCAATATGGATTAGCTAAACAAATTAATGTATCAAACTATGAAGCTGAAGAATTTTTAAATTCTTATTTTGCTAAATTTCCTGAAATAAAAGTTTATATGGATAATACAAAAGAGTTTTGTAGAAAATGTGGTTATGTAAATAATATTTTTGGAAGAAGGTCACACTTTAATTCTATAAATGATAAGAATTATAATGTTAGAAATTTTCAAGAAAGAGCAGCTATTAATGCTCCAATACAAGGATCTGCATCTGAAATTATGCGATTAGCTATGATTAGACTTGATAAAAAATTTAGTTATCAAAAAAATTTAAAATCTAGAATGTTATTACAAATCCATGATGAATTAATATTTGAAGTTCATAAAGATGAAATTAATAAAATAAAAAAAATAATTAAAGAGGAAATGGTAAGTGTAGCAGATAGTGATTACCATTCATTTTCTATTCCATTGACGGTTGATATTAATATTGGAGATAATTGGGGTGAATTACATTAAATTTAATTATTTGCCCTAATTAGAACAATTTAGTATTTTTAAAACTATCAATGCATAAACAAACTATTGCTTTAGTTGATGATGATAGAAATATACTTACTAGTTTAAGTATTGCTCTTGAAAAAGAAGGTTTTAAAGTTCAAACCTATATAGATGGAGAAAGCGCTTTAATTGGATTAGCGAGAACTCCTCCTGATTTAGCAGTAATAGATATTAAAATGCCTAAAATGGATGGAGAAGAATTATTAAAAAAATTAAGAAAAAAAACTTCTATGCCAGTAATATTTTTAACATCAAAAGATGAAGAAGTTGATGAACTTTTAGGATTAAAGTTAGGTGCAGATGATTTTATAAAAAAATCTGGAGGTTTTTCTATTAAAATTTTGATTGAAAGAATCAGAGTTCAACTTAGAAAAAAAGACTCAGATAACAATCTAGAAGAAAATAAAAGTATTATTTCTCATGGAAAATTAAAACTTGACCCTTCTCAATTAGAATGTGAATGGAATGGAAAGCAATTACCGGATAAGTTAACCACAACAGAATTTTTGATAGTAAGAGAATTAGCCAAGAGGCCAGGGATTATAAAGGAAAGAGCTCAATTAATGGATATTGCTTATAGAGAAGATACCGAAATAGAAGATAGAACTATAGATAGTCATGTAAAGAGAATTAGAAAAAAATTTAAAAAAGTAGATGCAGATTTTTCAGCTATAGAAACTAGATATGGAAGTGGATATAGATGGAATGTTAGCTAATGTTTAATTATCTTTTAAAAAATTTATCTATTTTAAAAAAATTTTTATTTATAAATTTTATTTTTTTTACAATTATTGGATTATTTACTTTTTTATACCTTAAAAATATTCAACCAAATTTAATTAAAAAAAAATCATCTAATCATATAGAAATAATTAATAATACAATTGAAAATCTTAATACATTAGAGATAAAATTTAATGAGAAAGATATTAGAAGTTTTTTATTTTCTACAAGATTTATATTTCAAAATCTTGATAGAGTAATATTTTTTTAATAATAATTTAGAACTAATAGGTGACACTGATACTTTAGATCTTGATCCAAGATCATTTTCTTCAAGATTAGATATTATAGAATTAGAGAGTTTAAATGATGAAAAAAATAAAGAAATTATTGAGAAGAGAAATATAAATATTGGAAATGATAATTTAGTATCTTTAAAAGATATTCTTTACAATTACGCAGGTTCAAAAAATTTTGGAAAACACTACACTTTTACTCAAGAGGAATTTAATAATTTTAAATTAACAACAATAAAAAATGTTTTTAAAGATAAGGAAAATACTGGTTATATTGCAATTACTGAGAATGCCAATGACGTCAAAGCTGCAATTGATGAGAGAAAAACATTCATAATTAGAACGGCTTTTGCCGTTGGACTTGTTATTCTTATATTTTCATATGTTCTAAATAGATATTTCATAAAACCAATACAAAATTTAGTTAGCTATACGAAACAAATTAAAAATAAAGATAATAAAAAAACTAATATTGAACAATTAAAATCTAGAAACGATGAATTAGGACTTCTTACGAATTCTCTTGATGATATGACTTTGGAGCTTCAAAAGAGAATTTCTAATGCAGAAAATTTTTCTACTGATCTTGTTCATGAAATTAGAAACCCATTGGCATCGCTTAAAAGTGCATCTGAAATTCTTCATGATACTAAAGACTCTGATCAAAAACTAAAATTAGTTAGCATTTTAAGCCATGATGTTCAAAGAATTGAGCGATTAATTACAGATTATTCTCAAATGTTAAAAGATGAAGTGGCTCTTTCAAAAGAGAAATTTAAAAAATTTAATATATTTCCAATTATTCAATCAGTTGTTGATGATTACAATAATATTTATCAAGTTAAGAGAGGAATAAATATTTCATGTATTAATGATAATAATAAAAATTATATAATAAGCGGCATAGAAAATAGAGTAGAACAGATAATTGCAAATTTACTTGATAATGCAATTTCTTTTAGCGAAGATTATTCAAATATTGAAGTTAAGATTTCTAAGAATGTAGATAATCAGGTTGTTATAAATGTTATTGATGAAGGAGAAGGTTTTAAAGAGAAAGATACTTCTAAAATATTTAAAAGATTTTATAGTAACAGACCTGATAAATTTGGTCAGCACTCAGGTTTAGGACTAAACATTGTAAAAAATCTAGTTGAACTTCATAAAGCATCAATTAATGCTTCAAATAGACTTGATAAGAAAGGTGCTAATTTAGAAATTAAATTTCCAAAACCTTAAAGATTTATTGATTAAATTGAATTTTGTTGTAGAAAATTTGACATGGAAGATTTTAAAGTAAAAGATATATCACAAGCTGATTTTGGAAGAAAAGAAATATCTATAGCTGAAAGTGAAATGCCAGGATTAATTGCTTTACGTGAAGAATATCGAGACAAAAAACCCTTAAAAGGTGCTAGAATAATTGGTTGCCTTCATATGACAATTCAGACTGCGGTATTAATTGAAACCTTAGTTCATTTAGGTGCAGAAGTTCGATGGTCTTCGTGTAATATCTTTTCAACACAAGATCATGCCGCTGCAGCAATAGCTAAAGCAGGCATACCTGTTTATGCTTGGAAAGGCGAAACAGAAGAAGAATATATTTGGTGTATAAAGCAGACCATTGAACAAAAAAAAGATTGGAAACCAAATATGTTATTAGATGATGGCGGCGACCTAACAGCTATTATGCATAATGAATATAAAAATTTATTGAAAGACATTAAAGGAGTTTCAGAAGAAACAACAACTGGAATTAAAGCTTTAAATAAAATGGAAAAAAATAAAACATTATTAATTCCAGCAATCAATGTTAATGATTCAGTAACAAAATCAAAGTTTGATAATTTGTACGGTTGTAGAGAAAGTTTGGTGGACGGAATTAGAAGAGCAACAGATGTTATGATGTCAGGAAAAGTAGCAATTGTTGCTGGGTTTGGGGATGTAGGTAAAGGGAGCGCTGCCTCGTTAAGACAAAGTGGAGCAAGAGTTTTAGTCACTGAGGCAGATCCAATTTGTGCACTTCAAGCCTCAATGGAAGGGTATGAAGTAGTTTTAATGGAAGAGGCAATAGATAAAGCTGATATAATTGTAACAGCTACTGGAAATAAAGATATTGTGACAGCTGATCATATGAGAAATATGAAGGATAGAGCTATACTTTGTAATATAGGACATTTTGATAATGAAATTCAAGTTGATGCTTTAAAAAATTATAAATGGTCTGAAGTTAAACCACAAGTTCATGAAATAGAATTACCAAGTGGAAAAAGAATTATTTTGTTAGCAGAGGGAAGACTTGTAAATTTAGGATGCGCAACTGGTCACCCTAGTTTTGTAATGAGTGCTTCATTTACCAACCAAGTAATTGCTCAGATTGAACTTTGGAACAATCATAATAATTATGAAAATAAAGTGTATGTTCTTCCAAAACATCTAGATGAAAAAGTAGCTATGTTACATTTAAAAAAAGTTGGCGCAAAATTAACAAAACTATCTAAAGAACAAGCAGATTATTTAAGTGTAGATGTAGAAGGCCCATTCAAATCAAATGCTTATCGCTACTAAAGGAAATAAGTTAGACATATCCTCAGAAAAAAAAACAGAAGAAGTTGCCATACAACTTAAAAGTAATCTTAAAAAAGGAGATGTATTATTTCTTTATGGAGAAGTAGGTGTTGGCAAAACAACTTTTGCAAAATATTTGATTAATGAATTTCAAAAAAATAATAATGAAGAATTAACCGAAGTTATTAGCCCAACATTTAACATTATAAATGAATATGTTGTAGGAAATTTAACAATTAAACATTATGATTTATTTAGATTGAAATCTTATAAAGAAATCAAAAATTTAAATTTGT
>CACFSU010000001.1:20000-107918 GCA_902569055.1 uncultured Pelagibacteraceae bacterium | reverse complement strand
TAACAAAGCCATTTTCTATATAATTTTAGTCAATACTATTGACTTATTTTAGGCTTTATTAAAGTAAATCAACGTATAATTTACCTAAAATTTTTAAAAAATATGACTGATAAAATGTTAAAATTTGTAAAAATAGGTCAACAAAATCCACCTAAAAGAGAAATTAAAAAAAGAAAATCTGATTTTAATGAAATATATGAAGATTTTATTAAAGATAAAGCAAAAGAACAAGCAAGCAGATGTTCTCAATGTGGAGTTCCATTTTGCCAAATTCATTGCCCTTTAAGTAATAATATTCCTGATTGGTTAAAATTAACTGCTGAAGGAAGAATTCAAGAAGCATATGAATTATCTCAAAGTACTAATAATATGCCCGAAGTTTGTGGAAGAATTTGTCCACAAGACAGACTATGCGAAGGGAACTGTGTAATAGAACAATCTGGGCATGGAACAGTCACTATCGGCTCCGTAGAAAAGTATATTACTGATAAAGCTTGGGAACAAGGATGGGTTAAACCATTAAACATTGAATTTGAAAAATCACAAAGTGTAGGAATTATAGGGGCAGGTCCAGCTGGTCTAGCAGCAGCAGAGCAGTTAAGAAAAAGTGGGTATAAAATTACTATTTATGATCGTTATGATCGTCCAGGAGGTCTTTTAATTTATGGAATACCTAATTTTAAATTAGAAAAATTTGTAGTTGAGAGAAGAACGAAACTTTTAAAATCAAGTGGTATAGAATTTATTCAAAATTTTGAAGTAGGAATAGATTCAAATTTAGAACAATTAAGAAAAAAACATGATGCCTTGTTGATAGCAACTGGAGTTTATAAAGCAAGAGAAGTTGATTTACCTGGTAATGATTTGAATAATATTTTTCCAGCTATGGAATTTTTAACTGCCTCTAATAAAAAAGGATTAGGTGATGAAGTTGAATTATTTGATAAAGGAGTTTTAAATGCTGAAGGAAAAGATGTGGTTGTAATAGGTGGTGGTGATACTGCGATGGATTGTGTCAGAACTTCAATAAGACAGAAAGCTAAATCAGTAAAATGCTTATATAGAAGAGATAAAGAAAATATGCCAGGCTCGGCAAGAGAAGTCGCAAATGCAGAAGAAGAAGGAGTAGAATTTATTTGGTTATCAAGTCCAAAAAAATTTAATGGTATAAATAAAATTGAAAGTTTGCTTGTAGATAAAATTCAATTAGGTGATCCTGATGAAAGTGGAAGAAAAAGACCAGAAATTAAAAAAGGGTCAGAGTTTGAAATTAAAGCCGATATGATTATTAAAGCTTTAGGTTTTGATCCTGAAGATTTACCAAATTTATTTGACTCTCAAGAATTACAGGTTTCAAAATGGGGGACAATCAAAACTGATTTCAATACCATGGAAACTAATTTAAAAGGTGTTTTTGCTGCAGGGGATATAGTTAGAGGAGCATCTTTAGTAGTTTGGGCAATTAAAGATGGAAGAGAAGCTGCAGTTTCTATCAAAAAATATTTAGAATCAAAAGTAAATCAGAAGATAAAAGTAGCTTAATGAAAAAATATTATAAAAATTTAAAATTACTCGAGAAAAATCATGTTTACTCTTCGGAAATGGAACACGATGCTTGCGGAGTTGGATTAATTGCATCTACGATGGGTATAAAAACTAGACAAGTAGTTGAATATGGAATTGAAGCTTTAAAAGCAGTTTGGCATAGAGGTGCAGTAGATGCTGACGGAAAAACAGGCGATGGTGCTGGAATTCATTTAGAGATTCCAAAAAATTTCTTCGTTGAAAAAATAGAGGTAACTGGACACAAGTATGATGATTGCGAGATTTGCGTAGGGATGATTTTTTTACCAAAAAACGATTATACTGCTCAAGAAAGTTGTAAGACAATTGTTGAAAGTGAATTGACAAAAAATAATTTTAATATTTTTGGTTGGAGACAGGTTCCTGTAAATCCAAAAGTTTTAGGTGTTAAAGCTTTTCAAACAATGCCTGAGATTATTCAGGTGCTTTTTAAATCAAATAATAAAAATTTATTAAATAAAGAATTAGAACGAAAAATTTATGAAACTAGAAGAAAAATAGAAAATAAAGCCTTTAATTTATCTCTTAACAATTTTTACATTTGTTCATTAAGCTCTAAGTCTATTATTTACAAAGGTATGTTTTTGGCTGAGGGAATAGCTGATTTTTACTTAGATCTTAAAGATGAAAGATTTATATCTAGATACGCAATTTTTCATCAAAGATTTTCTACTAATACAGCTCCAAGTTGGAACTTAGCTCAACCATTTAGAGCCTTAGCTCATAATGGAGAAATAAATACTTATAGAGGAAATAAAAATTGGATGAAAGTTCACGAGGAAGAGATGAATAGTCCTTTGTTTGAGGATTTAAATAATCTTAAACCAGTAATTCAAAAGGGAGCCTCAGATTCTGCAGCTTTAGATAATGTATTTGAATTATTAAATATATCTGGTAAACCAGCGCCTCTAGCAAAACTGATGTTAGTTCCAGATGCTTGGTCTAAAAAAAGTAAAACTCTTCCAAAAAGCCACCAACAGTTATTTAATTTTTTAAATAGCACAATGGAACCTTGGGATGGACCAGCAGCAATAGCTGCTACAGATAATGAATGGGTGATTGCAGCAAATGATAGAAATGGATTAAGACCACTGAGATATGCAATTACTAAAGATAAACTTTTATTTGCAGGTTCAGAAACAGGAATGATTGCATTAAATGAAAAAAAAATAATCACAAAAGGTAGATTAGGACCAGGTGAAATTATAGGAGTAAGAATTGAAAAAGGAAAAGTATTTACAAATGAAAAAATAAAAGATTATTTAGCAAAGGAATATAAGCATTTTAATTCTCAGATTATTGATCTTGATGATAAGCTAGTAATTTCTGCTGAAAAAAATAACTTTTCAGGTGAAGATTTGAGAAGAAGACAACATACTTTTGGTATTAGTCTTGAGGATCTAGAATTGATATTACACCCTATGGCAGAAGACGCTAAAGAGGCAACGGGCTCTATGGGAGACGATACTCCTTTAGCTGTTTTGTCAGATAAATATAGGCCTTTATATCATTTTTTTAGACAAAATTTTAGTCAGGTAACGAATCCTCCAATTGACTCCTTAAGAGAAAATAAAGTGATGAGTTTAAAGACAAGATTTGGAAATCTTGGGAATATTTTAGATTTTGATACCCTCACAAAAGAAAATATTTATGTACTAAATAATCCAATATTATCAAACACACAATTTGAAAAATTTATTAATTTTTTTGGACAAAATTCAATAATTATTGATTGTACTTTTTCTAAAAAAGAAACACTAACAACAGCAATTAACAATTTACAAAAAGAAGCTGAAATTGCAGTTAGACAAGGAATTACACAATTAATATTAAGTGATAAAAATTTATCATCAGAAAAACTCCCAATTCCAATTTTATTATGTGTTGGAGCAGTAAACTCATTTTTAATTCAAAAAAAATTAAGAGGATATGTTTCTATAAATGTTCAATCTGGTGATGCACTAGATACCCATTCCTTTGCAACTTTAATTGGCGTAGGTGCTACAACAGTCAATCCTTATTTGGCTTTTGATAGTTTATTTCAAAGGTTTGAAAAAAAATTATTTGGTAAATTTAGTTATGATGAATGTGTTGCAAGATATATTGAATCAGTTAACGCAGGTTTATTAAAGATAATGTCAAAGATGGGAATTTCTGTGTTAAGTTCTTACAGGGGTGGTTGTAATTTTGAAACAGTAGGTTTGAGTAGAACTATTGTCGATGATTTCTTCCCTGGGGTAATTTCTAAAATTTCAGGAATTGGTTTACTGGGTATTGAAAAAAAAATAAGAGCCATTCATAAAGAAGCATTTGAAAGTTCAGATACTGTTTTACCTATAGGTGGAATTTACCGATATAGAAAAAATGGTGAGACACATCAATATCAAGGAAAATTAATTCATTTATTACAAAGTGCTGTAGGATCAAATTCTTATCATGCATATAAAAAATATGTTGAAGGAATTTATAATTTACCACCAATAAACTTAAGAGATTTAATTGATTTTAGAAAGAAAAAATTAGGCTCTTCAATAGACGTTAATGAAGTTGAGCCAATTAAAGAAATATTAAGACGTTTTGGTAGTGGGAGTATGTCTCATGGAGCTTTATCAAAAGAAGCTCATGAAACTCTGGCAATCGGAATGAATAGAATTAGAGGAGCTTCTTGTAGTGGAGAAGGTGGAGAAGATGAAATTAGATTTAAAAGTCAAGATAATGGAGATAGTGCAAATTCAAGAGTAAAACAAATTGCCTCTGCTAGATTTGGTGTAACTATAAATTATTTAAATAACTGCAACGAAATTGAAATCAAAATAGCTCAGGGAGCCAAACCTGGAGAAGGTGGACAGTTACCAGGTTTTAAAGTTACAAAGGAAATTGCTAGATTAAGACATTCTACTCCAGGGGTCACTTTAATTTCACCTCCCCCACATCATGATATTTATTCAATAGAAGATTTAGCTCAATTAATTTATGATCTTAAACAAATAAACCCTAATGCAAGAATTGGAGTTAAACTTGTAGCATCTTCTGGGGTAGGAACAATTGCTGCAGGTGTAGCCAAAGCTAAAGCTGACATTATTTTAATTTCAGGACATAATGGAGGTACCGGAGCAACTCCTCAAACAAGCGTTAAATATGTTGGCATACCTTGGGAAATGGGCCTTACTGAAGCAAATCAAGTTTTAACTTTAAATAATCTAAGACATAAAGTTACTCTAAGAACTGATGGAGGAATAAAAACTGGTCGAGATGTTGTCATTGCAGCTATGATGGGAGCAGAAGAATATGGAGTTGCAACTACGGCATTAGTTGCAATGGGATGCATTATGGTTAGACAATGTCATTCTAATACTTGTCCTGTCGGAGTTTGTACCCAAGATGAAAAATTAAGGGAAAAATTTGAAGGAACTCCTGAAAAAATTGTAAATTTATTTACTTTTATAGCAACCGAAGTAAGAGAAATTTTAGCTGAATTAGGGTTTAAATCTTTAAATGAAATAATAGGAAGAACAGATCTTTTGATGCAAGTTAGCAAAGCTTCACCAAATTTAGATGATCTAGATTTAAATCCTCTGTTCGTTCAAGCTGATTCAGGAGAGAATAAAAGATATTGTGAAGTTCAAGAGATTAATGCAGTACCAGATACCCTAGATCAAAAGATTTGGCCAGAAATAGAAAATGCTTTAGACAAGTCTGAAAAAATTGAAAAAGAATATTTAATAAAAAATATTAATAGAGCTGTTGGAACTAGAATTTCTCATCATCTTTATAAAAAATATGGATATGAAAATCTTATAGATGGGATTTTGACATTAAATTTTAAAGGTTCTGCAGGTCAGTCTTTTGGTGCATTTTCTACTAAAGGTTTGAAATTAATTTTAAAAGGTGATGCTAATGATTATGTGGGGAAAGGCCTTTCTGGTGCAACAATATCAATTAAACTATCTGATGAAAGCAATTTATTATCTAATGAAAATACAATTATTGGAAATACTGTACTTTATGGAGCTACATCTGGAAAACTTTTTGCAGCAGGACAAGCGGGTGAAAGATTTGCAGTTAGAAATTCTGGAGCAACTACGGTCATAGAGGGATGTGACTCTAATGGTTGTGAATATATGACTGGTGGAACTGTAGTAATACTTGGAAATGTAGGAGATAATTTTGCAGCTGGCATGACAGGTGGAATGGCTTTTATTTATGAACAGTCAAAAGACTTTGAAAAAAAAGTAAATGAAGACTCAGTAATATGGCAACAAATAGAAACAGATTATTGGATTAATTATTTAAAAAAATTAATAAACGAACATTATTTAGAAACCAATTCACAATTATCAAAAAGAATTTTAGATAATTTTGAAAAAGAAATAGAAAACTTTATTCAAGTATGTCCTAAAGAAATGCTGAACAAACTAGAAAACCCAATAACTTTAAATAAAATTATAAAAGAAGTTAGTTAAATAATATAACTTAATTCTTTAATTAATCTTTTTAGCCATTTTTTTGAAGAGAGGCTATGATCACCATTTTTAATAATAACTAATTTCTTTTTTGCTTTTTTAAAAATTTTTAAAACTTTTTTTGAATAATTCGGTGGAACAGACTTATCTTGTTCGCCATGAATCATTGTAACTTTTATTTTTTTTAAAATAGTTTTATTTAAAATTTTATTTTTTCTTCCATCTTTAATTAATTGATACGTTATTGGATATTCATGTTCACCATGTTTTAAATTAATAATCTCTTTTTTAATAATTTCCTTTTTCATTTCTCTTGGAAATTTTTTCCACATTAAGTTCTCTAAAAATTCTGGAGCAGACCCAATACCTAAAAAACCTTTAATTTGTTTATTAAAAATTTTAAACATATTAAGTGATATCCAGGAGCCCATACTTGATCCAATTAAAATTATTTTATTTTTTTTAATTAATTTTTTGATAACTATCTCGGCTTCTTTACTCCATTTTGAAATATTTCCATTAGTGAATTTACCAGATGATTTTCCATGACCTGAGTATTCAAAAGCTAGAAATCCAAGTTTATTTTTTTTTGCAAAATTTAAAAAGGCTTTCGGTTTTTTTCCCTCTAGATTAGACATAAAACCATGAAGAAAAATAATGTAAGTACTGTCTTTTTTATAGTTTATCAAATATCTAATTTTTTTAAAATTTGATAATTTAAGGTAATTGAATTTTATCATAAGAGTTTCATAGTTAATTCTAATAATATATAATCATAACAGATGTCATCTAATTTAAAAGTTCTACAGGTAATTCCAAAACTTGGTTATGGAGGTGCAGAAACAGGTTGTTATGATATTGCACATTATTTACCAGAGAATAATTGTGAATCTTTTTTAGTTACAAGCGGTGGAGAGTTAATCAAATTTATAAATAAAGAAAAAGTAAAATTAATTAGACTCCCCGTTCATAGTAAAAACCCATTATTAATTTTATTTAATGCAATTGCTCTAATTGCAATTATTATTTTTCACAATATATCTATAGTGCATGCACGAAGTAGAGCACCAGGCTGGTCATGTTTGTTAGCAACTAAAATAACTAGAAGAAAATTTGTTACAACTTTTCATGGTACTTATAATTTTAACAATAAATTAAAAAAATTTTATAATTCGATTATGGTTAGATCAGATTTAATAATAGCTGGTTCTAATTTTATATTTTCTCATATAAAAGAGAATTATTCAGAGTTTTTAAATGTTAAGAAAAAACTTTTAGTTATCTTTAGAGGAATTAATGTTGATTATTTTGATGCTACTACAAAAATAGAAATTGAAGAAAATAAATTATTGAATAGTTGGGAAATTAATGAAAACAAAAAAATAATTCTTATGCCAGGACGTTTAACAACCTGGAAGGGTCAAGAGTTATTTTTAGAGGCTTTAAATATTGTAAATACTCAACTAGGTTATGAAGCCTTTTATGCCGTTATATTAGGAAGTGATCAAGGTCGTGATTTATATAAAAAAAAATTAATTCGATTGAGTGAACAATTTAGAATGACAAAACAAGTAAAATTTATAGATCATTGTAAGGATATGGCTTTGGCATATAAAGTGGCTGATATTGTAATATCAGCGTCTATAGAGCCAGAAGCTTTTGGTAGAGTATCTGTTGAGGCGCAATCTATGGAAAAAATAATAATTGCAAGTGCTATAGGTGGATCAAATGAGACAATTAAGGAGGGAAAAACTGGCTATTTATTCAAATCTGGTGATCCTAAATCTTTAAGCGAAAAAATTCTTAAAGCTTTAAGCCTAGATGAAATAGCATTGAAATCCATGGGCGTAGAGGGTAGAAAAAATATAGTTCATAAATTTAATGTTGAAAAAATGTGTTTTTCTACATATTCAGAATACAAAAAATTGATAAACTAAATGCCTACTATTACATTACCTGACGGAAATAATCTAGATTTTCCAAATAAAGTTACTGGATTACAAATTGCTGAAAAAATTAGTAAGTCTTTAGCAAAACAAGCTATTGTAATTGGAGTTGATGGTCAATTGAAAGATTTAGATTATGTAATAGATAAAGACTGCTCAGTAAAAATTTTTACCTCTAAAAATGAGGAAGGCCTTGACACTATAAGACATGATACAGCTCACATTTTAGCAATGGCAGTTCAAGAGTTATTTCCTGGAACCCAAGTTACTATAGGCCCAGTAATTGAGAATGGTTTTTATTATGATTTTGCAAGACAAGAGCCTTTTACAGAAGATGATTTGAAAAATATTGAAGATAAAATGAAAGAAATTGTAGATCGTGATGAGGTTACTAAAAGAGAGGTCTGGGATAGGGATAAAGCAATTAAACATTTTAAGAGAAAGGGAGAGCATTATAAATCTGAACTAATTAAAAGCATTCCTGAAGGAGAGGAAGTGTCAATTTATTTTCATGGTGAATGGCATGATCTTTGTAGAGGACCACATTTATCTTCTACTGGAAAAATTGGAAAATATTTTAAATTAATGAAAGTTTCAGGTGCTTATTGGAGAGGAGATTCAAACAATGAAATGCTTCAAAGAATTTATGGAACAAGTTGGGCAACTCAAAAAGATCTTGATGTGTATTTAAAACGTATTGAAGAGGCTGAAAAAAGAGATCATAGAAAATTAGGCAAAGAGATGGATCTTTTTCATTTTAGAGAAGAAAGCCCAGGTTCTGTTTTTTGGCATGAAAAAGGATGGGCTCTTTTTCAAAAACTAATTAACTATATGAGGGCTAGACAAGATGCTGCCAGCTATAAAGAAGTAAATACTCCTGAAGTATTAGATCGTCAGTTATGGGAAAAGTCTGGTCATTGGGAAAAATATGGAGAAAACATGTATACATCTGAAACGCCAGATGAAAAAGTTTTTGCCATAAAACCTATGAACTGTCCCGGTCATATACAGATTTTTAATCAAGGGTTAAAAAGTTATCGAGACCTACCATTAAGAATTACTGAGTTTGGCAAAGTTCATAGATATGAACCTTCAGGAGCAATACATGGTTTATTAAGAGTTAGAGCATTTACCCAAGATGATGCACATATTTTTTGTTCTGAAGATCAAATTACTAGTGAATGTTTAAATGTTACAAATTTAATTTTAGATATTTATAGAGATTTAGGTTTTGAAAATGTAATACTAAAATATGCTGATCGACCAAAAATTAGAGTTGGTAATGATGAAGTATGGGATAAGGCTGAAGCATCTTTATTAGAAGCTGTTAAAGCATCAAAATTAGAATACAGTATTAATAAGGGAGAGGGCGCTTTTTATGGTCCAAAAATTGAATTTGTTTTAAGAGATGCAATTGGAAGAGATTGGCAATGTGGAACCCTTCAAGTTGATTTTAATTTACCTGGAAGATTAAATGCCTCTTATGTGGATAAAGATGGTACAAAAAAAGTTCCTGTAATGCTACATAGAGCATTATTTGGTTCATTAGAGAGATTTATTGGAATTCTTATAGAACATTATGCTGGCAAATTTCCTTTTTGGATTTCACCTCTTCAAACTGTTGTAATTCCAATTTCAGAAGATTTTAATAATTATGCAATTGAAGTTTCAAAAAAGATAAAACAATCAGGAATAAGTTCTGTTGTTGACTTAAAAAAACATAACTTAAACTATAAAATTAGAGATCATTCACTTGCAAAGATACCTCTTTTATTAATTTGTGGTAAAAAAGAAGTTGACTCCAACTCAGTAACGATTAGAAAGTTGGACTCTAATAAACAAGAAAATATGGATTTAAATTTATTTCTAAAAACTTTCTCCGCTTTAAATAAAGCATCTTCAAATTAAGTGGCAGATTTTAAACAAAATTATTTTCAAAAAAGAACTAAGGCCAGAGGCCCAAGGTCAAATAATAGAATTTCATCTCCAGATGTTCAGGTGATAAATAATGATGGCGAGAATTTAGGAATTCTTAGCACTAATGAAGCTGTATCAATCGCTAAAAACCAAGGTTTAGATTTAATTGAAATTGCACCGAATGCAAAGCCACCAGTATGTAAAATTATGGATATGGGTAAGTATAAATATGATGCTCAAAAAAAAGCCAATCTTGCAAAAAAGAAACAAAAAATAATTTTATTAAAAGAAATTAAAATGAGACCTGTTACTGAAACTCATGATTATGAATTTAAAGTAAAGAATGCAAAAAAATTTATTTCAAAAGGTGATAAAGTAAAATTTACTATTAGATTTAAGGGTAGAGAACTTCAGCATTCACATTTAGGTAATGAATTAATGAGCAAAATCAAAGAAGACATGAAAGATGTGGGTAAGGTAGAATTGCAACCAAGGTTTGATGGTAAACAAATGATCATGGTAATTCAGCCATTATAAGCTTTAATTAAGGTTGTAAATTTAAACCTTTCTTTGTATAACCTCGCAGAATTATGCCGAAACTTAAAACTAAAAGCTCAGCAAAAAAAAGATTTAAGATATCTGCTAAGGGTAAGGTAATAACTGCTCAAGCAGGTAAAAGACACGGCATGATTAAAAGAACAAATTCACAAATACGCAAATTAAGAGGCACAACCACGATGTCCAAACAAGATAGTAAAATTGTTAAATCGTATATGCCTTACAGTTTAAGAGGATAAAATGGCAAGAGTTAAAAGAGGTGTAACTAGCCGAGCTAAACATAAAAAAGTATTAAAAGCTGTCAAAGGACAATGGGGTAGAAGAAAAAATACCATAAGAGTTGCAAAGCAAGCAATGGAGAAAGCTATGCAATATGCCTACAGAGATCGAAGAAATAAAAAAAGAGATTTTAAATCTCTTTGGATACAAAGAATCAATGCAGGCGTGAGAGCAGAAGGTTTAACCTATTCTAAGTTTATCAATGGATTAAGCAAATGTGGAATAAAAATAGATAGAAAAATTTTAGCAGAAATTGCTTATGATAGCCCAGAAGCTTTTAAAACTATAGTTCAAAAAGCTCAATCTGCATTAAATTAATCTTCTCTATTGTTTTTATTTCTTTAAGAAATAATCTGTATTCATGTCTGATATTAAAAAAATTAAAGACGAATTCTTATCTAAATTAAAAAATCAATTAACTATAAGTGAAGTTAATCAAATAAAGACAGATCTATTTGGAAAAAAAGGTTTGATTTCATCTGAATTTAAAAAAATTAGTCAAGTTGATGAAAACAATAGAAAAAAATTTGCAGTTCAATTAAATGAAGTAAAAGAAGAACTACAAGAACGTATTGATTCAAAAATTAATGAAATTCAAAATGCTGAAATTAATGAAAAACTTATCAAAGAAAAAATTGATATAACATTACCTTCTAGACCTTATATTAAAGGAAAAATTCATCCAGTTTCACAGACAATAGATGAAATTTCCTCAATTTTTTCTGAAATAGGATTTAGTGTAGAAGAAGGTCCTGATGTTGAAAATGAATACAATAATTTTACTGCTTTAAACACTCCCGATAATCATCCTGCAAGAGATATGCATGATACTTTTTATTTAGATAGAAATAAACATAAACTTTTAAGAACGCATACATCACCAGTACAAATTAGAACTATGTTAAAAGACAAACCTCCTTTTAAAATAATTGCCCCAGGGAGAACATATAGATCAGACAGTGATCAAACACATTCTCCTATGTTTCATCAAGTTGAAGGATTAAATATCGATAAAGACATCAATATGGGACATTTAAAAGGTTGTTTGAATTATTTCATAAAGGAATTTTTTGAAGTAGATAAAATTAGAATGAGATTTAGACCAAGTCATTTTCCATTTACTGAACCGTCTGCTGAAGTTGATATTGGTTATGAAATTAAAAATGAAAAAATTATTATAGGAGAAGGTGAAAAATGGTTAGAAATTTTAGGTTGTGGAATGGTTCATCCAAATGTTCTTAAAAATGTAAAAATTGATACTAAAACTTATCAGGGTTATGCATTTGGTATAGGTATAGATAGATTAGCTATGCTTAAGTATGGAATTAATGACTTAAGATCTTTTTTTGATTGTGATTATAGATGGTTAAATCATTTTGGCTTTGATCCACTGGATGTACCAACAAACTATAGAGGTTTAAGTAGATGAAAATAACTTTTGATTGGTTGAAAGATCATTTAAAAACAAAATCAAATGAAAATAAGTTAATTGAAAAATTAACTGATATTGGTTTAGAAGTAGAAAGTGTTGAAGCTTCTTCTGGTTTAGATAGCTTTATAGTTTCTAGAATAATTAAATCTGAAAAACACCCTAATGCAGATCGTTTAAAAGTTTGTGATGTAGATATTGGAGGAGAGTTAAAAAAGGTTGTTTGTGGAGCATTAAATGCCAGAAAGGGCATTTTAACCATTTATGCCCCTCCAGGAGCAATAGTGCCTAAAAATCAAATTAAACTAACTGTATCAAAAATTAGAGGAGTAACATCTTACGGAATGTTATGTTCAGAGTCTGAACTTAATTTATCTAATGAAAGTTCTGGAATTATAGAGTTAGATAATAAAAAATTTAAAAATAAAGTTGGAAAAAAATTTTTTTCCAAAAAACAAAGTAATTTAATCGATTTATCAATAACTCCTAATCGAGCAGATTGTTTAGGTGTTAGGGGGATTGCTAGAGATCTTGCTTCTACTGGTTTTGGTAAGATTGTAGATTTTAAAGAAAAAAAAATTAGTTCAAAGTTAAAACAAAAAATTAATGTTAAAATTACAAAAGATAAAAATCAAGGATGTATAGCTTTTGGTAGTTGTCTTATTACAGGAATAAAGAATTGTGAAAGTCCTGAATGGCTAAAAAATAAATTAATTTCTGTTGGTCAAAAATCTATTTCCGCTGTTGTAGATATTACAAATTATGTAATGTTAGATCTTAATAGACCATTACATGCATATGATGCTGATAAAATTGTTAAAGGATTAATTGTTAGAAATTCAAAAAAAGGAGAAAAATTTACTGCTCTAGATAACAAAGAGTATTTATTAGAAGAAGGAATGTGTATTATTGCTGATGAAATGGGCGTTTTAGGTTTAGGTGGGATTATAGGTGGCACTAGAACTGGTACAGAAATAGATACTAAAAATGTTTTAATTGAAGCAGCATATTTCGACCCAAGATCAATTAGAAAAACATCAAATATTTTAAACATAGACACTGAAGCAAAATATAGATTTGAAAGAGGAATTGATCCTATGTCGATTGAGTTAGGTTTAAATAGAGCTGTAAAATTGATTAAAGAAATATGTGGAGGGAAAATTAGTAAAATAGATATTCAAAGAATAGATCAATTAAAAAAAAAAATAATAAAATTTGATACAAAATTATTTGAAAAAATTTCTGGATTTAAAATCTCTAGTAAAGAGATGATAAAAATTTTAAAAAATTTAGGATTTGAAGTTAAATCACATAAATCTAATTTAAAACTTCAAATACCTTCTTGGAGACCAGATATAAATCAAGAAATCGATATTGTAGAGGAATTGGTGAGAATTTATGGGTATGATAAAGTTAAAATAATTGAACCTATTAAAACTAGAAAAAAACAAACGTTAACACAATCTCAGAGGTTATTTCATTTTTTACAAAGATCAGTAGCCACTAAAGGGTATTTAGAGACGATTACATGGTCTTTTACAGATTCAAAAATAAATGATTTATTTAGAGAGAAAATAAAATCAATAGAAATTGTAAACCCAATCAGTTCCGATTTAAACGTTTTAAGAAATTCAATTTTTTCAAATTTGTCTATATATTTAAGTAAAAACATAGATAGAGGCTTTAAAGATATTTCTTTATTTGAGATTGGACCTGTTTTTTCTGGTTCAGAGCCTGGTGAACAAGAAACAGTATTGGGTGGATTTCGTTCGGGGAAAGTATCAAGGCTTTCATGGTTAGAGAAATCCAGAAATGTTGATGTTTTTGACATTAAAAAAGATGTAATTCAATCTTTAGAGGAAGCAGGATTTAACCCCTCGAAATTATTTATAGATGATGAAACACCTAATTATTACCATCCTGGAAAATCTGGGCGTATTTTTTTAAACAAGGGCAAAGATAGAGTGGTTGCATATTTTGGTGAGTTAAATCCAAATATTATTAAAAAATTAGATATTAAAGTTGAAAGTTTAGTCGGATTTGAAATTTTTAAAGATAGGCTATTGTTACCTAAGAAAAGTTTAAAAGATCAAAAAACTATATATAAAATTTCTGATTTCCAAAAGTCAGAAAGAGATTTTGCTTTTATCATTGATAAAGATTTTAAATCCCAAGAACTTATAGAAATAATTTCTAGTGTAGATAAGAATCTAGTTAAAGAAGTAAAAATTTTTGATGTTTATCAAGGTGAAAATATACCTAAAGACAAACAATCTATTGCAATTAATGTTACTATTCAATCTTCTGAAAAAACTTTAAAAGATCAAGATCTTGAACAAATAAATAGTCTAATAATTAAAACTGTAGAAAATAAAACTGGTGCTAAAATAAGATCATAAAAATTATGAGCACTATTGATCACATTAGAAATTTTGCAATTATAGCTCATATAGATCACGGTAAATCAACTATAGCTGATAGAATAATACATAAGTGTGGTGGTCTTACTGATAGGGAAATGAAAGCTCAAGTCCTAGATTCAATGGATATTGAAAGAGAAAGAGGAATAACAATTAAAGCCCAAACAGTTAAACTTAGTTACAAAGCAAAAAATGGTAAAAATTATATTTTAAATATTATAGATACTCCTGGGCATGTTGATTTTAGTTATGAAGTTAGCAGATCCTTATATGCTTGTGAGGGATCAATATTAATCGTTGATAGTACTCAAGGAGTTGAAGCTCAAACTTTAGCTAATGTGTATCAAGCTTTAGATATTAATCATGAGATTATTCCTGTTTTAAATAAAATAGATTTACCGGCATCAGATGTAGAAAGAACAAAAATTCAAATTGAAGATGTTATTGGCATAGAAACAGATAATGCTATTCCTTGTTCTGGTAAAACAGGCGAAGGGATCGAGGATATTTTAGAAAAAATTGTTAATATTTTGCCAGGTCCAAAAGGAGATATTTCTTCTGATCTTAAATGTTTACTTGTTGATAGTTGGTATGACACTTATCTTGGAGTGGTCATTTTAGTAAGAGTTATAAATGGAAAATTGACTAGAAATATGAAAATTAAAATGCTTTCAACTAATCAAGATTATATAGTTGAAAAAGTAGGTGTTTTTACTCCTAAACCAAAAGATATAAGTGAATTAAACACAGGAGAAATTGGATTTATTACGACAGGTATAAAAGCTTTATCCGATACTAAAGTTGGAGATACTATTTGCGATGCAGTAAAAACAAATGTAAAGGCTTTACCAGGATTTAAACCTAGTAAACCAGTTGTATTTTGTGGCCTCTTTCCAGTTGATAGTTCAGAATACCAAAAGTTAAAAGATGGTTTAGCTAAATTACAATTAAATGATGCAAGTTTTTCTTATGAAGCAGAGTCTTCATCTGCACTGGGGCTAGGGTTTAGATGTGGTTTTTTGGGGTTGCTGCATCTTGAAATTATAACAGAAAGATTAGAAAGAGAATTTGATATTAATCTCATAACTACTACACCTGGAGTGGTTTATAAGGTGAATTTAAACAATGGTAAAATTATTGATTTACAAAATCCTTCAAGCGTTCCAGATCCTACTCTAATAAAATCTATCGAAGAACCTTGGATTAAAGCAACAGTAATAACTCCTGATCAATATTTAGGGTCAATTATTAAATTATGTCAAGATAAAAGAGGAATACAAATAAATTTAACTTACTCAGGGAATAGAGCAGTTTTAACATATGAACTTCCTTTAAATGAAGTTGTGTTTGATTTTAATGATAGAATTAAATCAATGACAAGTGGATATGCAAGTTTTGATTATGAGATAGAAGCTTACAAAGAAGGTGATTTGGTAAAATTGGGTATCTTAGTAAATGGTGAACCAGTTGATGCACTTGCAATGATGATACACAAAGATTTTGCTCAAAGGATAGGAAGAGAAGTGTGTGAAAAGTTAAAAGATTTAATTCCTAGACATAATTTTATGATACCTGTTCAAGCTGCAATAGGAGGAAAAATTATTGCAAGAGAGACTATAAAAGGTTTCAAAAAAGATGTTTTAACGAAAATTCATGGTGGAGGAGCCACTGATAGAAAAAGAAAACTTTTAGAAAAACAAAAAAAAGGGAAAGCTAGATCAAAACAGTTTGGCCATGTAGAAATTCCTCAAGAAGCATTTATTGGAGTTTTGAAAATTCAAAAAGAATGATTTATGGAAAAACTTAATTGGGGAATTATAGGTTTAGGAAGAATTGCTGAAAGCTTTTCTGAAGCTTTTTTAGATATAAAAAATGCAAAATTATTAGCGGTATCTAGTAAAGACAAATTTAAACTAAATAAATTTAAAAATCTTTATAATATAGAAAACAAGTTTTTATTTGAAAATTATGAAGATCTAATTAATTGTAGTGAAGTAGATATAGTTTATATAGCTCTACCAAATTCACTGCATTATTATTGGGTTATAAAAAGTATTGAAAATAAAAAAAACACTTTGGTGGAAAAACCTGCAACTCTGAAGTTATCTGAAATAAAAGATATTAATAATAACTTAATTAATAAGGACATTTTTTTTGGGGAAGCATTTATGTATAGATATCTTCCTCAAATAAAGGAAGTAATTAACATATTAAAAAACCATGAAATTGGCAATATATTTTCAATGAAATCTTGTTTTGGAATGAATCTTATAACTAAAAAAAAATTCTTTTTCTTAAACAAAAAAAAAAGAATTAATCCAGAAGATAGAAAATTTAACAAACAATTAGGAGGAGGTTGTATCTATGATTTAGGTTGTTATCCCTCCTCTTTTAGCTTGATGATAAGCTCAATTATAGATGAAAATAGATTTGGTAATTTTAATATAATTAATGCTTCAAAAGAAATAGGAGAAACAGGAATTGATATAAATTCAAGTGCTGAGCTAGTTTTTGAGAATGGATTTAATTCAAAGATATATTCATCTTTTAAAAAAAATTTAGGTAGTTTAAGTATAATAAAAGGCGATAAAGGGACAGTTATTTTAAATGATACGTGGAAAGGCAACAATCTAAACATAAAATTTAACAATAAAAATGATAAATTAATAAATTTTGATAATAATAAAAATATTTATTCATATCAGATAGAAACAATTAGCAAAAATTTAATTAATGGAATTAAAAAGATAAGCCATCCAGGGATGAGCTTTAGAGAAACTATATTAAATACTAAGATAATAGAAAGCTGGTTAAATGAATAAAAGTAAAATTATTGATTGTATAACTTTTTTTGACAATAATTTTATGTTTGAAATTAGATACAACATTTTAAAAGATTATGTTGATTATTTTGTTATATGTGAATCTCAATTTAATCATAAAGGTATTCAAAAAAATAAAAACTTTAAACTATTAAATTATTATGATCAAAAAAAAATAAAGTATTTTTTTTTAGAAAAACCATTTCCAAAAAATAATAACCCATGGAAAAATCAAGCGATTCAAAGAGAGTTTTTGTTAGAAAGTCTTAATTTTATTGATAAAGAAGATTATATTTTTTTTTCTGATCCAGATGAAATTCCAAATCCAAAAATTTTAATTAATTTTTATTTAAAAAAAAAATATGGAATTTTTTTACAGGATTGTTTTAATTATAAATTTAATTTATTTAATCCTTATGAAAGTCCATGGGAAGGAACAAGAGTAGCAAAAAAAAAGAATTTACATTCTATAGATTTTATGAGGCAAAAAGTTAAATCCAAAAATTTAAATTATAATTTTTTTAGAATTGATAAAGAAAAAAGTATAGAATTGTTCAAAAATGGAGGATGGCATTTTAATAATTTAATGACGCCAGAAAATATTTCTTTAAAATTAAAAACTTTTGCACATACTGAATTTTCTCAAGATAAGTTTTCATCTGTTGAAATTATTAGGAATAAAATAAATCAAAAATCTGATTTATATAATCGAGGTCATACATATAAACAAGTAAGTTTAGATAAAAGATTTCCTGATTATATTTTAAATAATTTAGATAAATTTAAGGAATTTATTATTCCATCTTAAAGGAGAGGTGGCCGAGTGGTTGAAGGCGCACGCTTGGAAAGCGTGTAAAGGAGCAATCCTTTCATGGGTTCGAATCCCATTCTCTCCGCCATGAAATAAGCCTTATATTTCAACTATAATTTAACGATATAAGTATTTCTTAAAAAATATAAATCAGCAATTTTTTTAAAAAATGTTATAATTTTCTTTTTCCAAAAACTAAAAAAATGACAAATAAAAATACATATCAGGCAGCCTCGATTAAAGTTTTAAAAGGTCTTGAAGCAGTAAAAAAAAGACCAGGCATGTATATTGGCGATACAGATGATGGTACAGGTTTACATCATATGGTTTACGAGGTTGTAGATAACTCTATAGATGAAGCTTTAGCAGGATATTGTAAAAAAATTTTAGTTAAAATAAACTCTAATGGAACCTTAACAGTTAAAGATGATGGCAGAGGTATTCCTGTAGATATGCATGTAGGAGAAAAAAAATCTGCTGCAGAAGTTATTATGACACAATTACATGCGGGTGGTAAATTTGATCATGATTCTTATAAAGTTTCTGGAGGTTTACATGGAGTCGGTGTTTCTGTTGTAAATGCTTTATCAGAAAAATTAGAGTTAGAAATTAATAGAGATGGTAAAAAATATTATGTTGAGTTTAGCAATGGTAAAGCAAAAAAACCTTTAAAAGAAATTGGAAAATCAAAAGAAACAGGAACTCAAATAACCTTTCTACCTTCAAAAGAAATTTTTTCATCTATAAAGTTTAGCGGAACTATTCTTATTAAAAGAATGAGAGAGTTAGCTTTTTTAAACAAAGGTATCAAAATTATTTTTGTTGATGCAACTCAAAAAAATGAAAAAATTCAAGATTTTAAATTTGATGGTGGCATAATAGAATTCGTAGAATTTTTAGATGAAAAAAGAGAAAAGATTCAAAATAAAAATGGAAATACCCTTTTTAAAAAGCCAATTTATGTTGAAGGTAAAAAAAATGATATTGAAGTAGAGTGTTCACTAAAATGGAATGCAGGATATTCCGAAGATGTTTTTCCTTACACAAATAATATCTACCAAAAAGATGGAGGAACGCATGTTTTAGGTTTTAGAAGTGCTTTAACAAGAATAATTAACAAGTATGTTAATGATAATAATCTTCTAAAAAAAAATAAATTATCGATCTCTGGAGATGATATTAAAGAAGGTTTAACTTGTGTGCTTTCAACTAAAATACCAGATCCTAAATTTTCATCTCAAACAAAAGATAAGCTAGTATCATCTGAAGTAAGAACGATAGTTGAAACGATAATTAATGAAAAATTATCAATTTGGTTTGATCAAAATCCATCTATAGCAAAAGTTATTTTAGCAAAAATTATTCAGGCTGCAACAGCTAGAGATGTAGCAAGAAAAGCTAGAGAAAATGTCAGAAGAAAAGGAGCTTTAGAATTGAGTGGATTACCTGGCAAATTAGCTGATTGTCAAATAGGCAAACAGGAAGGTACAGAATTATTTATCGTAGAGGGAGATTCTGCAGGTGGTTCAGCAAAACAAGGACGAAACAGAGCAAATCAAGCAGTTTTACCTTTAAGGGGGAAGATTTTGAATACATATGTTGAAGACTTGAATATAAAAAAAAATGGTAAAGGAAATGGAAATGGTTCAGATCAAAGAACTAAGGCTTTGTCAAAAATGATATCTTCAAATGAGATAGTTACTTTAATCAATGCCTTAGGATTAGACCCAAAAGTGCAAGAGATAGACTTAAAAGATTTAAGATATGGAAAAATTATAATTATGACAGATGCAGATGTTGATGGTTCTCATATTAGAGCTTTATTATTAACTTTTTTTAATAATAAACCATTTAATAAATTAATTGAAAATGGACATGTGTATTTAGCTCAACCGCCTTTATTTAAAATTAATAAAGGATCGAAGGGTATATATATAAAAGATGAAAAGGAGCTAGAGAATTATATTTTAAATAATAATAAAGAAATAAAAAGAAATAAAAAAGGAACAAAAGAATATATAAAAGCTCTCAACGTAGAAAAATCTAAAATGAATATTCAGAGATTTAAAGGACTTGGTGAAATGAATCCTGAAGAGTTATGGAGCACTACACTAGATCCAGAAACGAGAAATTTACTAAAGGTACAATATTCTAAAGATATTAAAAAAGATCAAAGTCTTATACACACGTTAATGGGTAATGATGTTGCATTAAGAAAAGATTTTATTATTTCAAATGCAATTAATGTTCAAAATCTTGACATTTAATAATGAAGTTTTTTGAAACTTCAAAATATCATTCATTTAAAAAATCAACTTACATAACTTTAAGATGGATCGCAATTTTAGGTCAGTTTATAGCAGTTAATTTAGTATATTTTATTTTAAATTTTGAATTTAATTATATTCTATCAAACCTAGTAATATTTTTAGGAATATTAAGTAATGTTTATCTAATTATAATACATAAAAAGACTCAATTATCTGATAAATCGGCTTTTATATTTTTAGTAATTGATATTTTCCAATTAGGTATATTACTTTATTTGACGGGAGGTATCATTAATCCTTTTATAATTTTTATATTAATTCCAAGTGTTTTTTCGTCATCTAATTTAAGTTTTAAAACAAATATTTTATTAGTTTTATTAACTATAAGCTTTATTATATTTTTAACTTTTTACTCTGAAAATTTGCCAGCACCATTAAGTGATCATTTTCATGTAAGTTCTTATTATTATTATTCTATACCAATTGCTTTGATAATCGCTTTAGTTTTTTTAAATTATTTTGCAATGATATTTGGAAAACAATCTCGGCTAAGAAAAGAAGCATTAGCTAAAATGGAAGAAGTAATGGCTAAGGAACATGAACTTCTATCTCTAGGTGGACAAGCCGCTGCCGCTGCTCATTCTTTGGGAACTCCGCTTTCAACAATAAAAGTGATCACTAATGAATTAACAAAACAATTTAAAGGTAAAAAAGAGTTTAAAAAAGATTTAGAATTATTATCTAGCCAAGTAGAAAGGTGTAATAAAATTTTAAAACGTTTAACTTTAAATCCAATAGAAGAAGATGATTTTATCGATAAAGACATAACTATTAGAGATTATTTAATAGAAATAGTTTCATCATTTAAAGAAATTAGTAAAAAAAATTTTATTCTTAATTTTGACCAGGATCTGAATTCAAAAAAAATAACTAAATCTTTAGAAATTATTTATGGTTTAAGAAATTTTATAGGTAATTCTAATAAATTTTCAAAAGATAATATCTATATCACTTTAAAAAGTGATAGTGAACTCACAGAAATAATCATAGAAGATGATGGTTCTGGATATCCAAGTGATATTTTATCAAAAATTGGAGAGCCTTATCTAAAAGGTTTAAATATAAATCAAAAATCTAATACTGGTTTAGGTTTGGGTCTTTTTATCGGAAAAATCTTATTAGAAAAAAATTTTGCTACAGTTGATTGTAGAAATTCAATAACAAGAAGTGGAGTTAAAGTTTCAATTAGATGGAAAAATAATAATTTGTTTAATATTTAATGTAATCTTTTTTTATTATCAAATAAGGAGCTTAGTTGAGAAATCATAACATCACCAAGTTCATTTACATCAGTAATTTTAATTGCTCGATTATAGTATCTTGAAACATCATGACCAATTCCAATTGCTAATATTTCTATTTCGGTTTTTTCTTCAATTAATTTAACTGTTTTTTTTAAATGTTTTTCTAAAAAATCACCTGAGTTCACTGATAAAGTTGAATCATCAACTGGTGCTCCATCAGAAATTACCATTAAAATTTTTCTTTCCTCTTTACGTTTTTTTAATCTAGTAAAAGCCCAATTGATTGCTTCTCCATCGATATTTTCTTTAAGTAGGCCTTCTTTTAACATTAAACCTAGGTTATTTTTAGCTTGTCTCCAATGGGTATCTGCACTTTTATAAATTATGTGTCTTAAATCATTTAATCTACCAGGTTTTTTTGGTTTACCTTCTTTATTCCAAAACTCTCTACTCTGACCTCCTTTCCAATTTTTTGTAGTAAAACCTAAAATTTCTACTTTTACTGAACAACGCTCTAAAGTTCTTGATAAAATATCTGCACAAATTGCTGCAATAGTAATTGGTCTTCCTCTCATTGAACCAGAGTTATCTATCAATAAGGTTACAATTGTATCTTTAAATTCCAAATCCTTTTCTTTTTTAAATGACAAAGAATTGTACGGATCAATAATTATTCTAGGTAGTTTTGAGCTATCTAAAAGACCCTCCTCTAAATCAAATTCCCATGTTCTATTTTGTTTTGCTAGAAGTTGCCTCTGTAGTTTATTTGCGAGTTTAGTTACAACATCTTGAAAGCCAATTAGTTGTTGGTCTAATGTTTTTCTAAGTTTATTAGCTTCATCTGTATTTTCTAAATTTTCAGCTTTAACTATTTCATCATATTGATTTGTATAGATATTATAATTTAGATTGAGATCATTTAGATTTCTTTTTTGTATCACTTGTTCAGAACTTTGTTTTTCAGAGTCTGTATCTACTAGCTGTTCATCCATTTTATATTCATCAATATCATAGTCTGAATCTAAACTTGCCTCGTTTTCTTCTTCTTTTCTTTGATCCTTTTGATCTTTATTTTCATTTTCTTGATCATCATTAGACGGATTATCTTGACTATTATCCTGGTTTTCTTCGTTTGACTCATTTTCATCTTCAGTTTGCAGGATATCTAAATTTTGAAGTATTTCTGAAAATTTTGAGCTATATTTGTTTTGATCTTCTAAATTATCTTTTAAAAATTTTAAGTGTTCTTCAATCGATTGATTAAAATCTTTTTCCCAAAAACTTAACATTTTAGAAGTTAAAGAATTTAATTTAATATTATGAAAATTTTTAAGCATATAAAGCTCAAAAGCTTCAACAACAGGAACATCATCTTTTGTTTTTAGCTGATCTTTTCTTTTTAAATGAATTAATTGATTGTAATTATCTTTAAAATTTTTTTTTATTCCTTTAAGCATTTTACCACCTAGACTTTCATATCTAATTTTTTCTGTTATGGAGTAAAGAGATTTACAATTAGAATTATTAGGTGAATTTTTTTGATATATTGCATCATTAGAAAACTTTTTTTTTAATGCAGCTGAATCTGCCTCCGCCCTAGCTTTAATAAAGTCACTTTTATTATTTATATTATCTAATTCAAAAAAATTAAATTTTTTTGAACTTTTGTTATCTTCAGGTTTTTTTTTAATTTCTAAATCATCAGAAATTACTCTAATTGTTGAAGCAAGAGCCTGTCTTAATTTTTCCTTCAGATTTGTTTCTTTACTCATTAGATTTGAATATTTACCAAAGATTCTGGAAGATCTTCTCCAAAACATCTTTGATAATATTCTGCAATAGTATTTTTTTCTAATTCATCACATTTATTCAAAAAGGTTACTCTAAAAGCGTATCCTGTATCTTTAAAAATCTCAGCATTTTCTGCCCAATGTAAAACTGTTCTTGGACTCATAACAGTTGAAATATCACCAGCCATAAAGCCCTTTCTAGTCAAAGAAGCAACCTTAATCATGTTTGCAACTTTTTCTTTTCCTTTTGAATTATTTAAATTTTTGTTTTTTGCTAGAATGATTTCCATTTCAGCTTCTAGATTAAGATAATTCAAAGTTGTTAAAATGTTCCATCTATCCATTTGTCCTTGGTTGATTTGCTGAGTACCATGGTAAAGACCAGTTGTATCTCCTAAACCGACAGTATTTGAGGTTGCAAATAATCTAAAATATTTATTCTGTTTAATTACTTTGTTTTTATCAAGAAGAGTAAAATTTCCTTCAGCTTCTAATATTCTTTGAATAACAAACATTACATCTGGTCTTCCTGCATCGTATTCATCAAAAACAAGTGCAACAGGGTTTTGAATTGACCAAGGTAAAATTCCTTCATTGAATTGAGTTACTTGTTTTCCATCTTTTAAAACTATTGCATCTTTACCAATTAGATCTATACGACTAATGTGGCTATCTAGATTTACTCTGATACAAGGCCAGTTTAATCTTGCAGCAATTTGTTCAATATGAGTAGATTTACCTGTACCATGATAGCCCTGGACTAAAACTCTTTTATTGAATGCAAATCCTGAAATAATAGCAAGAGAAGTATCTCTATCGAATTTATAATTTTTATCAATTTCTGGAACATATTCACTTTTTTGTGAGAATGCATCAACTTCCATGTTGGTGTCTAATCCAAAAGTTTGTTTAACAGAAACTTTTATGTCTGGTTTTAAGTTAATATTAGGTGTCAATTTTTTCCCTGTATGTATTTTTTAATTGAGTATATGCTAAAGTAATTTGTTTCAGCTTTTCTTCATATTTTTTATTTCCTGCATTTATATCCGGGTGGAATTTTTTGACAAGGGTTTTAAATTTTTCTTGAATTTTTTTCCATTTTAAACCCACAGAAATTCCTAAAATTCCAAAAGCTTTAATATCTTTATGGTCAAATTTGAATTGTCGCATGTGATTATATTCGCTTTTAAATCTATCTTTATCAAATTCATCTTTAAGAGTGTCATTCCACAAAACTTTAAAGAAATTATCTGATGAAGTGAAGCTTTGTGTTGGTTTATGCCATGTCATGTCTGATTTTAAAAAATCAATTATTTGTTCATCGTTCATTCCTGAAAAATAATTCCAGTTTTTATTAAATTCTTTTACATGTTCCAAGCAAAGCATTCTATATTTTCTGCTATTATCTTTTTCAACAGGAGCTTTATATTCAGCAACTTCTTTACAATTATTCCAGTCACAAATATTTTTCATGATATAGTAATATTATTTATGAATATAAATTACTTAATTTCAATTGTAAAAAAAAAGTTAGAGGATAATTTTAAAATAGAAAAGGTTATAATTGAAGATAAATCTTTTCTTCATAAAAGTCATGCCAGCAATGAACCCGGAAAGTTTCATTTAAAATTAAATATCAATTCAGAGGAATTAAGAAAATATAGTCGCATAGAAAGTAATAAAAAGATTTATAAGGTTTTGAATAAAGAATTAAAAGAATATATTCATTCTATTCAAATTTTAATTAATTAGTTCTCTTCTTAAAAATTTTTTTATTTTTTTTGTTTCATAATGATTGTTGATAATTGTTGAACCTATTTTTTTTAATAAAATAAGATTTATTTTTTTTGTTTTATTTTTTTTATCTTTGATCATAAAGGAGAGAATCTTATTTAAATTGTAAATTGAAAAATACTCTCTAATATCTAAAGGTAGTTTCAGTTTATTAATATGTGAAATAATAGACAGATAATCATTTTTTTTCATCAATTTATTATCTAATGAAAATTTAAGAGCGCTATTCATTCCTAAAAAAACCGCTTCTCCATGATTTAATTTTTTTGAATATCCTAAAGCAGCCTCATAAGCATGGGCGAAAGTGTGGCCAAAGTTTAGAATTTTTCTAACTCCTTTTTCTTTTTCATCTTTTTCAACCACATCTTTTTTGATTTTACAGCTTTTATAAATAGCCTTTTCTATAAAAGTTGATTTAAGTTTTAAAATTTGTGAGGCATTTTTATTAAGATAATTATAAAAATTTTTATTTTTTATTATAGAATGTTTTAAAATTTCAGCATAACCACATACAATCTCTCTATAAGGAAGTGATTTTAAAAATGAACTATCACTTATCACTAATTTTGGCTGATAAAAACTTCCAATAAGATTTTTACCTTGTTTTGTATTTATTCCTGTTTTACCCCCAACAGATGAATCTACTTGAGATAGTAAGGTTGTAGGTAAATTTATGAATTGCAAACCTCTTTTATATAAGCTTGCAGCAAAACCCCCAACATCTCCTGTAATTCCACCACCAATAGTTATTAAACAATCTTGTCTTAAAAAATTTTTGTTTAGTAAAATTTTTAATATTTCATTAATTTTGTTTAGATTTTTATTTTTTTCACTAGCTTCAAAATAATATTTAAAAATCTTTTTTTTTTTTAAAGATTTTGTAACTTTAGAAATTATTTTTTTTGGTATTTTTTTATCAATTACAAGCAAACATTGACTAAAATTTATTGAGTTTTTTTTTAATATCTTTGAGAGATCTTGAACTAGATTGTAACCAATAATAATTGGATAAGTTTCAGATTTAGTTTTAACAGTAAGTTTAATAGGTTTCATATATTCTCAATATATTATTAGCTATTTCAGTTTTTGAAAGGTTTTCACAATTAATTTTATAGAGGGCTTTAGAATATAAAATAGATCGTTCATTTATTAATTGTATTAACTCATTTTTAGATAATTTAAATGCTTTAGGTCTTTTTTGACTATTTTTAATTCTATTTATTAGAGTTTTATTATCCCAATTTAGCCAAAAAGATATATGGTTGTCTAAAATCTCCTTACTAATTTTTTTATTTAAAAAGGCTCCACCTCCTAAAGAAATTATTTTTTTTTTGTTTTTTAAAATTTTTAATGTTATTTCTTCCTCAATTTCTCTAAAATATTTTTCTCCTTTATTTTCAAAAATTTTTGAAATTTTCATTCCTAGTTTTTTTTCAATTTCGTAATCAATATCTATAAATTCAATATTAAGTTTTTTTGATACAATTAAGCCTATAGAGGACTTTCCTGATCCCATCATACCTAAAAAAACTAAATTTTTTTTTGATTTCATAAGTTTCTGTGTTGAAAAAACACAAATATGTCTTAATTTGAATTTAATCAAAGTTATATGCAATTTACTAAAAAAACAAGTTTAAGCAGTAGCATTCTAGGTTTGACCATTAAGTTAGGTTTAATTTTAGTTATTGTTATAGGAGTAATTTTTCTTCTAAATAAAATAGATTTTCCCGCTCCTAAAAAAGAAATAGAAAAAATTATCCCTAATGAAAACTTTAAAATTGTTAAATAAAAAATATTTATCAATTATATTTGTTATTTCCTTTCTTGGTTTACCTGTTAATGCAGAAGAAGAACCAATTGATATTTGGAATATTGATAAGCAAAATATAGAACAAGAAACATCAAACAACTCTTTGGTTGAAATTGAGGACGATAAAGTTTTGGAACCAAGCATTTATGATATGCAGTCAAATAAAAAAATTGAAAAAGTAGAAGTAGACTCAACTTTAAATTCTAAAGAACTGAAAATTATAGGACTTTATGATCCTGAAGACTATGATTTAAAAATTGATATGTGGTCAAATTCAAATGGTGATCAGCTTAAATACCTTTTTTCAAATTTATCAAAAATAAATTTATCTGATGACGCATCAGATATAATGAATATTGCTTTATTAACTAATGCTTATTATCCAAATATTAATATAAAAGAAGAAGAGTTTTTAAAATTTAAATCAGATTGGTTAATTAAAAGTAAAGATAGAGATTTGATTGAAGAGTATTTAATTAAAAATCAAATAATTAACTTGCACCCTAAACTTAGTAGATATTTAGTTGATCAGTATTTGTCAGAGTCAAATGTCACTAAGGCTTGTGAAATATTTTCTAAAAATACTGAAGTTATAAATGATGAATACCTTTCTAAATTTAACTTATATTGCTTAATTAATGATGGAAGGAATGAAGAAGCGCAATTAATTTTTGATTTAAAAAAAGAACTAGGATTTAAGGATGAATATTTTGAAAAGAAATTAAACTTTTTATTTGGATATACTAATAAATCTGAACTTTTGATTTCAGAAAAAAATATTTTAGATTTTCATTTAGCCCATAGAACTAATCCAGATTTTATTTTTGAGCCCAATGAAAACACTAAAAAAATAATTTGGAAATATTTGGCTTCAGCTAATTTACTATATAATATAGATGAAATAGAAATAGATGATTTCGATAAGATTTCTTTAATTGAAAAAGCTACTCATGACAAAAATTATTCAGAAAATGATTTATTTGAAATATATAAAAGGTTCCAATTTAATATTAATCAACTTTTGAATGCTTTTGAAGCTTATAAAACTTTATCTAATGTAGAAGCAAAAGCATTGATTTATCAAAAAATACTTTTAGAGTCTGATACAAATAATAAACTTGAATTAATAAAAATACTAAAAGAATTATTCATTAAAGATAATCACAGCAAAGCATTTGATGAACAATTAGTCGTATTACTAGAAAATATAAATCCTGAAGAAGTACCTTCAAATTTTACAACATTTTATTTTAATAATTTAAAAAATAAAGAAGAACAAAAAAAAGATATAAGATTTAATAAAGATATCCTTCATCAATCGAGATTGGTCAATTATTTTAATGGAGATTATGCAAAATCTAAAATTGAAAAGGATTTAAATGGTTTTTTAAAAAAAATTAAAAAAGATAAAAAGTACAAAGTTACAAAAAAAGATATAATTTTAATTGAGTCAATTCGATCTGATGGAATTAAAATTTCCAAAAAATATGAAGATCTTTATGAAATAAATGAGTCAGAAATTCCAGCTGATATTCAAGTAATGATAAATAATAATGAAATTGGAACAGCAGTTTTAAGAATAATTCAAGTAATTGGACAAGATAAACTCGAAGCACTTGACGAGGATACCTTGTATTTTATTGTTAGTGCTCTTAATCAATTAGATATTGATTATATTAGAAATAAAATTTTATTAAAAGTTCTGCCTTTAAAAGTTTAAAAAATAAACTAAAATAAACTTATTATGACAGTAAAATCAATTTTAACTGAACCAAATAAACTTTTGCGAAGAGTATCTAAATCAGTAGAGAAAGTAGATAAAGAAGAGCAGAGTCTAATGGATGATATGTTGGAAACCATGTATGCAGCTAATGGAATAGGTCTTGCTGCAATTCAAATAGGAGTTCCAAAAAGAATCATTGTTATGGATTTAAGTCGAGATAAAGAAAAAAAGGAACCAAGATATTTTGTTAATCCAGTAATTCAAAATAAAAATTCTGAAAAAGCTACTTATGAAGAAGGGTGTTTATCTGTCCCAAATCAATTTGCTGAGATTGATAGACCAAGTTCATGCGATGTTCAATATTTAGATTATTATGGAAAAAAACAAACTTTGCATGCTGAGGGATTGCTAGCTACTTGTATACAACATGAAATGGATCACCTTGAAGGCATACTTTTTATTGATCATTTGTCAAAATTAAAAAAATCCATGATTATTAAAAAACTATCAAAACTTAAATCAAACCAGATAGTTATTTAATTTAAAATGCCTAAAAAAATTATTTTTATGGGCACACCAATGTTTGCTGTTCCAATATTAAAATCCTTATATCAAAATGGATATCCAATTTCAGTTGTTTATACTCAACCTCCAAAAAAATCCCAAAGAGGCCAAAAGATAAATAAGTCACCAATTCAGGGCATTTCAGAAACGTTAAATTTAGATTTTAGAGTACCTCAAACTTTAAAAGATAATAATGAGGAATATGAATTTATAAAAAAATTAGATGCTGATTTAGCATTAGTTGTTGCGTACGGAAATTTGATTCCTAAAAATTTTTTAAAACTAACTAAAAAAGGTTTTATAAACATTCATGGATCTATACTTCCTAAATTGAGAGGAGCTGCACCCATTCAAAGATCGATTATGAATTTAGATGATGAAACTGGAATAAGTATCATGAAAATTGTAGAAGAATTAGATAGTGGACCTGTTAGCAATATCTATAAGATAAAAATAGAGCGAAATAATAATACTCAAGAAATCTCAGAAAAATTATCTATTCTTGCGGCAGAAAAAATTTTAGAAAATATAGATAATATATTGGAAGATAAGGTAAAATTTGTTCAACAAGATCACTCAAAAGCAACTTACGCAAAAAAAATAGATAAAAAAGAAGGACAGATTGATTGGAACACTGAAGCACCAAGAATCATTGGAAAGATAAATGGCTTAAATCCTAGACCTGGTGCTTTTTTTAGTTTTAAAGGAGAAAGATATAAAATTTTGAAAGCTGAAATTGGAAACAGCATAGGTAAAGTTGGTGAAGTTTTATCTGAAAAGCTAGAAATTGCTTGTAGTAATAATCAATCTATCAAGATTCTTGAAATTCAAAGACAAGGAAAAAAACCCCAAAAAATAGGAGAATTTATGCTTGGATCGCAAATTAAAAAGGGTTCAATATTATCTAATGTTTAGATATCAAATATTGATTGAGTACGTTGGTACTAATTTTAGAGGTTGGCAAATTCAAAAAAAAGGAAAAACTATTCAGGGAATTATTCAAGAGAAAATTTCGAAACTTTTAAAAGAAAAAATAATATTATTTGGATCAGGAAGAACAGACACAGGTGTACATGCAATTGAACAATCTGCTCACTTTGATACTAAAACTAAAATAACTCAAATTGATAGATTTTTAAAATCAATCAATCATTTTTTAAATAAAGATGCAGTTGTGATTCTTAAAATAAGAAAAAGAAATAAAAATTTTCATGCAAGGTTTTCAGCTAAAATGAGGATATATAAATATATAATTATTAACCGATTAAGTGTACCAGTTCTAGAGAAGAATAGAGGTTGGCACATTATGAAAAAGCTTGATCTAATATCTATGAAAAAAGCTGCAAAAAAATTAATTGGAAGAAAAGATTTTTCCATTTTTAGATCCTCTAGTTGTAGGGCAAAAAGTCCATTTAAAACTATGAAAATGGCTAAAATTAAATCCTTTAAAGATAAAATTGAAATTGAATTTAGATCTCAATCATTTTTGCAACAACAAGTGCGTTCAATGGTTGGTTGTTTAAAATATGTTGGAGAAAAAAAATGGTCATTAAAAAAGTTTGAGGGCATTATGAAGTCAAAAAAAAGAATTTTATGCGCTCCTCCTGCACCACCAGAAGGACTTTATTTATCTAGAATTATTTATTAATTTTTTTTTGTTACTCATTGCAAATTTTTTATTTAGTCTCCATCTTGACTCTTCCCGAACTATATATCCACAACAGTTTTTAGCACCACATTTACAGGGAAATTGTTTGTAATCATCTTTTTCAAAGCTGAACCCGTAATCGCAGGTAAACTCTTCTCCTTGATTAATATCTTTTATAGCTGTTACCCATATTTTTAGACCTTTACCATCATATTGAGAGTTGGGATCACAACTGTGATTAATTAATCCAGCCGTATTCCAGGAAAAATCACCATCTAGCGTGTATTTTTTATTTAGAGTAAATAAGTATATTGGTTTTTTATTGTCATATTTATCAGATTCATCTACTTGCCTGTTTGTTATAATTTTTCCTACATAATCAATAATTTTTGTTCCTTCTTTAATATTTTTAGTAGCGTAAAGTCCTCGACCTTTATTATCAATATTGGATTTTTTAATTCTGTATAATTTCATGTAGGCTATTTATAATGAATTAGATTTTTATCAATTAAATTCTAATAGTGCGTTAACATGTTCATTGGCACTTTCAGCTAAAGCATTCAAATCATATCCACCTTCAAGTATAGATACTACTTTTCCATTACTAAATTCTTTAGTTGTCTCTAAGGCTCTTTTAGTTATTTCGTAATAATCTTTAGACTCTAAGTTTAACTGACATAAAGGATCATCCTTATGAGCGTCAAAACCTGCTGACATCAATACAAACTCTGGTCTAAATTCTTTTAGTCTTTTAAGCATATGTTCATATGCATCAAAATATTCTCTAGAATTTGTGCCTGCAGATAATGGAATATTCAAAGCATTATTATGATTACCCTTTTCATGTTCTGTTCCACCACCTGGATAGTATGGATATTGGTGTAAGCTCGAAAAAAAAACATTTTTATTTGATTTAAGAATATCATAAGTTCCATTTCCAAAGTGACAATCCCAATCTAAAACCGCTACTCTTTTATATTTATATTTTGAAATTAAATAATTTGCTGCAACACTAATATTATTTATTACACAAAAACCCATAGCTTTACTTTTTTCAGCGTGATGGCCCGGAGGTCTTGTAACACAATGAGCGGCTCCAAATTCTTTATTTTCAACTCCATCAATCGCAGTGATTATCGAACCAACTGCATCAAAAGTTGCATCTTTACTACCTGGCGAAACAACTGTATCACCATCTAGAAATACAAAACCTTTTTCAGGAAAAGCATTTTCAACTGTATCTAAATAATTAGAGGAATGTGCTTGTTTTATAATCTCTTTATCGAAACTAACTGGTTTTTTCCAAATTAACTTTTTATTTTTTTTTAATGTTTCGAGTATAGAAGTAACCCTTGAGATGTTCTCAGGATGTCCAGAACCAGTATTGTGATCTAAAGAAGATTTTGATGTAATTATTGCTGTTTTCATTAAAAATAATTTTCTAAAATACTATTATATATTCTAGTTAATATTTTCAAATCCGAAATTGGAGATCTTTCATCAACCATGTGAATAGTACTATTTCTTAATCCTAATTCTAATCTTGGGATTGAGCCTAAAAATCTACTATCACTTGTACCACCTCTGCAATTTAATTTCGCTGAGTTGCCAGTAACTTTTTTAACAATTTTTTTAACCATATAAATTTGTTTATTTGGTTTAGTATAAAAAGCCTCACCACTAACTTTATATTCAATTTTAGCTTTACATTTTTCCTTTTTAGCTATTGCATTAATTATTTTACTTAACTTTTTTTTTAGAGAGGATGATTTATGTTTAGAATTAAATCTAACATTGAATTTTGCACTAGCTGACTGAGGTACTACATTTTCAGATAAATTATTTACGTTCATTTTTGTAAATTCTAGATTAGATGGAGGCATAAATTTAGTACCATTATCTAAAGATGAACTTTTTAATTTTGTTATTATTTTAGCCAAGGCTGTACATGGATTGATATATGACCCAGCAAATGCTGAGTGACCACTTTTTCCGTATATGTTTATAATTCCATTCATAGAACCGCGTCTTCCAATTCTTATTTCATCCCCAACTGATTTATTTGAAGATGGTTCTCCTACTATAGAAAAATCAATTTTTTCACCTTTTCTTTTAAGGTATTTTATAACTGCTGGACATCCATAACCTGTCGTTTCTTCATCAGCTGAAATGATAATTGAAATAGATCCTTTAAATTTTTTTTTTTTAATAAAATTACTAGCTGCACTTATCCAGCAAGCTACTCCACCCTTCATATCTTGAGATCCTCTGCCGTTTAAATATCCTTTTTTTACAACTCCTCTAAATGGAGGAATTTTCCAGTTATTAAGGTTAGCAACCACATCAGTATGTCCTAAAAAATTTATGTGAGGTTTTGATTTACCAAATCTTGCATATAAATTTAATGCTGATTTTGTTCCAGTTCCTTTTGATTTAATAACTTTACATTTAAAACCAATTGAGGAAAGTTTTTTTGATAAGAATTTCATTATACCTTTATCCTCAGTTTTAATTGTTGGAAATCTTATTAGCTCTTGAGCTAACTTTACTTCATTATAAGTTTTCATTAATCTATTCTCTTAAAAGATCGTTAATTGAGGTCTTTGATCTAGTTTTCTCGTCAACTTGTTTAATAATTACTGCACAACTTAGTGATGGCGCGGATGGATTTTTTTTATCAGGAAGAGAACCTGGTACAACTACAGAATATGGGGGGATTTTTCCATACGAAATCTCACCAGTTGACCTATTTACTATTTTTGTAGATTGAGTAATTAACATTCCCATGCTTAACACTGAACCTTCTCCAACTATAACTCCTTCTACCACCTCAGACATTGCTCCTAAAAATACATTATCCTCTATAATTGTAGGTAATGCTTGAGCTGGCTCAAGAACTCCACCAACACCACTACCTGCTGATATATGACAATTCTTTCCAATTTGACAACAACTACCAGCTCTTGCAAATGTATCAATCATTGTACCCTCATCTATGTAGGCACCAATGTTTACATAGCATGGCATTAGAACTGCATTTTTTCCCACAAAGGATCCTTTTCTAACTGGACTATTAGGAACCATTCTAAAACCCGCGGCTTCATGCTGTTCTTTAGTCCATCCTGCTGTTTTGCCTTTAAGTAAATGTGCTTTGTCAAACCAACTAGAGTATGGTCCATTTAAATTTTCCATTGGGTAGATTTTAAAGCTTAGCATGATTGCTTTTTTAAGGTGTTGATGAGTAACCCATTCACCATTAATTTTTTCTGCAACTCTTGATTTGCCACTATCTAAATCTTCAATTACTTGATTAATAGCATCTTTTAAATACTGGTTAGAGCTAGAGTTGACTTGGTCTTTATTTTTCCAAGCATCATTTATAATTTTTTCTAAAGACATAATTTACTTACTTTTTAATAGCCTCATTTCTTTTAGAAATAAAGATAGATTTTCAATTTTGTGAGAAATATAATCTTTATCAGAGTCTATCTTTCCAAAATGTTCATTATTAATTAGCCAAACAGTTGTACAGCCTCTTTCATATCCAATACTGAGATTTTTAGCTATATCTTCTATGTAAATAGTTTTTTTAGGATTTATACCAAATTTTTTAACCATCAAATCAAAAGTTTGTGCCTCAGGTTTAGGTACATATCCTCCATCTTTAATATCAAAAATCTTATCTCTTCCAAAGAGATCATATACACCAAGGTGAGTTAATATATTTTTAGCATGTTCTGCACTACCATTGGTATAAATAAATTTTTCCATATCTAATTTTTCAAGCTCATTTCTCATTACTTTGTCCTCTTTCATAAATGAAAGATCTATGGTGTGAACATATTTTAAAAACTCTTCTGCTTGAATATCATGGTGTATCATAAGACCATTTAAACTTGTATTATATTTATAAAAATAATTAGTTTGTAATTCTTTAGCTTTTTCTAAATCTATATTAAGTTTTTCTGAAATAAATTTTGTCATTCTTTTTGATACTTGACCAAATACTTTTTCCAAAGAGTAATTATTATGTTTGCCATAACAAACACCATCTAGATCTAATAGAAGATATTTCATTTCTTTTATGTTTTTCATTTTCTTCTGATAAGTGTTCCACTGCCTTTATCTGAGAATATTTCAAATAATATAGAATGTTGTTTTCTTCCATCTATAATACCAACTGCTGCAACTCCATTATTTACAGCATCTAAGCAAGTATTAATTTTAGGAATCATACCTTCCGTGATAGTTCCATTTTTGATCATTTCTAAAATTTCTTTCGAGGAAATTTCTTCAATTAGTTTTTTTTCTTTGTCTAAAACTCCTTCTACATTCGTCATCAAAAACAATCTTCTAGATTTTAAAGATTTTGCGATTGCTCCAGCAGCTGTATCTCCATTTATGTTATAAGTTTGGTTATTTTTTCCTAAGCCCAAAGGTGAAATTATAGGAATTAAATTTTTTTTAATTATATTTTCTATGATACTAGTGTTTATTTTATTAGGTATTCCTACATAACCGAGCTCCTCATCCTCGGGAATTATTTCAATAACATTATTATTTTTTGTATTTATTGAAACTGCCAGGACTTTTTCTTTGTTCAAAGAATTAACAATATCATTGTTAAAATCAATTAATACATTTTTAACTATATTTACTATTCTTTTATCTGTTACTCTTAAACCTTTAATAAATTTTGATTTGATATTTGATTTATCCAGTTCTCTTTTAATTCTTGGACCACCTCCATGTACTACTACAATTGAAAGTCCTAATTTATTTAATATTTTAATATCTGCTATAAAATTGTTAAAAATATTTCTATCAATAAAAACGTTTCCACCATATTTTATAACAATTAAATCATTTTTATATTTTTCAATATATTTGGAAACTTCTTCTATCGGTGGCCCATTTTTAGGTAGTACTTTTTTTAAATCCATTAATTTCTTTTTGAATAATTTTTTAGGTCTATGTTGTAGTTTTAACTGTTGTTCTCTTCATTATAAATATTTGCTGAGCCATAGTTAAAATATTATTAACAGTCCAATAAATTACTAATCCTGCCGGAAATGGTGCCAATATTACTGTCAAGAAAAGCGGAAAGAACATAAATATTTTTGCTTGCATAGGGTCAGTAGGTGCTGGATTTAATTTTTGTTGTATCCACATAGAAACACCCATAGCTACAGGCCAAGCACCAATGATCAAGAAGGATGGAACATCGTAAGGCAATAATCCAAATAAATTAAAGATTGATGTAGGGTCTCTTTCTGACAAATCTTGTATCCAACCATAGAATGGCATTTGTCTCATTTCAATTGTTACAAATAATACTTTGTATAAAGCAAAAAATACCGGAATTTGTACTAAAATTGGTAAACACCCTGACATTGGATTTACTTTTTCTTTTTTATAAAGTGCCATCATTTCTTGCTGTAATTTCATTTTGTCATTTTTGTGAAGCTCTTTAAGTCTTACCATTTCAGGCTGGAGTGCTTTCATTTTAGCCATACTTCTAAAAGAAAAATTAGCTAGTGGAAAAAAGGCTAAACGAATACAAATTGTAATAGCAATAATAGCTAATCCATAATTACCTAAGAGTTTAAAGAAGTAATCAATTCCAAAAAATAATGGTTTTGTAATGAAGTATAAGAAACCCCAGTCAATTACTAAATCAAATTTATCTATGTTTAGAGATTTAGAATAACCATCAATTACATCTACTCTTTTTGCAGCTATAATAATTTGCAGTTCCTCCTCAATGTTACCATTTTCTTTTAATTCAAGAGGTTCGGTGGTAATAAAATTTGCTCTAAATTTGTTTTTATAATCGAATGTCGTTTTAAATTCTTTATCTCTAGGAGGTATTAATGATGTTATCCAGTATTTATCTCCTATCCCCAACCATCCTTTTTGGGCAGTCTTACTAAATTTTTTATCTTGTATATCATCGTAATCCTCTTCAATTAGTTCATCATCTAACGTAGCAATCAAACCTTCATGAAGAATATAAAAATTTGATATTTCAGGGATTTTATTTCTTATGATCTGCCCATAAGAATAAAAATCATATTTTTTATCAGTAGTATTAATTATTTTTTGTTTAATAGTGAATAAAAATTTATCATCTAATGATATTTCTTTTTTAAATGTTATTCCTTGATCATTTGTCCAGGATAATTTTATGGGAGATTGATTAGTTAATTTATTATTTCCATTAATTGACCAGAAAGTTTCAGAGTTTGGAATATCAATATTTTTATCCGTAGTAACAAAGCCACTTTCTACTAAATAGCCTTCTTTAATATTTCTTGGACCTAATAGTGTAACTCTTTCATTACTATCTAAGCTTATATTGTATTTTTTAAAAGTTAGATCATCTATTGTTGCACCTTTTAATGAAATTGAACCAATTACATTTTGGTTTTCAAATTGTACTCTATCATTTTGATTTAATGCTTCATCTCTTGAAATTTGAAACTCATTTTCTTTTTGTTCTAAACTTGGAGTGTCTGTATTTTGCTCAACTTTTTTATTGTCAACCAAATCTTGTTTAGTGATTTGAGGTTCAGGCATAAAAAACAATGAGTATAAAATTATCACTGCTGCTGATAATGAGATTGCTGCAATTACGTTTCTTGTATCCATTATTTTTTGATTTTTATATTTTTATTTACAGGATCAAATCCCTCTCCACCACCTAAGAATTTAACCGGATGACAGGAAAGAATTCTTTTTATACTTACAAATACTCCTTTTAAAAATCCAAATTTTTTTAAAGCTTCAATACTATATTCAGAACATGTTGGTAAATATCTACAACTATGACCTAGTAAAGGACTTATCAGATAGCGATATCCTTTAATAAAATTTATTAAAATTAATGTGAAAATTTTCATTATCGTATTCTTTCAAAATCTTGAAATAATGTTTCTTTTATTATTGTATAATCGTTGTTTAACATAGTTGGCTTGGCAATAACAAGATATGAATAATTTAAATTTATTGATATTTTTTTTACGGCATCATTAGCTATATTTCTTAATCGTCTCTTAATTTTATTTCTTTTGACCGCATTTCCAATTTTTTTCTTAGTTACAAAACTGATATTGAATATTTTTTTATTTTTATTGTTCAAATGACCAAAAAAAATAGTAACGTATTTATTTGATATTTTTTTTTGTTTAATGAGACTTTTAAAGTCCTCATTTTTTGAAAGAGCAAGAAGTTTGCTTTTCATCTAAAAAAGAATTATTTTCTTTTTCTTTTAACAGTAGAAGATACAGTAAGATTTTTTCTTCCTCTAGCTCTTCTTCTTTTCAAAAGTTTTCGACCACCTTTAGTTTTCATTTTTGATCGAAATCCATGTTTTTTTAATCTTTTGCCTTTTTTTGGTTGGTAAGTTCTTTTCATAAATTTTGGTTAAATTTTTATTAAATTTCGCTCTTTATATTAACTAAATATATAAATAGCAAATATAAGATTTTATTATTAACATTCATATTAATGGAAAAAACTAAAAAAATTAAATTATTTATTGGTTTATTTTATATAACTATTTTAGGACTGTTTTTATATTATTTGTTCTCAAAATTTAGTTTACAGCAATTAACTTCGTATGAATTTATTAAAGATAATGTTGATTACTTTTCTAATATAAAAAAATCTAATTTATTTTTTTTATCTATTTTTTTTTTATTATTTACAATTTTTTGGGTATTTCCTTTTTTAGGTTTTGGATTACCAGTTGCTTTATTGGGTGGTTTTATTTTAGGTAAATGGTTAGGTACGTTTATAGTAGTTTTAGGATTAAGTATAGGTGCAACATTTTTATATATTTTTAGTAATTTTTTTTTAAAAGATCTCATAAGAGAAAAATTTTTAAGCAAATTTCAAAATTTAGAGCAGAAATTTAAAAAATCAGAATTTTTTTATTTATTGATCTATAGGATAGCTGGGGGGATTCCTTGGCAACTTTCATGTATTTTGCCAACTTTATTTAATGTAAAAGTGGTAAACTTTTTCTTTGCATCTCTTATAGGAATTATACCACAAATTTTTTTAGTTGTTTCTATTGGAAGTGGATTAGAAACAGTAATAAATCAAAACTTAGAACCTCCAGGAATAATGGATATAGTATCTTCACCGAATATTTATTTTCCCTTAGGAATATTTTTAATATTAATTATTATTACAATTTTTTTAAGAAAGTTATTTTACAAAAAATAAGATGGTGCTCCCACCCTGTACTGACCAGGGAACTAGTCATTACCAATGACTTGTTATGCCATTTAACTACAAGAGCAGTTATTTTCAATTATATTTGATTGATAATAAAGCATTTTTTTCAAATTATTGCCTTAATTTTTTTATTAATATGCTTTATACAAACGTGAGGATTTTTTATGGGCATTCATTATGATTATAAATCAACTAAAAGTGCTAAGCTAATGGAGAAGCAAGCTAAGAGGGAAAGAAAGCTTGCTGAAAAAAAAGCGAAGCGACTAGCCAAAGAAGGTCCCAAAAAAGAAGAGAAAGCTTCAGCCCTAGATTCTTCTAAGCCAATTACTTTAGATTTTTTAACTAATCCTGACAAAGAATGAGTAATAAAAAAAAAGATGAGAGACTAGAATTAGCCTTAAGGAGAAATTTAAAAAAAAGAAAGTTTTTTAAAAAAAAAAATAAAAAAAAGTAATTAATGTCAGTTCTTTCAGATAAGTGGATTAGAAAAATGTCTAAGGAAAAAGGGATGATTAGTCCATTTGAAGAAAAACAAATTCGAGGTGATAGTATTTCTTACGGTTTATCCTCATTTGGTTATGATGCAAGAGTTTCAGATGAGTTTAAAATTTTTACAAATGTAAATTCTGAAATAGTAGATCCTAAAAACTTTAAACCTACTAATTTTGTAACAAAAAATAATTCTGAGTGCATTATTCCTCCAAATTCTTTTGTATTGGCCAGAACAGTTGAGAAGTTTAAAATACCAAACGATGTGCTTGTTATTTGTCTAGGAAAATCAACATATGCAAGATGTGGAATTATTGTGAATGTTACCCCTTTGGAACCAGGTTGGGAAGGCTATGTTACTTTAGAATTTTCTAACACAACTCCCTTACCAGCAAAAATTTATGCAAATGAAGGGGTTGCTCAATTTATTTTCCTTAAAGGAAATGAAAAACCAGATGTTACTTATGCTGATCGAAATGGTAAATATATGGGTCAAACTGGCGTCACATTACCTAAAGTTTAATCATGCAAAAATTAGAAGTCTTTGGAGCAAATAAGCTCAAAGGACAAATTAAAATATCTGGCTCAAAGAATGCTTCTTTGCCAATTTTAGCAGCAACTATTTTATCTAATAAAAAAATTTATCTAAAAAACTTACCTAAAGTAAGAGATATTGAAACAATGCTTTCTTTGTTAGTGTCGTTGGGATCTAAAGTAAAAATTAAAAAAAATAAAACTATAATTGATAATACAAAACAAAGAAAAAAATTTGTGTCTTATAGTCTAGTTAAAACTATGCGAGCAGGAATACTTGTTTTAGGCCCTCTACTTGCAAAATTTAGGTCAGCAAAAGTATCTTTACCAGGCGGATGTGCAATAGGGACAAGACCAATTGATGTTCATTTAAAAGCATTATCAAAACTAGGAGTTAAATACAAAATTGATCAGGGCTATGTGATTGCGAATGCACCAAAAGGCTTAAAGGGAAACAATATTAGATTTTCAAAAATATCAGTCGGAGCAACTGAAAATTTAATTATTGCCTCTAGTTTTGCGAGAGGCACTACTATTTTATCTAATTGTGCGATCGAACCAGAAATAAAAGATTTAATAAATTTTTTAAATAAAATGGGATGTCAAATAGAGTGGACATCAAAAAGAACAATTAAAATTATTGGAATTAGTGAAGTTAACGAAACAAGTTATTCAGTAATGTTTGATAGAATTGAAGCTGGAACTTACTTGGTTGCAGGGGCTTTAACTGAAGGTAATTTAAAAATTAATAATATAATTCCTAAAGTAATTAAAACTGAAATAGATATTTTAAAAAAGATTGGTTCAAAAATAATTTTAAAAAAAAATGGAATTCAAATTATTGGAAATAAGAAAATAAAAAGCATGAAAATTAAAACAGCTCCTTACCCTGGTTTCCCAACTGATTTGCAGGCTCAGATAATGGTATTATTGTGTAAAGCTAACAAAAGTTCGGTTATACAAGAAAACATTTTTGAAAATAGATTTATGCATGTCTCAGAATTAAATAGAATGGGAGCAAAAATTTTAACTAAAGGAAACAAGGCTATTGTTAAAGGAAAAATTAGCTTTGCACCTGCTGAATTGATGGCTACTGACCTTAGAGCATCGGTTTCTTTAATTTTAGCAGCATTAACAGCTAAAGGAAAATCAGTTATTAATAGAATTTATCATTTAGATAGAGGATATGAGAATATAGAAAAAAAATTGAAAAAAGTAGGTGCTAAAATTAGAAGAGTCAATTGATGGATAAAAAGTATTTAGCAAAAATTATTGCAACTGAAAATGAGGGTTTACAAATGATTTCTGCTTGTTGTGCTGGGGCAAGAGTTAAAATATCTGATATTAAATTTCTAAAAACAAATAAAATATTTTTGATTTCAATTGAAAGAATAAAGGTAGAGACTAATCAAGAAGATAAAAAAATTAATAGTATATGTAAATTCGATTTTGTAGATCGGGTAAAATCAAAAAATATTGATCAAAATAATAAAGAATTAGTTTTAGAATTGATTGGTATTGATTATTTAAAAAATAATGATGATTATGAGATTAATTTAATGTTTAATGACAATGCTCATATTTCACTAAAAACGGAAACAATTGAAGTAAGATTAGAAGACCAAAATGAAATTAAATAATTGATGAATATATTAAATAGTAATAGTAAAAATTTTGATCGAATTTTAGATAAATTATTATTAAAAAGAAAAAATAAGATTCAATCTGGCCAAATTTCTGTTTCAGATATAATTAGGGATGTTAAGAAAAATGGTGATAAAGCTTTAATTAAATATGAGAAAAGATTTAACAAAAATTCAAGAATATTTCCCTCTACAAAACAAATATCAAATTCAATTGCAAGCTTAGAAAAAGAAGTAAAAAGAGCAATTGATATTGCTTATAATAGAATTTATAAATTTCACTCTCTCCAGAAATTTAAAAATATTTCCTATAAAGATATATTAGGTAACAAACTTGAATATAAGTATTTACCCGTAGAATCAGTCGCAATTTATGTTCCTGGTTCAACTGCGTCATATCCTTCAAGTGTTTTAATGAATGCGATACCTGCTTTAGTAGCAGGTGTTAAAAGAATAGTGATGATTAATCCTGGGCCAAAAGGAAAACAAAATTCTGCAGTTTTATACGCTGCAAGAAAATGTAAAATCAAAGAAATTTATTCAATAGGTGGACCATCTGCAATTGCAGCTGTTGCGTATGGAACTAAAAAAATAAAAAAAGTAAATAAAATTGTAGGACCGGGTAACGCTTATGTTGCTGCAGCAAAAAAAGAGGTATTCGGAGATGTAGGTATAGAAGGGATGACTGCTGGACCATCTGAAATAACAATTGTATGTGATAAGTTTTCTAATCCAGAATGGGTTGCAAGTGATTTAGTTGGACAAGCAGAACATGATTCATTAGCTCAATGTATTCTAATTTCGAAAGATATAAGATTTATTGAAAAAGTAAAAATAGAAATTTTTAAACAATTAAAAAAAATTCCAAGAAATTTTATAGCTAAAAAAAGTTTAATTAATAATGGGATTTTAATTCATATTAGTTCAGATAAAAAAATTATAGATTTAATAAATAAAATTGCACCAGAACACTTGGAGTTAAATGTTAAAAACTATAAATCCTTAGTAAAAAAAATTAATAATGCTGGGTCAATTTGTTTAGGAAAATATGCAGTAATGGCAATGACAGATTATAATGTAGGTTCAAACCATGTATTACCAACAAATGGTTCGGCAAAATATTCCAGTGGATTAAGCGTTAACGAATTTTATAAAAGAATTTCTTATATTAACTTATCGAAAAAGGGTATTGAAAGTCTTGGGCCATCAGTTATAACTCTTGCAAATTATGAGGGTTTAGCAGGACATGCTTACTCAGTAAAAAAAAGAATTAGGAGAAAATAAATTTGTCAAAACAAGATCTACTTGAATTTAAGGGCACAGTAACAGATTTGTTACCTAATGCTATGTTTAGAGTTCAATTAGAAAATGGTCATACAGTTACGGCTCATACTGCAGGAAAGCTCAGAAAAAATAGAATTAGAGTCCTGCAAGGCGATAATGTTACAGTAGAAATGACCCCTTACGATCTTACTAAAGGTAGAATAATCTTTAGAGGTTAATCTTAAGGCTGAGTAGCTCAGGAGTAGAGCAGAGCCCTGAAAAGGCTTGTGTCGGAGGTGCGAATCCTTCCTCAGCCACCACCACTTTTAATCTTGAAAAAAATTTAAAAAAAATTTAACTTCCAGTCATAATAAATAACAAAAAGGACTAAGAAATAAGATGAGTACACTACATGGTAAAGTAAAATGGTTTAACGGTAAAAAGGGTTACGGATTTATCGAAAGAGATGATAAAGAAAAAGATGCATTCGTTCACGCATCAGCAGTAAAAGCAGCTGGGATGAGGTATTTAAACGAAGGAGACAAACTAGAGTTTACATTAGAAGACGGTCCCAAAGGTCCCTCTGCTATAAATCTAAAAAAATTAGACTAATTATTTGAGAAAATTGTAAAGGGCGTTTTATCTAAGAAAATTTGGTAAACGTCCTTTTTAAGGCTTGAATAATTTTATTATTTGTCTAAAAGGTTGTTCATGATTATTAAAGCGACCAACAGAAATATAATTACAAGTACTCTGAAAATTATTCCAAGAGGAAATAATAGAGGTGTGCACAGTCATTTCCATGCTAGCTAAAGCTAGCATTTAATCATTTATAATATAATTTTAAATCCACACAAAATAAGATAAAAACAAAAAGGATAAGCCCGGGTGGTGTAATGGTTAGCACGGAAGTTTGTGGAACTTTAAGTTTGAGTTCGACTCTCAGCCCGGGTACCAAAAAATGAATAAAGAAAACAAATTAATTCCTGGATTACCTTCAGGATTTGAAGATAGATGGAATAAAAAATTACTTCTTAAAAAAAAGCTTTTAAAAGCTATTGAAGATAATTTTGTTAGATTTGGGTTTGATCCCTTAGAAACTCCATCATTTGAGATTAGCGAAAATATAGGATCCTTTATTGCAGAGGACGATAGTAATTCTATGTCTGATATCTTCTCATTTGAAGATGGTGATAAAAACATTACTCTTAGATATGATTTATCTAGTCCTTTGGCAAGATTTGTTGCCCAGAATAATCAAGAACTTCCTTCAGTATATAAAAGATATGCTATTCAAAATGTATTTAGAAATGAAAAGGCTGGTAATGCTCGTTATAGAGAATTTACTCAAGCAGATTGTGATATAATTGGAAATGTCAATCCTGCTCAAGCAAATGCAGAGTTGTGCAATTTAATTGCAAATACATTAATTGAATGTGGCCTTCAAAAAGATCAATTTGTTATTAATGTTAGTAATCGTAAAATTGTTCAAGGTTTAATTGAGGAATTAAAAATATCAAACGATAAACAGATTAAAGTTATGAGAGCTATTGATAAACTTGATAAATCAGGTTTTGGATTAAAAGGTGTTGAGGATTTATTAAAAAAAGAAAGAAAAGATAAAAGTGGTGCAATTACAAAAGGCGCTAATTTAAATGACGATCAAGCATCTCAAATTATTAATTTTTTAAAAATTAAGGATATTAAAGAACTAAAACAAAATTTTAAAAATTCACTTACCCAAGAGGGCATTAAAGAGATTGAGGAATTATATGGAATTTTAAGTTACGGAGATTTTACTGAACAAGTTAAAACAAATTTTACTATTGTGAGAGGTCTTGACTATTATGATGGATTTTGTGTTGAAACTAATCTTAACTTTAAAGCAAAAAACAGTAAAGGCAAAGAAGTTGATATTGGCAGTATTTGTTCTGGAGGCCAATATAATAAATTAATCTCAAGATTTAAAGGAGTGGATATTCCAGGTACAGGAGTAAGCATTGGAGTTGATCGATTATTGTTTGCTATGTTGCAGTTGGATCAAGTTAAAATTGATGAACAAAAACCAGTTATTGTATGTGTCATGGCTGAAAAATACTTAAAAAATTATTATGAAATTTTAAAAATTTTAAGAGACAATAATATTAATTCTGAAATTTTTTTAGATAGTAAAAAAAATCTAGGAAAACAATTAACTTACGCTAATAAAAGGGAATGTCCCGTAGCAGTAATTTGTGGGGATAATGAATTTAAAGAAAATACAATCACTTTAAAAAATTTATTAGGAGTTAAAGGTGAAAATAATCAAATTACTATTCCAAAAGAAAATTTAATTAATGAAATCAAAAAATTTATCTGAAAAAATTCTTAAGTCTGTAAAAGCTAAAGGATTTAAGTATATTGAATTACCTTCAGTAATTGAGGCAAATCACATTGTTCAAAGATCAGGAGAGAATTTTAGAAAGTTTATTTTTTCATTTGTTGATCAAAATGGAAGTGAGTTGTGCTTACGTCCTGATTTAACAATTGTCTCATGTCTCAGATATTTAGAAAACAATTTGAAGGGTAAAGAAAAAATATCTTACAGTGGACAGGCTTATAGAAAATCTCAAAATAAAAAAGATTCAATTATCAGAGATCAAATTGGATTTGAAATTATTGGTTCTAAAGATGAAAAAAATGATGATAAAGAAATAATAAATACATCTTTAAAATCGTTAAAAGATTTAAAATATTCATCAGGAACTTTAACGCTTGGTAATGTTGAAATATTTAATATCTTAATATCTAAATTAGATATTCCGAAAAGATGGAAATTAAGACTCTCTAGACATTTTTGGAGAGAAGAATATTTCACTGATTTATTAAAAAGATTGGAGACAAACTCAGATGTTGATCCAACTATTGTAGAAATAGATAAAAGGCGTTATTTAAAAATGTTAAAAGAAGATAAAGCATCTATTGTTGTAGGAAGAACAGTTGAAGAAATTTTAAAGCGATTTGATAAAAAGATAAAAGATCCAAGACGATTAAGCAAAGGAAGAAATGTATCAAAAATTATAAAAGAATTTTTGAAGATTAAATGTCCTATTAACAAAGCTGCAAAAGTATTAAATAAATTTTTTAAAAAATATCAAATAAATTTAGCAGTTGATCAAAGATATTTTCCAACATCATCAAATAGAATTTTAAAACTTAATGTTTTTTTTTCAACTTCTTTTGGAAGACAGCTCGAATATTATACAGGAATGGTTTTTAAAATTGAAATTAAATCAAATAATAAAATAAAAAATGTTGTTAACGGTGGAAGATATGACCAATTAATTTCTGACCTAGGTTCAAAAAAACAAGTATCAGCAGTAGGAGCTGCATTAAATTTAAATTATTGATTATGAAAAATATAATTAATATAGGAATTCCAAGCAAAGGTAGATTAAGAAAAGACGTTTTAAATATCTTTAGTAAGAAAAAATTAAAACTTATTTCAGAAAGAAGAGAATTAATTGGTTCAGTAAAAAATAAATCAAATATAAAAATTCTATATTTACATGCAAGGGAAATTATTGAAAGGTTAGGAGATGGTTCTTTAGATCTTGGTTTTTCTGGATTTGACCTATTTAAAGAGAGTGAAATTAATACTCAAAAAAAAATTAATGTACTAAAAAAATATGAATTTGGTAAAGCAAATTTAGTTGTTGCTATTCCTGATCCTTGGATTGATGTTCAGACAATAGCTGATTTAGAAGAAATTGCATTTGAATTTAGAGATAAAAAGAAAAAGAGATTGAGAGTTGCAACTAAATACCCAAATTTGACTAGAGAATTTTTATTTTCAAAAGGTGTAACTCAATTTAGATTAGTTAGTAGCTTAGGAGCCACGGAAGCTTATCCTTTTACAGGGTCTGCAGAATTAATCACAGATATAACTTCTACAGGTGAAACTCTTAAAGTAAATAACTTACGTGTGCTTAAAGACGGTCATATTTTAAAATCTCAAGCATGTATTTTTACTTCTAAAAAAAATTTAAAAAAAAAAGGATTAAAAAATTTAATTAGATTACTTTCTAAATAACTTATAAATAGTCATATCAGATTACATTTTTTGTCTAATTCAATTTATCCTTATCTTCTTCGGGATCGGAAACATCCGTAATAGTTGCTTGCTCAGGTGGTATTTCAGGAATTTGTTTACCAGGTATTACACCATGTTCATCCTCAAGCTTTTTAATTTGTTTTTCTAATCCTTGTGAACCCCAAGATTTTGTAATTAGACTTTGTAATTGGTTAGCATGAGTTTTATATGACTGCAGTGCTCCTTTAATAGCGGTTTTAACATCAGAATATTTGTCAAATATCTTACTAGCTGAGGTTATGATTTTGCTAATATTTTCAATTTGTTTCCTTTCACTTTTTATTTGTTCAAAAATCTTAATCATATTTAATAGTTCAGTGGGGGATGATAAAATAAAGTTTGCTTTTAGAGCTTCTGTTTGAAGAGTTTTATCAGCATCAAGTGTTATAGAATACAAGCTAGGTGCTGGAAAAAAGACAATAACAGATTGTAAAGATTTTATTCCATACAGTTTATTATAATTTTTCTTATTCAGACCTTTTGGTCCAAACAAGTGGTTTCTTACAGATGCAATATGATCTTTAAGATACTGTTTTTTTTGATTATCATCTTTTTCGTTAATATATTTAGTCCAATGAGTTAAAGATACTTTGGCATCAATAATATAATTTCTCTCAGGAAATTTTAGCAGCATATCAGGAATTACATCTCTATCTTTATTTTCATCTACATCATAAGTAGTTTGTTTTTTTTGAGGAAAAAAATCTCTATCTTTTACAAGATTTGCACTAGTTAAAAGATTTTCCAAAATTTCTTGATTAAACTTTCCTTGGTATGTGATGTTAGTTGTTAGTTTTTCCCACCAATTTGTATGTCGCGCTACTGCTTGATCATGTTTATTAATTGCTTTTTCAGATATTGATTTATATTCAGTCACACCTTTGGTAATTTCGTCAACTTTGTCATAAAGATCTTTTACTTCATCTTTTTTTTCTTTTATTTGATTTGAAAGGTCTTGTTTTGCTTCTTCAGCAGCTTTTACCTCAGCATCTCTTGTTGCCAAATCTATTTGAAATTTTTTTAATTCTTCTTCCTTAATTTTTAATTCATCAGCAGGTGCTTGATTATTTTTTGGTCTTAATAGAAAAAACCAAATAACACTAAATATAATAAAACCTATTATTACTCCTAAAATTGCTTCCATAATTTATTTTATCTTACTAACAGGTAATGATTAAACTTTAAAGTTCAAGAAATGATAATATAAAAGAAAAGAATGAAGTGGAATAAAAAATATGATTATCCAACATCTTCAAGAGCAACTGTAGATGGAATTAGAAGATATTTATTGGGAGAAAAAAAATTACCTAGTGTCACTTCAATTCTTGATGCAACTAAATCTGAGGAAGATAAAGCAGCATTAGCAAATTGGCGTGAGAGAACTGGTGAAAAAGAAGCAGAGGCAATAACAAAAGCGGCAAGTAGCAGAGGTTCACAAATGCACAATTATTTGGAATCTTATCTTTTAGGCAGAGAAAATTTAAGTTTTTTTGATGATAGTGAGCAATATAAATTAATGGCTAAAGAGATAATTGATAAAGGATTAACAAATAGATTAGAAGAAATATGGGGAACAGAATGTACTCTTTACTATCCAGAAAAATATGCAGGCACCGCTGATTGTGTTGGAGTTTATGAGGGAAAAGAGACAATAATTGATTTTAAACAAAGCAATAAACCAAAAAAAATTCAATATATTGACACTTGGTTGTTGCAAACAAGTGCGTATTCTTTAGCTCATAATATTGTGTATAACTCAAATATCTCGTCTTGCGTAATACTTGTTTGCACAGTAAATAACTTATTCCAAGAATTTAAAATTCAAGGGCACGATTTAATTATTTATCAAAATTTGTTTCTTGGAAGATTAAAAAAATTTAATGAACTTTCAAATTTAACATAAGTAATTATATAAAAAATAATGGATAAAATAGTAATCTACGATACAGAAACAACAAATAGTACTATTTGGGGCTCAATAATTGAAGTTGGTGCAGTAGTTGTTGATAAAAATTTAAACGAAATTTCAAAATTAAATATAAGAGGTAGAATGCCAGAAGGAGAAGTGCCAAGTGCTAAGGCATTGTTAGTAAATTCGACTAATATTGATTTACTTACTAAAGGTAATTATTCACATTATGATTTTTTAGGTGCAGTAGAGCATTTCTTTTCTAAAGCTGCACCTGCGATGTTTATAGGTTGGAGTAATCTTAATTTTGATAGACGCATGTTCCATTTTAATTTTTTTAAGGGAAATAGATATCCTTATATTACACATTCTTCACCAAATACAGAGCATGATGGTTTGCATATTGCGCGAGCTGCTCATACTTTGAATTCTGAAACTTTAAAAACTGAACTTACTGAAGCTGGTAATACAAGTTTAGCCTTAGAAAGCATTGCTAGAATGCAAGGATTTGATACTTCTCAACAGCATACAGCATTTCATGATGCATATACTAGTTTAAAAGTTCTAAGGATAATCAAAGATAAACATAAAGAAAATTGGGAAAATTTTTTAAGAACTTCAACAAAGAATAGTGTTGAAACTATTTTAAAAAATGAGGGTATATATACAATTTTTGAAAATGTAAAAGGAAAAAATATGATGTACCTTGTTTGCACTCTACATCCAGAACATTGTTTTCATCCATCTTATTCATCTTGGGGATATTTATTTGATTTAAGACGAGATCCTGAGCCTCTGTTAGAGATGTCAGTTAAGGACCTTAAGGCAAATTTAAAAAAGTTAAGTCCTAAAGCGCTTCGTGTAATTAAAACTAATAAAGCTCCTGTAGTGTTAGATAAAAAATTTGCATTAAAAGAAAAAGCATATTTAAATCTTGATTTGGAAACAATTCAAAAAAGAGCAGAATTAATAAGGAGTAGTAAAAATTTTTGTAAGAATATTCAAATTATTAATAGAGAGGCTGCAGAAGAGAAAGCACAAACTCAAACGCAAGAAGATTTATTACCTGAGGAAACTCTTTATGAAAAATTTATTCCCAATAAAGATACTGCTTTATTTAAAATATGGCATAGTTCTTCATGGGAGGATAAGTTGAAATTATTAGATAAATTTCATGATAAAAGATGTAGTTGGTTTGGTCAAAAAATTATTTATCAGGAAGCACCTGACATTTTACCCTCAGATTTATATAAAAATATAAAGAGCGAAATTGCTAGAAGAATTTTAAGCAAAAATAAAGAAAAATGGCAAACAGTTGGGATGGCCTATAATGAAATTGATACACTTAGAGACCAAGCAGACAATAGGGATGATAAGGAAGAACTAAAAAAATTAGATGACATTAATGAATTTATCATGTCTATCGAAAAAAAATATGAAATTGCATAGTTGACTTTAAAGTTTTAATTTATAGAAAGTATTCATGCTTATAGACTTTAAAGATGAAGATTTCGAAAATAAAATCAAGAATGAAAATGTATCTGTAATTCAATTTTCAGCAGAATGGTGTGGCCCATGCAAGGCATTAAAACCTGTGATGGATAAACTATCTGACGAGTATAAAGAAAAAGCTGGTTTTTATTATGCTGATATAGAGGATGGAGGAATTAACACTGGAAGTGCAGCAGGAATTAGAGGCGTACCTACTGTAATTGTTTATAAAAAAGGTGTTGAAGTTGATAGAAAAGTTGGAGGAGTTCCCGAAGGACATATGAAAGAATTTTTAGATAAAAACATTTAATTTAAATTTAAAATTTCTCCAGCTAGATATAAAGATCCTGTAATTAATATCATATCATTTTCTTTGACCGGAATTGACTTGATAGCATTAAAAATGTTTTCTTTATATTGAATATTTTTGAAAATATTCAGCTTATCTTTTAATTCTTTTCCATTAATTGAGTTAGGCTGATTTGGAATATCTATAGTGGTTAAGGTAGAGATATTTTTAAAGTAACTCATAAATTTTTGGTGATCTTTGTTAGCCATCATTCCAAGAATTATATGTTTATCACAATTGAAACTTTCTAAAAATTTATTTAAAACTTTTGCACCAAGTTGATTATGAGCTCCATCTACGAATAACCTATTATTTTTAACTAAATCTTTAAGATTACCTTTAGTTATTTCTTGTAATCGTGCAATATTGTTTATTTTAGTTATTCCTTTTTTAATGCAGTCTTCATTTATATTTAACAGCTCTATAGATCTTAATGTTGCAATTGCAGTTGAAATATTTTCAAGTTGAAATTGACCATAAACATTTGGTGTGGGAAGTTTAATTCCACCACGTTTATCTTCGTAATAATGAAAATTATTTTCACTTAGTGAACAATTATAGTCTTCATTAAAAAAGAATTTTTTAGAAGAGTTGTTTAAAATCACTTCCTTAATTTGATTAGAAATTTCATTAGTGCTTTGACTTGCAATAATGATATTAGAATTTAAAAGGGTCGAAGTTTTTTCAAATATTATTCTTGTAATTGTTTTTTCATTCTTAGGCAGCCAATCTAAGTGGTCTAAGCCAATTGAGGTTACAACACTAGCAAGGTTTTTTTTTAATATATTTGTTGCATCAAAACGATGAAATAAACCAGTTTCTATAAGGTTGATATTTTGGGGAAATTCGGCAGCTTTATAGAAATAAGCAGAAGTTAGTATTTCAAAAAAGGTAATTGGTAGATTTTCATTTACTCTTTCGATTTTTTCTAGAAGATTAGCTAGCTCATCATCATTTAATTCTTGATTATTAAATACAAATCTTTCGTTAATTTTTTTAATATGTGGACTGGTATAAATATTACATTTATAATTTGCTTCCTTTAAAATTGCGTACATAGCTTGAATTGTTGAATATTTTCCATTTGTTCCAACAACTGAAATTGAATTAATTTTGTCTTGTGGATTATCTAATTTATTACAAAGATTTTTTATTCGATCTAGAGAAAGATCTATTTCTTTAGGATGCAGTTTTTGTAAGCGATTGATTATCTTCTGAAGTTTCATTTTCTTCAGTGTTTATAGCAGAATTTTTCTTTAACAATATTGATAATAAAGTTCCAATTTTTTTGACTAAATCTTTTCTTTCTACAATTAAATCAACAAATCCAGTTTTCTGGACGTACTCACTGGTTTGAAAATTTTCTGGTAATTCTTCTTTAACAGTTCCTTGAATTACTCGTTTTCCAGCAAATGCTATTAATGAGCCAGGCTCAGCCAAATGGATATCTCCTAACATAGCATATGAAGCTGTAATTCCACCAGCTGTGGGATCAGTAATTAGAACTATATATGGCAACTTATTACTTTTTAACTCATTAATTGCGAGAGTGGTTCTTGTCATTTGAGATAAAGAAATCAAACTTTCCATCATTCTCATTCCTCCACCAGCACTTATACAAATAAATGGAGTTTGATGTTCGATTGCATGCTGAACTCCATATAGAAAAGCTTCTCCTTCTGCAGATGCCATAGAGGCTCCCAAAAAATCAAAATCTGAAGCAACTGCAGTAACTTCAATCTTGTTGATGTTTCCGCAGACGACCATCATTCCGCAATCTAAACCAGTTTTTTTACGAGCATTTTTTAATCTATCTTTATAAGATTTTGAGTCAGTCCAGTTTAAAGGATCATCTTTAGGAATTGGGGTTTTTAATGTTCTATAATTGTTTTGACCAAATAAAATATCAAATCTTTGGTTAGGTTTAATTCTATGGTGTTTGTTGCAATCAGGACAAACCCACAAATTTTTTTCTAAATCTTTTTTTAATATTGGACCTTTACAACATGATGTCCAATCACTTTTTTCTATTTCTTCTTTAGTTGCTCTTTTGTGAAAAGCAGTTTTTATTTTTTCTCCAGCTTTAATAATTTTTGTTATCCAATTCATTTAATTTTATTTTTTAATCTTCTAACTATATTAGTAACATTTGTGACAATATTTTGTCTCTTAATAATAGACTTAGTAATTTCCTTGCAAATAGCACTTCCTACTACTAATCCATCTGCTTTTTTTAAAGATTTTATAGTTTTTTCAGTTATTCCAAATCCAATGACAATATTTTTTGATTTATCTAAAGCTTTAATTTTATTGTATCTTCTAATTATATTTTTTGGAGACACTTTTAACTTTTGACCAGTTATTGAAAGCATAGAGATATAATAAATCATATCATGTGAGTCTTTAATAATTTGCTTTAGTCTATTGTTAGAAGTTGTTGGAGATACTAATTGTATAAAATTAATTCCTTTTTTTTTACATTTAGAAGCAAAAAGTTTATTTTCTGGATGGGGCAGGTCAACAATAATTAACCCATCCACCTTTGTTTTTTTACATTTTTGAATAAATTTATTTTCACCATATTGATAAACTATATTATAATAACCCATCAAAATAATTGGTTTATTTTTTTTAGTTTTTTTAAATTGACTTACTATTGAAAATACATTTTTAATTTTAATACCATTTTTTATTGCTCTGTAAGCACTTGTTTGTATCTGACCTCCATCAGCAATTGGTGTATTGTGAGGAAAACCTAGCTCACAGATATCTGCATGATTTGAAATTGATTTTAAAATTTCTAATGATTTCTTTTTGGTATTGTCCCCTGCAACTGTATAGGTCAAAAGGGCAGGTCTATTTTCATTTCTTGTTTTTTTAAATGATTGCCAAATTAATGAGTTAGTCATTATCTTTTTCCAACCTTTGTTTTAAAATATCTCTATCTTTCTTGGCATCTCCACATGAATTAACTATGATAATAGTGTCTCTACTAAGTTTAGGAGCAATTTTGATTGCTTCTGCAAATGCATGACAAGGTTCTAAACTTGGGTTTAGTTTTTCAAATTTTGTAACTATTTTATATGCATTTAATGCCTCTTCATCAGTAGCATTGGTATATCTTGCTCTTTTAGTATCTTTTAAAAAACAATGGATAGGACTTACTCCAGGATAATCTAACCCGGCACTTATCGACTCAGTTTCTTTAATTTGACCTTCATTATTTTGACAAACATATGAAGCTGCACCATGTAATATTCCAATTTTTGAATTTCTACTTAAAGGAGCTGCATGAAGTTTTGATTTTTTAGGACCATCTGCCTCTACACCAATAAGTTCAATTTGTTTTTTATCGTAATCAATAAATTCACTCCAAAAACCATACGCTGAACTACCACCTCCTACACAATTTATTAATTTAATCCTTTTAGGTATTTTTTTGAATTCTTTTCTAATTTGAGATTTAAGTTCTCTTGAGATTTGAGCAGTGCTCCATCCACAAATTTTAACAAAGATATTTGGCCCAACCGTTGAACCAACACACATATGAGTATTATCACAATTAGAAACCCAGTATCTCATACATTCACTTACTGCATCAACTAAAGTTTGACTTCCAGAATAAACTGGTACAATCTCTGCTCCATTTTTCCTCATAGCATCACAATTTGGCTTTTGCCTTTTAATATCCTTTGCGCCCATAAAAATTTTACACTTTAGATCAAACTTTTTTGCAGCCATACTCAACATTTTTCCCGCATAACCAGCTCCAGTATCTCCAACTATATATTTTTTACCCATAGCTTTACAAATTAAAGCATGGACAGTGGCGTTGTAGATTTTATGGGCGCCACCGTTAGCTTCAGATACAACTTTTGCCCATATCTGAGCTCCTTTTAGATGTTTAGATAAATTTTTTAATTTTACTAAAGAAGTGGGAGAACCAACATAGTTTTTGAAATAGAAGTCTCTTTTTTTAACAAATTTTTTATCTTTTCTAAGTTTTTGGAATTCTTTTGTTAGATCTTCAATAGGTTTTTTTAAAGTTTCAGGGATAAAACTTCCACCAAATTTTCCGCCCCAAAAACCTAGTTTATTATGCTGATCTATTAATGGGATATTTTTTTTAAGTTTTATCATTTAATTTTTTAATTTTTTTTAAAAAAATTTCTATTTTGGATATATCTTTTAATCCAGAAGTTTCCACTCCACCAGATATATCAATAATATCTGCTATTTTTTTAAAATTTTCAAGATTATCATAGATCTTAATATTACCTGCCAACATAACTTCTTTATCTAATTTGATATTTTTAATTAGAGAATGATCAAAAGATAGGCTTTTTTCGTATCCCTTGCTATCAAAAAGATAAATATCTGAGATGTTTTTGTATGATGAGTATTTTTTAATATCTTCAAAATTTTTAATTGTAAATGCAACTATAATTTTTTTATTATATTTTTTTTTTAATGTTTTTATTTGATTTGGTTTGCAATCATAAATTTGATAATAATCAAAAGGTAAATTTTTAATTTTTTCTAAAATATCTAAATTAGGTTTAACTAAAACTGCAACGTATAATGATTTTTTTTTATTAATAGATAATAATTTTTTTAACTTTTGGAAATCCACATATCTTCTTGATTTAGGATAATTAACTATAAAACCTATAAATTCTGGCGGATAAGGATGGTTAGTCAAAAACTTTAAAGTTTTTGTATCAGAAATTCCACAAATTTTAGATTTCATCTAATTTAAAGATGATAAAATTTTCTTAATATTCATTTTTGGATTACCAATTGTAATTGGTCTACCTATTATTAAGCAATCACTTCCTTCTTTTAGAGCTTGTTTTGCATTCATAGTTCTTTTCTGATCATTTTTATTTTCATCCTGTCTAATTCCTGGAGTAAAACATTTAATATTTGGAGCAATTTTTTTAATCATTTTAATTTCAAGAGGACTACAAATAACACCATATAAACCCGCTTGATAAGCAATCTTTATTAGTCTTGAAACTTGTTTTTCCACATGATCTTTAAATCCCATTTGAGCTAATTCTGTATTATCAAAACTTGTTAAAACAGATACACCAAGAAGTTTAATATTTATTTCATTAGATACTTTATTAGCAGCTTTTAGGGCGTCTAAACCATTCAATATATGAACTGAAGCATAGTTTATATTTAATTCTTTAAGAGATTTAATAGATTTAATCAGTGTATTTTTGATATCAAAAAATTTACCATCGTAAAAAATAGGCTTATTGAATTTACTTAATTCTCTAATTTCTTCAGGTGAATGTTTTGTTATATATTGAAGACCTATTTTAATTCCAGAAATATCTTCATGTATTTTAGATAGCAAATCTAAAATTTCTTTTTGACTTGAAACATCACAAGCAACAAAAATATTTTTATTCATTATTATTTAATTTTTTAAACAAGTCTTTAGCCATTTTGAAGTGAATTATTTTCTTTTCTGGGGTATTAACTTTTTCTCCAGTTTTGGGGTTTCTAGATATTCTTGCCTTTTGAGTTTTTGTTGAAAATATTCCAAAACCTCTAAGCTCAACCCTTTCTTTTCTTTTAAGTGTTTTTTTGATTTCTTTTAAAATGATGTCAGTAAGTTTTTCGAGATCTTTTTTTAAAAAATTAGGATAATTTTGAGAGAGTTGTCTTAAAAGCTTTGATTTTACAATAGCCAATTTATTCTTCTTTAATTAGTAATTAGTCTTTGTCCTCTTTTTTTTTCAAATCTTCAGATAAAGAGGAGAAAGGTAAGTTTTTACCAGAGTCTTCTGCTCCATATTTTTCTAAAGCTTCTTTTTTAGCCAGTTCTTCAAGGAGTCTTATACTTAAAGTTACTTTTCTTTTATCTAAATTTAATTCTGCTATAGCACAATCTATTCTTTCACCACCTGTAAACCTTGAAGGTCTTGCATCTGCAGCATTAATTGCTATTTGAGACTTTTTAATTTGGAAGTCCATTTCGCAACCTTCAGGTCTTACAGTTAAACCTTTGTTATCAGTTGAGATAATTTTAACAGTAATTATTTGATTAACCTTTTTATCTTTAAACCAATCCAATGGATCTAGCTGTGTTTGTCTTAAACCTACTCTTATTTTTTGATCAGAAACTTTAATCTCTAAAACTTTGACTTTTATTTTGTCACCTTTTTTATATTTTGCTAACTCTTCCTCGCCATTATCTAGATAGGTTAAGTCATTACAATGTAAGAAAGCATCTATATCTAAATCTTTTACTTTAACAAATAATGAATATTCATTTTTATTAACTACTTCACCTTCAACTATTGTTTCAACTGGATATTTTTTTTCAAAGGTTTCATATGGATTTTCTTGTGTTAGTCTGTGGGAAATAGCAACTCTTCTCTTATCTTTATCTATTTCAGTAATTATACAATCTATTTCATCTCCTATTTTAAACATTTTTTTAGCTGTAATATTTTTTTTAGTCCAGCTTAGTTCACTTGAATGAAGTAAAGTTGTTAAACCAGGTTCTAATTCACAAAAAGCACCAAAATCCATAATTTTAACTACTTTAGCTTTATAAATTTTATTAAGCTTATAGTTTTCAATATGCTCAAAAGGATCTGGAGATAATTGTTTTACAGAACAACCAACTTGTAGTTTTTCTTTATCAACAGATATAACTTTTAAATTATGTTTTTCTCCGATATTGAATACTTCATCTGGGTGATTTACTCTAGAATATGAAATTTCCTGTAAGTGAACTAATACATCAAGCTCGTTATTTACATTAAAAAAGCATCCAAAAGAACTATAACCTTTCACTTCTGCACCTTTAATTATATCTCCAATTTTATATTTCTCTATTATTTTTGCTTTATCTTCTTTTTTAAATGAGGAAATAATTTCTTTTCTTGAAACACAAGCGTTGCCTCTAATTTTATCTAATTTTATTAAAGCAAATTTTTGAGGCTCATTCATTAAGTGACTAATATCTTTAAGAGGTTTGTCACTTATTTGAGATCCTGGTAAGAACATTAATGAACCTGTATCAACATGTTCGACAATGCAACCACCTTTACATTTTGATGTAATTTTACCTATAACGGGTTCATTTTTTTCATAGGCTTCAACTAATTTATTCCAACCCTTAATTTTTTGTGCTTTGATTGCTGATACAAGAATTTCACCATTTTTATCTTCAATTTTTTCTAGCAATACAGAGATTGTTTCGCCAACTTTTATTTTGTCGGTTAAGCCCAAGCTTTTTAATTCATTTATATCTAAAACTGGTTCACTTTTAAGCCCTTCTACAAACAGAAATACAAATTTTTCAGTAATCTTATTAATTTTACCCTCAATTATCTTTCCTTCTTCTATGCTTGCTTTTGAAAGTTGGCTATTTAGTAATTTTTCAAATTCTTGTGAAGCTGGAGTTGAAAGATCTTTATATATTTCCATTAATAATATTTTTCTATTTTTGTTTTTATTTTTATAAAAAACTGAGCTTTTTTAGTTAAAATTAATCTTTTTATCAATACCGAATCTTAAATATTGTCTAAATTTGCTGCTATTATTTGGATTTATTGGATTTTGGCACCTAAAAATCTTATTTTTTTTAAAAATGATGGAAAAGAAGTTTTAATTGCTTCTTTATTATGTATTTGCCATTTTCCTCCAAAAATAAGAGCTGCAATTGTGCTTGTCATAAATACTCTGTGATCTTTTAAAAATTTTTTAATAGTAATTTTTTTTTTTATTCTTAAATTTGGATTACCGTATATCTTTAAACTATCTTTAGTAATAATATTTTTAACTCCCATCATTGATAAAATCTTTGATCCCCATAATAGCCTTGGACTTTCTTTTTGATTAAGTTCTGATAAATTTCTAAAGGTAGATATTCCATTTGCTTTAGCCGCAACTAAAAAAATTAGTAAAAGTTCATCAATTGCCTTAGAATTTAATTTTGAAGGGCAATTAATTGGTTTAAGTGATTTTGTACTTTCAATTATAAGATCTGCAATTTTTTCTCCTTTATAATTTTTAATGTTTTTAAAATTTATTTTAGCTCCCATTAACCTTAAGATTTTAATAATACCAATACGAGAAGGGTTAATATTTATGTTTTTAATTTTTAATTTTGAATTTTTAGATAGAGCTGTTAAAACTATAAAAAAAGCGCCAGAGCTAATATCAGATGGAATTTTATAGTTAAGTGGTTTAATTTCTTTCTTTCCTTTAACTCTTATAAAGTCAATATTTTCTTTTTTATTAACAATTATTCTTAATTTTAAGTGTTTGAACAATAGTTCACTATGATCTCTTGATTTTTTAGCTCTAATGATAGTTTCTCCGTTAGTATTTAATGCTGCCAACATAACTGCACTTTTGCATTGAGCCGAACCCTTTGTTTCTTTGTAATTTATTGATCTGGGTGAGTTAGTGCCTTTAATTATAATTGGTAACTTTCCAGAATTGGTTTTAAATTTTGCTCCAAATTTTTCTAAAGGTATAGTTATTCTGTAAAAATCTCTTTTTGATAAACTTTTATCACCTACTATTTTAATTTTATTTTTTGTATGAATTAGTAATCCCATGATTAATCTAGCTAAAGTTCCAGAATTACCAGCATTAAGCGTGATATTTTTTTTATATTTGTATCCGTTAAGACCTAATCCATTTATTTCACAAATATTTTTTTTTAATTTTATTTTTGTACCAAGTTTTTTTAGACAATCGAGAGTGTTTAATACATCTTCTGATTTTAAAAGATTTAAGGATTTTGATTTTCCTTTAGCTTGAGAAGCTAGCAAAGCCCATCTAATAGATAAACTTTTATCACCCTCAATTTTTAAAACTTTATTGTAAGGTTTAATAATACTATTTATTTTAATTGTGTTTAACATTAAATTTTAATTAACTAATTTTAAAAGACTCACCAAAATAAGCTTTTTTAGCATCAATATTTTGAATTAAATTAGTCGGCGTGCCTTGCGCAACTACTTTACCATTATGGATTATGGCTGCTGTATCTACACATGCCAACAGGTCTCTTGCTTGATGATCACACAAAATTACAGATATGTTATTACTACTTTGTAAATCAACAATTATTTCTTGAAGTGTTTTAATTGTCATTAAGTCTAAAGCAGCAAAAGGTTCATCTAGCAGAAGTATTTTTGGATCAGAAACCAATGCAAGAGCAATTACTAATTTTTTTTTTTGACCTCCAGATAATAAATCAGCTTTAATATCTCTAATAGGGTCTAATTCAAATTTTGAAATTAAAGAATTTATTTTTTCTTCTCTATAACTTAAATTTTTAATTGTTATCTCAGCTATAGCTTTAAGGTTTTGATAAACTGTTAAGTCATGAAAGTATCCTCCATTTTGAGGAACAAAGCCAATTTTAAATTTTAGAGTTCTTTGATAGATCGGGTACTTATTTACTTTTTCAGAGTTTATTATAATTGAACCAAAATCAGGATAAACCAAGCCAGTGATCAAATTAAATATTGTTGATTTCCCAACACCGTTGGGTCCAAGTAATCCTAATATTTGTCCATTATTTAATTGTAGATTTATATTATCTAAAATAATTTTTCGACCATATTTCAATGAAATCTTATCAAGTTTTAAAATTGAGCTTTTATTTTTAAAAGATTTTATTCTAAATTTTTTTATATTAGACATTATTATTTAGTAGTAACTTCCACATTAGAGTTAGCGTTATCCATATATATTTCAATTTTTTTTGTGATTAAATCTATTTTTACATTATCTGCGGTAATAGCACCTTGTATTCCATCATATTCTACATTTTCATAAATCATTATTATTTTATTATTGAAATTAAGATCCATTTTATCTGACAATATGATGTTATCTAAATACTCTATACGAACTTTTTGACTAAATTTAGTATTATGATTTGAATTATTATAAATTGCTTGATCAGAGGTAATTGTTAATGGAATGTTTGTTTTATCAATAAACATTGCAACAACTTTTCTCATATTCACTACTTCAATGCCATTTTGATAAGTTATTTCACTTAAATCTGCAGTAATTATATATTGATTGTTCTGATCTATGATTACATCATATTTTAGATTTTTAATTAAATTGTTTTCGAAATTAACTTTTGATTGATCCTCAGACTCATCGATTTTTACTATTTGTTTTTTTTCTTCTCCAAAATAAGTTTTATAAAAAATTATTGAAATTATTATCAAAAATAAAAAAAGAATTGACTGTATAACTTTTTTCATTTTTTTATTAAATCATTTCAAAACACTTAAAAGATTATGAATGTGTATTACTCCAATAGTTTTCTTTTTATTATTATTTTTATAAACACACACATTTGTAATTTTTCTTTTATTCATTTGAGAAAGGATTTCTGTAGCCAAGGTATTTTCTTCTACAGTATAAGGTTTTTTAGTCATAAAAGATTTAATTTTCAAATTTTCAATTTTTTGTTTTTTTTGCATTAATCTTTTCAAGTCACCGTCAGTGAAAATTCCTACATTTAAACCTTGATTGTTTATTACTACTAAAAAGCCTAATTTTTTTAAATTTAGAATTTTTAGAGCTTTTTTCATTAATTCATTTTCATTTACAAAAGGAATTTTTTTTTTTATTAGCATTATATCACCTGCTGTTTTTAATTTATTACCTAAATTGCCCGCTGGATGAAATTTTTTAAAATCTAGTTTTCCAAATTTTTTCTTTTTCATTAATGCTATTGATAAAGCATCACCTAAAGCTAACTGAGAGGTTGTGCTAGATGTAGGAACTATTCCATATCCCGATTCTTTAACCTCAGGTATTAAAAGTTTAATATTTGAAGATTTATATAGATTCGAATTTTTGTTTGAAACAATACCGATTAAAAAAATTTTGTTAGACTTTGCATATTTAATTATATTCTTTAATTCATCAGTTTTACCTGAATAACTTATTAATATTAATATATCTTGACTTGAAATTCTTCCGAGATCTCCATGAGAACAATCATTTGCCGAGAGAGAAAAAGATGGAGTGCCAATTGATGATAAAGTTGCTGATATTTTAGATGCTATTATCCCACTTTTTCCAACACCACAAATTATGATTTTAGACTTACATTTTATAATTGCTCTAACGGCATCGTTAAAAGGTTTATCTAGAGAGTTTTTTAATTTTTTTAAAGCCTTGATTTGTAAATCAATTACATTTTTTCCTATTTCATTAATTTCATTTATCATTTTTAATGTGCCCAGATATCATCTTTAAATAATGCAAGATCAAGATCTATTCTTGTTTTTAAAAATTTTAGACATTTTTTATAAAGTTCAGTTCTATTTTCTCTATCAAGAATTTTAATTAATTCATCATGAATTTTATGAAGATATATTACATCATTCGCACAATATTTTAACTGAGCTGTAGTTAATTCTCCCCCAAAGTCTGAATTTTGAAATTGTTTGCTAATATCAATGTTAATAAATTCTTTAATCAAAGTTTTTAAAGAATGACTATCCGAATAAGATCTTGCTAACTTTGATGCTATTTTTGTATCGAGTATATTATTTGTGTCAGTTTTTAAATAGTATTTAATATGTGCCATATCTGCTCTTCCAAAATGAAAAATTTTTGTAATTTTCTCATCAGATAAAATTTTCACTAAATTAGGTGCTTTATAAGTAGATCTATCTAGTTGAATTATGTGAGCGTCAGAGTTCCCGCTAGATATTTGTACTAAACAAAGAGGATCTCTTTTTACATTTAAACCCATGAATTCTCCATCTACAGCTATTAAATTGCCTAAATCCAAAGCATCTGGTAAATCACTTTTGTAAAGTTTAATATCAATATTCATTTTTAAATATATATATATGAAACCTAAAAATTGTCTAATTTTTGGTGGCAGCGGCCAAATAGGAAGACACTTAATTAGAAAATTAACACAAAATAATATCAAGGTTACTATAGTAACAAGAAGTATTCATCAAAAAAGCTACATAATTAAAACTCAAGGAAATGCTGGATATATAGATATAGTAGAAACTAATATTTATGAAGAGGAGAAAATTAGAACACTTTTTGAAAAAGCGGATTTATGTATAAATTTAGTTGGTATTTTATATGAAAAACGTAGAGGAAATACTTTTTATAATATTCACACTTTATTTCCTTCTATTTTGTCGAAACTTTCAAAGGAATATAAATTAAAAAATTTTATTCATTTATCAGCCTTAGGCATTAATGAAGCTATAGACAGCAACTATGCAAAAAGTAAACTTGAAGGAGAAAAAAATATTATAAAAAATTTTCCTTTAGCCACAATACTTAGGCCCTCAGTAGTTTATTCAGTTGATGATAATTTTACGACTAACTTCATGACCTTGTTAAATAGATTGCCTTTTTTTCCATTATATTATTTTGGAAAAACCAAGTTTACTCCAATTCATTGTACTGATTTAACCGATACTATTTATCATATCATTTCTAATAATATTAATTCAAAAATAATTGAGTGTGTAGGACCTGAGGTGATCACATTTAAAGAAATATTACAGAGATTATTAATCTTAATAGATAAAAAAAGATTTTTGGTTCCTTTTCCATTTCTATTAGCAAAAGTTTCAGCAAAAACTTTTCAGCTGTTTCCAAATCCACCTTTGACAGAGGATCAGTTAAAACTTCTCAAATATGATAATATCTTATCTGGTAAATACAAAAATAACTTTGATATTGGTTCTCCAAGTAAAAGATACTTTAATAATGAAGTAAAAAAATATGCTTATATGTGGAGAGAGGGTGGCCAATTTTCTAGTGAAAAATATAATTTTAAAGAAAAATATTGAAAATTAATTATATTTTAAGCTGACTGAATTTTTTTTTCAATAAATTCAGAAACTTCTTCTTTTTCTGTTGCTTCTTCTTTTTTACCCTTTGGTTGATAAGCATAAAGCAAATGAAGCTTGCAGTATGAAAAATCTTTTAATGAAGATCTTCCACAAAAATAAAAATCTTTTTCATCAGGATGACCTATTGGCCATTTACAAGAATTGTCATCTAATTCCTCTAATTGTTTTGGGTTTTCAGGCTCAAAATCCTTTTCTATTATTAGTGATCTAAATCTACTTCTTCTTCCTCTTCTTGATTTAACATTTTTATCTTTTATAGAAGATTCAAAGTTTTGGTTTGAAGTTGCAGCTCTTGTTTTAATTTTTGCTGAAAGGTTTAATCTGTGTGCTTTTCCTGAAAGTCCTGTGCCCCTCTAAAAAATTAGAGGGGCCAGGCACCCTATGACAGCATTCCTACTAATACCGCCAATTATTTCTGCAATTTGACTGGCAGTGTTTCCTTTGCCCCAAAGTTCTTTCAATTTTGCTACTTTTTCTTCAGTCCAACTCATAAAAACTATATGATGTGTTAATTAATTTAAAAAACACAATATACTGATATTACTTTTTAATAAACAAGTATTAATTTAGAGTTATCAACAATAATAGATGAAATTCTTTAATAAAGATATTCAATCCCAACTTGTATTTAATATTTTTGTTTATACAAAGTTTTTATTTAAAAAAAATTATGAGTTATTTAGTAAAAAATTATAATAGAAAAAAAATTGCATTTAAAAAAGGTAAAGGCAGTTATTTGTTTTCAACTAATGGTAAAAAATATTTAGATTTTGTTCAAGGTATTGCTGTTAATTCTTTAGGTCATGCTCATCCAAAATTAATTAAAACTATTAAAGATCAATCAAAAAAACTTTGGCATGTTTCTAATGCATTTCAAATTCCAGAGGGTGAAAAATTAGCTAAAAAGTTATGTAAAAAAACATTTGCTGATTGTGTAATGTTTCAAAATAGTGGAGCGGAGGCAACTGAGGCCGCAATAAAAGTTGCAAAAAGATATTTTTATTCTGTTGGAAAACCTAACAAAAATAGAATTTTATGCATTAAAAATTCTTTTCATGGCAGAACATTGGCTACAATTTATGCAAGTGGTTCAAAAAAAATGACACAAGGTTTTGGGCCCAAAGTTCTAGGATTTGATCATATAGAATTTAAAGATTTTAAACCTAGATTTCCAAATCTTAAAAATAAAATTAAAAAAAATACAGCTGCAATAATGGTAGAAACTATATTAGGAGAGGGAGGAATCAAACCCATACCTGTCAAATGTTTAAAGTATTTAAGAAATATTTGTAACAAAAAAAAGATATTATTAATATTAGACGAAGTCCAATGTGGTATTGGAAGAACAGGCGATTTTTTTGCTTTTGAAAGTTCAAAAGTAAAACCAGATATAGTTCCAATTGCTAAGGGAATAGGGGGCGGTTTTCCTATAGGAGCAGTCTTAATGAATAAAAAAGTTGCCTCTGGAATGATACCTGGTACTCATGGTTCTACTTTTGGAGGAAATCCGTTAGCTATGAAAATTGGAAGTACGGTGTTAGATATTATTGCAAATAAAAGTTTCTTAAGAAATGTAAAAAAAAATTCTGAATATTTTCATAGTGAATTAAAAAAGATAAAAACTGAGTTTCCAAAAATCATAAAAGAAGTGAGAGGAAGAGGATTGCTTATTGGTTTACAACTTTATAGAGATCAAACAAATTTTATTAAACATCTTATGAAAAATAAGCTTCTGACTATAAGAGCTGCTGAAAATGTTATTAGAATTCTACCACCATTAAATGTTAAAAAAAAAGAAATAGACCAAGCTGTAAATATTATTAAAAGAGTTTGTTCAAAATTAAATTAATATGAAACATTTTCTTCATTTAAAAGATATTCCTGCCAAAGATCTCAGAAAAATATTAGTTGATGCTAAAAAAAGAAAGCAAAAAAGAGCTAAACTAAATACATTAGAAATTGATAAGAATGCTCCATTAAAAGGCAAAATACTGATTCAAATGTTTGAAAAATCTAGCTTAAGAACAAGATTAAGTTTTTATTTAGCTATTAGACAACTTGGAGGAGGAACAATAACTTTAAGATCAAATGAATTACATATTGGAGAAGGCGGCGAGTCATTAGAAGATACTGCAAAAATACTATCAACTTATGGAGATGGATTTATGTTAAGAACAGATAGTGATGAAAAAGTAGAAAATTTTAAAAAATACCTACTAATTCCTATGATTAATGGATTAAGTCCATCCTCTCATCCAACGCAAGTTTTATCGGATGTGTTTACTGTAGAGGAAATTAAAAAAAAACCAATCTCAAAATTAAATATAACGTGGATTGGAGATTCAAATAATGTTTTAAACAGCTTAATTGCTGCCTCGGTAAAATTTTCATTTAGATTAAATATTGGTTGTCCAAAAAAATATAAACCAAAAAAATTTATTTTAGACTGGGTAAAAAAAAATAATAAAAAAGTTTATATTTTTAATGATTCTAAAAAAGCTGCTAAAAATGCAGATATAATATTTTCTGATAAAGTTATTTCTTTAAATGACAAAGTAGATAAGAAAAAAAAGGCTAAACATTTTGCGAAATTTAAAATTGATAAAAAATTATTGAGTGTTGCAAAAAAAGATTGTATTTTTTTACATTGTTTACCAAGAGGCTCAGAAGTTAAAAAGGATGTTTTTGAAAGTAAAAATTCTAAAGTTTGGCAACAAGCACTTAACAGAGTGCATGTTCAAAAAAGTATTTTATTGTATTGTTTTAATAAATTAAGGTAATGGCTTAGGATTATCACTCATTTGATTTAAATATAAAATCACTGAAGCTCTATCTTTTTCAGATTTTAAGCCACCAAAGCCCATCTTATTGTTTGGTATCCATTTTGCAGGTTTAATTAAAAAACCATTCATTTCTTCCCAATTCCATTCTTTGCCATATGAAGATAATGCTTTAGAATATTTATAATCAGTTATGACGCCAACTGGTCTAAACATTACATTCCAAAGCTTAGGACCTATCTTATTACCACCACCTTGTTTAATACTATGACAAGCTTTACACTTTTTAAATTGTTTTTCTCCATGGGTAATATCACCCATTGCTAGCAAACTTGATATATCAATTGTTTCCTTTTCGGAAGTATTTGATGCCACTTGTTCAACTTCCACTGAGTACCCAGGGGTTTTTGGTTTATCCACATGAAAGATGATGTCTGATACTTTATTTATTCCTATTACAAAAATAACAACTAAAAGAATCGCTGCAATTATTTTATTAATTTCAAAAGAATCCATATATCTTAAATTTTATTGAACGTATAACATTATAAATTGAAAATTACATAAAATTTGCTGTACAATTTTGCCTCTCTTTATAATCTAAAATAAATTAAAAATTCAATGAAAACATTAATAATAATACCTTCAAGATTATCAGCAATAAGATTACCAGGTAAGCCATTATTAAAAATTAATGGTTTATCAATAATTTCACATGTTTTTAAAAGATCTGAGAAATCAAATATAGGAGAGGTTATTGTTGCTGCTGAAGATAAAGAAATTGTTGAAGATGTTAAATCAAATGGTGGAAATGCTATTTTAACAAGCAAAAATCATAAAACAGGTACTGACAGAATATATGAGGCATTTAAAATGTTAAATAGAAATGATGTTGATTTCATAATGAATGTCCAGGGAGATGAGCCAGATATAGATATCGAAGATATCAAAAAATTACATAATAATATGAAGAATAATAATAAAGCTAAAATTGGAACTTTAGGAGCTAAAATTTCTAATATTCAAACGTTTAAAAAAGAAAATGTTGTAAAAGTTAAAACTAAAGAGTCTTTTGATAAAAATCCATTTCCTTTAGCAGAAGGTTTTTTTAGAAATATTGATAAAAATGTAAATATATTTCATCATATCGGTATTTATTGTTATGAAGTTGAAATATTAAAAAAGTTTGTTTCATTTAATCAATCAAAAAATGAATTAAGCAATAGGCTTGAACAGTTAAGAGCTTTAGATAATAACATTGATATTAATGTTGCTAAGGCAAACACTTCTCCTATAGGTGTTGACACTAAAGAAGATTATCTGGCTATAAAAAAAATAATGGAATATAAATAATTATGAAAAAAATTTACTTTCAAGGAACTTATGGTGCGTATTCTCATTTGGCATCATTATCAATAGATCCAAAGTCAGAAATTATTCCTTGTAAAACATTCGATGAGTGTTTTTTGAAAGCTTTAAAAGAGGAAGATGCAAAAATAGTTATACCAGAGTCTAATAGGATTACAGGAAATATAGGAATAGAATATTTGATATTTAAATATAGGTTAAATATTTACGCAGAATATTTTCAAAAAATTGAACACAATTTGTTAGGACTACCTGGAACTGAATTGAAGGATATAAAGGATGTATATTCTCATGCTCAAGCGTTGTCCCAGTGTTCAAAATTTATAAAAGAAAATAATCTAAATGAACATATTAGAACGGATACCGCGGGATCTGCTGAAATGATATCTAAAAACAAAAAAAAACATGAGGCAGCTATTGCATCAATATTAAGTGCAAAAACATATGGATTAGAAACTATTATAAAAAATATTGAAAATGAGTCAGGTAATTTAACTAGATTTTTGGTAATGGGTAAAAAAATTTATCAACCTGAACTTGGTAACAAAAAATATATCACATCATTTTTATTTAAACTTAAAAGTAAACCAGCCGCACTTTATCAATCATTAGGTGGATTTGCGATTAATGGAGTAAATTTAACAAAATTACAAAGCTATCCAGAGAAAAATTCTTTTGATTCCTTCTTTTTTTTATGTGACTTGGATGGGCATATAGAGGATCTCAAAGTACAAAAGTCACTAGAAGAACTGGGTTTACATTGTGAAGATTTTCATGTCCTAGGTGTATTTGAAGCCGATCCAGCAAGAGAAAAAAAAACCTAATCTTTTCTTGTAGATTAGAAAACATTACTGCTATAATACTTTTGGAGGCTAGAGGTGGATGCTGCTTAAACCCGACCAGATCTTAACGGAAGCAGTCGTAGAGACAGTTTTTCAGGTTCTAGTCTCCTAAAAAAATAATGAATAAAAATTCTAAAGTACTTGCTTTGAAATATAGGCCGCAAACTTTTGATGATCTTATAGGTCAAGAGTTTGTTGCAGAGACTATAATTAATTCAATTCAAGCGAATAAGGTTCCAAATGCTTATTTATTTACCGGTATCAGAGGAGTTGGCAAAACTACAATAGCTAGAATTGTTGCAAAGTCTTTAAATTGTTTAAATGGAATAGGAAACATTTGTAAAGAAAATACGTGCGAAAATTGCGAAGCGATTACAAATTCTAGTCATATAGATGTTCTAGAAATGGACGCAGCCAGTAAAACAGGAGTTGATGATGTAAGAGATTTAATAGAATTTTCAAGATACGGCCCAACATCTTCCAAATTTAAAATTTTTATTATTGATGAAGTTCACATGCTTAGTAAACAAGCTTTTAATGCTTTATTAAAAACCTTAGAGGAACCTCCAGAATATCTAAAATTTATATTTGCTACTACGGAAATCAAAAAGATTCCAATTACAGTTGTTTCAAGATGTCAAAGATTTGATTTATCAAGAATTAAATCTTCAGAACTGTTTGAATTCATAAAAAAAATTAAGGATAAAGAAAATGGTAAAGTTTCTGATGATGCACTTAAATTAATAGTAAAGATTTCTGAGGGCTCTGTTCGTGATGCTTTGTCATTATTAGATAGAGCTTTATTAAGCATAGACAAAAATCAAGAGCTTGATTTAAACTCTGCTCAAAAAATTTTTGGATATTTTGATAAGTCGCAACTAATAAATCTTTTTCAATTAATTTTGAAAGGAGAAGAAAATAAAGTAATAGAAGTTTATAGAAAGATTTACAATCAAGGTATCGAGCCTAAAATATTTATTAATGATTTTTTAGAAATTCTTTATTATTTTAAAAACATAGATTCATTAACTTTAGAAAGTACAAATTTTTTATTAAATGATCAGGAATTTAATCAAATTAAAGAAATTTCAAGTAATATAGAAAATGATATTCTTATCTTATTTTGGCAATTTACAATTAAAACACTTAATGAATTAGATATTGTTTCTAATCAACATATATCAATTGAAATGTTTTTAATGAGACTAATTTATTTAAGTGGTTCTATACCAAAAAAAGAAATAGATATTGATGGCCTAGCTAAAAAAAATATGAACAATCAAATAGAAACTGCCTCAAAATTAAAACAAGCAGAAACTATTGATCAAATTAAAAACGTTGCTCAGGAAATAAAAGCAAAACCAGAATTACAAATTGAAGTTAAGGAAAAAAGTAAAATTTTAATAAATTCTTTTAAAGATTTGATTAAAGTTTGTAATTCAAAAAAAGAAATGAAATTAAAATATGAGTTAGAAAATAATTTTAATCTCGTTAGATTTGAAAAACAAAGGATAGAAATTTCATTTAATGATAATTTAGATAAGGAATTTGTAAAAAATTTATCAACAAAACTTTTTGAATGGACAAATGAAAGATGGATAATAAGTTTTAGTAAAAATAAAGGTGAAATATCCATTAAAGATAAAGAAAAAAATAATCAAAGAGAATTAATTGAAAAAGCAAAAAAATCTGATTTATATAAAATTATGTTAGATCATTTTCCCGATGCAGAATTAATTGATGTAAAACCTATTAAAAAAGATGATCAGAGATGACAGATTTTTCTAAAATTTTAGATAAAGCCAAAGAGCTAGAGGCTAAAATGAAAGAGAGTCAAAAAAAGATAAAAAATTTAAAAGTTGAGGGAATTTCGGGGTCAAATTCAGTTAAAGTTATTCTTGATGGAGAAGGAGAAATGCAAAGAATTGAAATATCAGATGAAATTTTAAAAGAAGATAAATCAATAATAGAGGATTTAATAGTTGCAGCTCACAATAATGCGAAAATACAACTAAAATCAAAAACAGCAGAAGAAATTTCTAAAACAGCTGGTGGATTTGGAATTCCCGGATTTAAGTGGCCATTGTAGTTAATGCAAAATATTTCAGAAATTGAGGAACTAATTAAGATAATTTCTAAACTGCCAGGATTAGGGCCAAAATCAGCAAAAAGAATAGTTCTAAAATTAATTAATAATAGAGACGAGTTAATTAAGCCAATGATAAATATTTTGGCTCAAGTTTATAAAAATGTTATTCGATGTAATTCTTGTGGAACTTTAAAATCTAATACAGAAGGATGTGTGAATTGTCAAAATACTAAAGAAAAATATAATAAGATTTGTGTCGTAGAAGATATTGCAGATCAATGGTCTATAGAAAATTCAAATATTTACAAAGGTTACTATCATATTTTAGGTGGGACTATAGCTTCAGCAGGTCACAGAAAAGAGGATTTACTCATCAGTTCCTTGGTTGAAAGAGTTAGTAAAAATCAAATAGAAGAAGTTATTTTGGCAACAAGTGCAACTGTTGAAGGACAAACTACAGCATATTATATTCAGGATAGTCTGAAGCATTTAAATATAAAAGTTACTAGACTCGCTCAAGGATTACCAATTGGTGGTGAAATAGAAAGCTTAGATGATGGAACATTATTTTCGGCTTTTAAAAATAGATCTAATTTAAAATCTAATTCTTAATATATTTTTTTTTTAAACGATTTAAGTGTAATAAAGGTTCAGTGTAGCCTGAAGGTTGTTGTTTTCCAGTAAATACTAAATCACATGCAGTTTGAAAAGCAATTGAGCTATCAAAATTATCACTCATATTCGAATAATTTTTGTCTGATTTATTTTGTTCATCAACTATTTTTGCCATTTCTTTCATAATTTCTGTTACTTGGATTTTTGTAGTTATTCCATGATAAATCCAATTTGCAATATGTTGAGATGAAATTCTTAGTGTTGCCCTGTCTTCCATTAATCCAATATTGTTTATATCAGGAACTTTTGAACAACCTATTCCTTGATCAATCCATCTTACAACATAGCCCAAAATAGTTTGAGCAGAATTCGAAATTTCGGAATTTATTTCATCTACAGACCAATTAGTTCTATCAGCTATTGGCATGGTCAAAAGATCATCTAATTTAGCTTTTTCTCGATTTAAAATTTTTTTTTGTTCATTGAATATATCTATTTGATGGTAATGAAGTGCATGTAAAGATGCTGCCGTAGGCGAAGGTACCCATGCACAATTAGCACCAGCTTTTAAATGTCCAACTTTTTCAATCATCATTTGTTTCATCATATCTGGAGCGGCCCACATACCTTTACCAATTTGTGCTTTACCAGAAAAACCACAATTTAAACCTATATCTACATTATTGTTTTCATATGCTGAAATCCATTTTGAAGACTTCATATCACCTTTTTTAATCATAGGACCAGCTTCCATTGATGTATGCATTTCATCTCCAGTACGATCAAGAAAACCAGTATTGATAAAGAAAACTCTATTTTTAAGCGATCTAATACATTCTTTTAAATTTGCAGAGGTTCTTCTTTCTTCGTCCATAATACCAATTTTACAAGTATACTTTTCTAAACCTAAAGCTTCCTCAACTTTTGTAAAAATTAAATCTGTAAAAGCTGTTTCATCTGGTCCGTGCATTTTTGGTTTAACTATATAAATTGAACCACTTTTGGAATTTTTTTTTCTTTTAAGATCGTGTAGAGCAGCAGCTGTAGTTATAAATGCATCCATAATTCCTTCAGGTACTTCACTTCCATCTTTTAAAAGGATAGATGAGTTTGTCATTAGATGACCTACATTTCTAATTAGGAGCAAGCTTCTACCACGTAGTTTTAGTCCTTTTCCTTCTCTCGAAATATAACTTCTGTCAGGATTTAGTTTTCTTTCTAATATTTTACCTTTTTTTTCAAATTGGACTTTAAGATCACCTTTCATTAATCCAAGCCAATTTTTATAACAATTAACTTTATCTTCAGCATCAACTGCCGCGACACTATCTTCGTTATCACAAATAGTTGAGATAGCAGATTCAGCAATCACATCACTAATTCCAGCGATATCATGAGCAGCACTAAAAGCTCTAGGATTAATTATAATTTCAAAGTGAAGTTTATTATTTTTTAATACAATAGCCTCGGGTTTATTTGCATCACCTCTATGCCCTATGAATTTACCTGTATCTTTTAATTTATATTCTGTATCTCCTTTTAAAATTAATAAGTCTTTATTAACTACCTTTAAACTTGCTATATTTTTCCAACTAGTTCCGTTAATTGGAATAAATTTATCAAAAAATTCTCTCACATATTTAATCACTTCTTGTCCACGATTAGGATCGTATCTTTCACTTCCACCTTCTTCTGACTCAATTATATCTGTTCCATATAAACTATCATACAAACTTACCCATCTAGCATTTGCAGCATTAAGGGCGTACCTAGCATTCATTATAGGAACTACTAATTGAGGACCGGCAATATTTGATATTTCATCATCTATATTAGATGTTTCAATTTTAAAATCAGAACCTATATTTTTTAGATAGCCTATTTCCTTTAAAAATTTTTTATAATTTTCTAGTTTAAGTTTGTTGCCTTTATTTTCGATGTGCCATTTGTCAATTTTTTTTTGTAGGTCTTCTCTTATTTTTAATAATTCTTTATTTTTTGGAGCAAGTTCATGTACAGTTTTATCAAAATAATTCCAAAAATTTTCTGAAGATATCTCAGTTCCGGTTAATAACTCATTATTAACAAATTCTAAAATTTTCTTAGAAACTTTTAGATTATTAATATTAACATATTCTTCTTTCATATCACTTTACTTAATTTACCCCAATCTGTATTTTTGCCTAAGAGCTTTACTCTTTTGGCGGAAATAATTCCCTTTACTGAGTGTTATGACCTATCGGTTCTTGATACCTGAGAGTTTCCGGTGTGGTTGCTCTTTTGGTGTTTAATATTTAGTCTCCTCAATAAAAGAAATTTACTTCTAAAAATTATTAAGTCAAATGATAAAATTTGTAAACATTTTATTGCCTTTTTTATCTTCTAGGTATTATTCTAAACATTATGAAAAATTATCTTAACTTTGAGTCTGATATTAAAAATATTGAAAAAGAATTGGAAAAATTAAAGGATCCTTATAACGAAGAAGGCCTATCTCAAGTTGATACAGATAAAATTTCAAAAACACAGATAGAATTAGATAAAAAATTAAAAGATATTTATTCAAATTTAGATCCTTGGCAAATTACAATGGTTGCGAGACATGAAGATAGACCCAAGTCAAAATTTTTTATCGATAATTTGTTTGAGGATTTTATTTCTTTAGCAGGTGATAGATTTTATGGAGAGGACAAATCTGTAATTACTGGCTTTGCAAAATTTAATGGCGAGGCAGTTTTGATTATAGGCCAAGAGAAAGGAGATAATCTTGAAACAAGAATAGAAAGAAATTTTGGAATGATGAGGCCAGAGGGATATAGAAAAACAATTCGTTTGATGGAATTAGCGGACAAATTTAATATTCCAATAATCTCATTTATTGATACGCCTGGGGCGTATCCAGGAGTTGGTGCAGAAGAAAGAGGCCAAGCGGAAGCAATTGCAAAATCAATAGAGTGTTGCATGAAATTAAAAGTTCCTACTTTAGCAATTGTTATAGGGGAAGGAGGATCAGGTGGAGCAATTGCACTAGCATCTTCCAGTAAAGTCATAATGTTAGAAAATGCTATTTATTCTGTAATTTCCCCAGAGGGATGTGCTACCATTTTATGGAGGGATCCAAAAAAAATGTTAGATGCCGCGAAAGCAATGAAATTATCTGCAAAAGATCTTTTAAAACTAAAAGTTATTGATGAAATAATTTCTGAACCTTTAGGGGGAGCCCATAGAGATAAAAATTTTATATTAAATCAAGTGAGAGAGTCTATTTCAAACAATTTAAATTTATTTAAAGAAATGTCTTCAGAGGAAATTTTAAATCAAAGAAAAAATAAGTTTTTAAAAATAGGTAGAGGCGAAGCTTTAATCAGTAATCCTGAAAATTTAAGTACATTAGAAGTTAAGAAAAATTATTTTAATGAATTTATTAAGAAAAAAGAAAATATATATTTCTTAACAGGAATTCTTATATTATCTGCTATATTATTATCTTTGTTTTTATAAAGCACCACAGCAATGTTTATATTTCTTTCCTGAACCACAAAAACAAGGTTCATTTCTTCTCATTTTTTTTTCAGGTATTTTGGGATTAATTTTTTTTTCTTGTCTAGGCTGTTCCAATACTTCTGGCTGTTCTACTACTTTTAAATTCATTAAGATGGTAATGTAATCTATTTTTAATTTATTTAGTAAGTTTGAAAACAAATCAAAAGCTTCTTTTTTGTATTCAATTAAAGGATCTCTTTGACCATATGATCTCAGACCAACTGCTTGCCTTAATTGCTCTAGATATTGAATATGTGATTTCCAGTTTAAATCAATAGACTGTAATAAAATACTTTTTTCTATTTCTTTAGATTGTGCTTCTCCTAAAATTTTAATTCTTTCATTTCTATTAATATTGAAATGATCAGAAATTTTTTGTCTTAAATTATTGTCAGTTAAAGCGGCAAATTCTTTTAATTGATTATCATTTATTTTTTTACCCATTAAAATCTTAATCTTATTGTCAAACTCATTACTTTTGGGATTTGATATTTTTTGAATTTTTAATTTTATTAAATTTTCAATAATTTCATTTAAAAAAGTTTCTGAATAGTTAAAGATTTCTTCACTATTCATAGTAGCGTTTCTCTGATTAAAAATTACATGTCTTTGATCATTTAAAACATTATCAAATTTGATAAGTGTTTTCCTTATGTCAAAGTTTCTTGCTTCAACTTTTTGTTGAGCTCTTTCTAAAGCTTTATTAATCCAAGGATGATCAATACTTTCACCATCTTTTAAACCAAGTTTTTGAAGCATGTTATTCATTGAATCAGATCCAAATATTCTCATCAAATCATCTTCAAGACTAACATAAAATATAGAAGATCCTTCATCGCCTTGTCTTCCAGATCTACCTCTTGCCTGATTATCAACTCTTCTAGATTCCATTCTTTCAGTTCCAATTACGTAAAGTCCTCCAATAGACTTTATTTTTTCTTTATCTTTTTTTAATTTTTCTTCTGGAATTGATCCTTTTTTTCCACCCAATTGTATGTCTACACCTCGACCAGATATGCTTGTTGTAATAATTATAGAACCTTCCTTGCCTGCGTTTGCAATTATTTCAGCTTCATTTTCGTGATTTTTTGCATTTAGAACCACATGTTTAATTTTTTCTATTTTTAGTAACTTTGAATAAATTTCAGATTTATTAATGCTAGAAGTAAATACTAGAAGTGGCTGACCTTTATCATGACAATTTTTTATTTTCTTTATTATTGCAATATTTTTTTCTGCTTCAGTCCTAAAAATTTGATCATTGTTATCTTCACGGATTAAAGGTTTATTAGTAGGTATAACCACGACTGGAAGATTATAAATTTCATAAAATTCTTGTGATTCGGTTTCTGCTGTTCCAGTACAACCTGAAATTTTTTTATAAAGTTTAAAATAATTTTGGTAAGTTATAGATGCCAATGTCTGATTTTCTGCTTGAATTTCAATTTTTTCCTTAGCCTCTAATGCTTGATGAAGGCCATCTCCAAATCTTCTTCCTTCTAAAATTCTACCAGTTAATTCATCAATAATTTTTAAACTTCCTTCTTTAACAATATAATCTTTACCTTTTTCAAATAAATGGTTCGCTCTTAATGCTTGGTTTACATGATGAACTAAAGTTAAATTTTCTGGATCATAAAAATTATTATTTTTTAATATTCCAGCATTTGAAAATATTTTTTCTACATTATTTATTCCATTATTTGTAAGAATAACATTTTTATCTTTTTCATCAATTTCATAGTCATTATCTTTTAATTGTTTAACTAATTTGTCTATAGCTAAATATTGATTAGACTTATCTTCTGCAGCACCAGATATTACAAGAGGAGTTCTCGCTTCATCAATTAAACATGAGTCAATTTCATCGACAATTGAGTAATGATGCTCTCTTTGAACCATTTTATCTTTAGAATATTTCATATTATCTCTAAGATAATCAAAACCTAATTCGCTATTGGTTGCGTAAGTTATGTCACAATTATAATTTTTCTTCCTTTCAAAATCATTTTGATCGTTATTGATAAAACCTGAGGTTAAGCCTAGGAAGTTATAAATTAGACCCATATCTTGAGAGTCTCTTTTTGCAAGATAATCATTTACAGTTACAACATGCACCCCTTTTTCTTCTAGAGCGTTCAAATAAGCTGATAATACAATTGTTAAAGTTTTTCCTTCACCTGTTCTCATCTCTGCAATTTTATTTTCATGTAAGACAATTCCACCTATGAGTTGAACATCATAATGACGTTCGTTTCTAGTTCGACTTGCCGCTTCTCTTACAAGCGCAAAAGCCTCAGGAAGGATCTGGTCTAGCGATTGACCACTTAGAATTTTGTCTTTTAATTTATTTGTCTTTTTTGGAAAATCTTCATCTTTTAATTCTTTTATATTTTTCTCTAAAAGATTGATTTGTCTTACAATTTTACAAATCCTGTCTAGCTCTTTTTGATTACTAGACTTAATAAATTTAGAAATAAAGTTTAAAGGATTAAACATTTGTTTTTGATATATAATTTAATTACAAGTTTTAATATAGTTATTTAATGTAAATTTTAAATATTATGGGAATTAATTTATCAAATTTTTTAGCATCTAAATCTCAAGATAGAAAAATGAACCAATATCAAGATCTTGATCATTTAGACGGTTTATCAATATCGTCTGTAAGTGCTAATTTATATAATACCAAGAGAGATGATTTAGTAATGTTTTATTTTAGAGACGGAGCAAATTTTGCTTCAGTTTATTCTCAATCAAAAATTTTGTCAGAAAATATTAAATGGAATTTAAATCAAAAGACTGAAAAAATTTTTTCATTAATAGTAAACTCCAGAAATGCAAATACTTTTACAAATGAGCAAGGCTATAAAAGCATGCAACACATTGCGGATTTAGTATCAAAACAATTAACTGAAAAACAAAAAGAGGATGAAGAAGAAGCTAAAATAATTAAATCAAAAAATATAATTTTTGGATGTACTGGAACAATTGGCGAAAAATTTCCAGAGGAAAAAATAAAATTAAAAATTCCAGATTTAATAAAAAATATAAGATATGTACAAAATAAATATATTTGGATTAAAGCAGCTCTCGGAATAATGACTACTGATACGCAGCCAAAAATTGCAATGGAGGAGTGTAAAATTGGAAATACAAATGTAAAAATTTATGGGGTTGCTAAAGGATCAGGAATGATACACCCCAACATGGCTACTACTTTAGGCTATATCTTTACTGATGCAGAAATTTCTAATGAATTATTAAAAAAGTTATTAAAAAAAAATATTGAGAATACATTCAACGCAATTAGTTGTGATGGAGATACTAGCACCAATGATATGATTTCAATATTTTCAACAGGAAAGGCAAAAAACCAAAAGATTAAAAGTATTAACGATAAAAAAATAAAATTATTTGAAGAGTCATTAAATAAAGTTTTGTTAAATTTAGCAAAAAGAGTAGTAGCTGATGGTGAAGGAGCATCTAAGTTTATAACAATAAATGTACTAAATTCTAAGACAGAACAAGATGCAAAAAAAATTGCTTTTTCAATCGCAAACTCTCCTTTAGTAAAAACTGCTATTTCAGGAGAAGATCCAAATTGGGGAAGAATAATTATGGCAATAGGAAAATCTCAAGTTGATATTAATTTAAATAAATTGTTTATTAAATTTGGAGATTTAAATATTGTTTATAAAGGAAAAATTTATAATAATTATAACGAAACTGAAGCAGCAAATTATATGAAAAATTCTAATATAGAAATCAGTGTTGGTATTGGAAATGGTAAAAAAAATTTTACAGTCTATACTATGGATTTTACTAAAAAATACATTGAAATTAATGCTGATTATAGAAGTTAAATGTATTGAAATTTTATAAATTAATACTTAGATAATTTGTATGATTAAATATAATCTTGTTTGTAAAAAGTGTGACTTAACTTTTGACAGTTGGTTTGTAAACTCAAAAGAATATGACAAATTAAAAAAAAAAAAATTACTAAACTGTTATAGTTGTGGATCTTTAAGGGTCGAAAAAAACTTAATGGCTCCTAAGTTAATTAATAAAAGTTTAATTCAAAAAAGTGAAAAAGAAATACAAAAATATAAAAAAATCAAAAAAATGATTTTTAAATACCAAAAATTTATAAAAAATAATTTAGATTATGTGGGGGAAAACTTTGCTTATGAAGCTAGATCAATTCATTATAATAATAAAATAAGAGACAAAGGTATTTATGGAACTGCTTCAAAAAAAGATCTTCAAGAACTTAAAGAAGAAGGTATTGATGCTCATATGATACCCTGGGTAGAAGAAAATAATAATTAATTTTTTATAAATTTGGCAATATAGTTTACTGATTTATCCTGGCTAATTTTCCATTCATCAGTAATTATATTAAATTTCATTCCATCTAATTTATCTAGCTTAATTTTGTTATTTTTTAAAATTTCAATTAAATTATCTGGTTTAACAAATTTTTCCCAATCATGAGTTCCTATAGGAAGCCACCGAAGGATGTATTCTGCTCCTATGATTGCAAAAGCATAAGATTTTAAAGTTTTATTGATTGTGGCCACAAACATTATTCCATTTTTTTTTAGAAGTTTAGAGCAAGATTTTAAAAAAAATTTTATATCCTCAACATGCTCTACAATTTCCATATTTAAAATTACATCGAACTTATTTTCATTTTTTAATTTCTCTGGTGAAGTATGAATATAATTTATTTTTAGATTATTTTTTTTAGCATGAAGTTTTGCAACATTTATATTTTTTTCAGATGCATCAATTGCAGTAACAGTAGCACCCAATCTAGACATAGGCTCAGACAGTAACCCTCCACCACAGCCAATATCTAAAATTTTAATATTTTTTAATGGAGTTTCCTTGCGAACTAATTTGAATGTTTTAATTATATTTTCTTTTATATATGAAATTCGAATTGGATTAAATTTATGTAATGGTTTGAATTTCCCATGGGGATTCCACCATTCTTCAGCAATTTTAGAAAATTTTTCTATTTCTTTTTTATTAATTGTGTTATTTTTCATTAGTGAGTTGACTTTATATTCAACATGTATTTATTCAATATTTTTTAAATTTAAAAGAATAGTTTATCATGAAAATTGTAGTATTAAAATTTGGGGGGACTTCAGTTGGTACAATAAAAAAGATTATAAAAGTTACTAAAATAATTGCAAATTACAAAAAGAAAAATTATAAAGTTATTGTTATTTCATCAGCTATGAGTGGTGTGACAAATGAGTTAATAAAAAAATCTTCTGAATTAAGTGATAATTTTTCTGGGGCAGAGCACGATGTTTTAGTTTCTTCAGGGGAACAAATGGCCTGCTCTTTGATAGCAGGAAGATTAATTCATAAAGGTTTTAAATCTAGATCTTGGTTATCCTGGCAAGTTCCAATTATAACCGTAGGAACACACAAGAATTCAAGGATTAATCAAATCAATAAAAGTAAAATTATAAAATATTTAAAAGAGGGTGGCATACCAATTATTGCTGGGTTTCAAGGAGTTAACAGTGAAAATAGAATTACCACTATTGGACGAGGAGGATCAGATGCAAGTGCAATTATGGTTGCGAAATTTTTTAAAGCTGAAAGATGTATAATTTATACTGATGTTGAGGGAGTGTTTACTACAGATCCAAACAAATTAAAAAAAGCAAAAAAAATTAAAGTAATTTCATATGAGGAAATGTTGGAAATGGCATCACTTGGTGCTAAGGTCATGCAACCAGTTTCAATTCAAGATGCAAGATTAAATAGAATTGATATTGAAGTAAAATCATCTTTTATAAAAAAATCAGGAACTTTAATTACTAAAAGATCTAATATAATTAATAATAAAATTGTTACAGGAATCTCTTCTACTCAAAATGATTCAAAGGTTTCACTTATTGGTGTGAAAGATAAACCCGGAGTCGCTGCATCTATTTTTAAACCATTATCTAAAAATTTAATAAACGTTGATATGGTTGTTCAAAATATTTCTTCCAATGGGAAAGAGACAGATTTAACATTTACAATTAAGAAAGAAGATTTGAATAAAACAAAAAAGATAATTCAAGAAAACAAAACTATTAATTATAGAAAATTACTATTTGAAAAAGGTGTTTCAAAAATTTCTATAATTGGAGTTGGGATGATTACAACACCTGGAGTTACTTTTAGAATGTTTCAAACTCTTGCAAATAAAAAAATTAATATAAAAGTAATCTCAACTTCTGAGATTAAAATTTCAGTTTTAATTGACAAAAAAAATACTAAAAAGGCTTTAATTGCATTACACAAAGAATTTAAATTAGATAATATAAAATGAGTATAAGACCGTTTAGAGACATCAAAAGAAGAAAAACAAAAGAAATTAATGTAGGTAAAGTTAAAGTAGGAGGAAACAATCCTATATCAGTGCAATCGATGACTAATACTCTCACCACAAATATAAAGGCCACCATTATACAAATTAATGAAATTCACAGTGAAGGTGCTGACATAGTTAGAGTTTCTTGTCCAGATGAGTCATCATCTAAAGCTTTAAAAGAAATTATTAAACATGTTGATGTGCCTATAGTTGCTGATATTCATTTTCATTATAAAAGAGCGATTGAGGCAGCAGAGAGTGGTGCTAGTTGTTTAAGAATAAATCCTGGAAATATTGGTAATGTAAATAAAATTAAAGAAGTTATAAAAGCAGCACGTGATAATAATTGTTCTATTAGAGTAGGTGTTAATGCAGGATCTTTAGAGAAAGATATTTTAGAGAAATACAGAGAACCTTGTCCAGAAGCATTAGTTGAAAGCGCTTTGAGAAATGTTAAAATTCTAGAAGATGAGGATTTTAATAATTTAAAAATAAGTGTTAAATCTTCAGATGTTTTTTTATCAATAGAAGCCTATCGTCAGTTGTCAAAGGTTACTGATTATCCTCTTCACCTAGGTATTACAGAGGCAGGAGGTTTTATACCAGGGAGTATAAAATCTTCAATTGGATTGGGAACTTTGCTCTTAGATGGCATAGGAGATACTATAAGAATTTCTTTATCAGATAACCCAGTTGAAGAAGTTAAAATCGGAAATGAGATATTAAAATCTCTTAATCTAAGGGAAAGAGGAGTTAAAATAATTTCCTGTCCCTCGTGCGCAAGACAAGGATTTCAAGTGATAGAAACTGTTAAAGTTTTAGAACAAAAGCTTTCACATATTAAAACACCCATTACTCTTTCTGTAATAGGATGTGTGGTTAATGGTCCTGGAGAAGCAGCGATGACAGATGTTGGAATAACAGGGGGTAAAAAAGGAAATAATATGCTTTATTTGTCAGGAGTACAGTCTGAAAAAGTTTTAACCAGTAATATGATTGAAAAGATTGTAAGTGAGGTTGAAAAAAAAGTTTCTGAGCTAGAAAATAATTAAAATGATACCACTAAAAACAGTTGAAGAGTTGATTAGCAAGCATTCAGTATTGGAAAAGGATTTATCATTAGGAAAAATTGATAAAAAAATTTTTGCTGAAAAATCTAAAGAGTATGCTGATTTAAATGAAATCATTCAAGATGCAAAAAAATATATTTCTTATGAAAAAGATAAATCGGAGATACAAAAAATTTTAGATGATAAAAATTCTGATACTGAACTAATTAAAATGGCTGAGATAGAGTTAAATGATTTGAAATTAGAAAATGAAAATAATGAAAAAAAGCTTAAGTTATTTTTATTACCAAAAGATGAAGCTGACAAAAAAAATGCTATAATTGAAATAAGAGCTGGCACTGGCGGTTTAGAAGCGAGTTTATTTGCTGCAGACTTATTTAAGATGTATGAAAAAGTAAGCAATAAAAAAAAATGGTCAGTAGAATTAATTTCAATTTCTAGAAGTGAGGCTGGAGGCTTAAAAGAGGTTATTGCATCTATAAAGGGGAACAATATCTATTCGACTTTAAAATATGAAAGTGGAGTTCATAGAGTTCAAAGGGTACCTGATACTGAAACTCAAGGGAGAGTCCACACTTCAGCTGCAACAGTTGCAGTATTGCCAGAAGCTGAAGAAGTTGATTTGAAAATTAATGACGCTGATCTTAGAATAGATGTTTTTAGAGCTGGTGGTCCAGGTGGTCAATCTGTTAACACTACTGATAGTGCTGTTAGAATAACTCATATTCCTACAGGTCTATCTGTATCTCAACAAGATGAAAAATCTCAACACAAAAATAAAGCTAAAGGTATGAAAATTTTAAGATCACGACTTTATGAATTAGAAAGATCAAGGATTGATCAAGAAAGATCTCAAGATAGAAAAAGTAAAATTGGAACAGGTGATAGATCGGAAAGAATTAGAACATATAATTTCCCCCAAGGAAGAGTGACTGATCATCGAATAAATTTAACACTTCATAAATTAGAAGAATTTTTAGAAGGTGAAGCATTTGATGATATGATAGAATCCTTAACACTTCAGGCTCAAGAAGAAAGTTTAAATAGTTTAAATTGAAATGAAAATCGACACTGCTATTAAGCAAGCAAATATTATTTTAAAAAAAAATTATATTAAATCATCTTTGCTAGATAGTGAAATTTTGATCTCAAAAGTTATTAATAAAAGTAGAGAATATATTATTCTAAATTTGCAAAAAGAAATTAACAAATATGATTATTTAAATTTTCAAAAATTGGTTACTGAACGATCTAAAGGTAAACCAATGGCTTATTTGACAGGAAAAAAATATTTTTGGAAATATGAATTTGAAATAGGTGAAGGTGTTTTAATTCCAAGGCCAGACACAGAGTTAATAATTGAGCAAGTATTAAAAATTTATAAGTATAAAAAAAAGATTAATTTTTTAGATGTAGGAGTTGGTTCTGGGTCTATTTTACTATCTATTTTAAAAGAAAAAAAAGAATTTTTAGGCACGGGAATAGATATAAGTAAGAATTGTTTGAATTTATGTAAAAAAAATGCTTATAAACTTAAGGTAAAAGAAAGAGTTAAATTATTTAAATCAGATATTGACAATTTTAATTTGGGCAAATATGATTTAATTATATCTAATCCACCTTATGTAAAAAAATTAGATTTAAAAAAATTAGATAAGGATATAAAAGATTTTGAGCCATATTTAGCTCTAAATGGTGGGTTAGACGGATTATCGGAAATAAGAAAAGTTATAAATAAAGCAACTAAGCTGACAAAAAAGAATGGTAAGTTAATTTTAGAAATTGCTTTTAACCAAAAAAAAGAGGTTAAAAAAATATTAATGGATAAAGGTTTTTTTATTGAAGCTGTAATAAAAGATTATTCAAAAAATGATAGATGTATAATTAGTAAAAAAATCTAAACAATAAATTTATGGTTACATTTAGAAATAATAATAGAAGAAATAATTTTAGAAGAAATGACAGAAATTTTAAACCTAATGGTGATAGGCCAAAATTTGGTTCAAATTTTACAAATAATGAAAATTTCCAGAGGAAAATTCCTGGAAGAAATAATCATAACGCTTCAAAATTAATAGAAAAATATAATAATTTAGCTCGGGAGGCTTTATCAAGTGGAGATAAAATTTTGTCTGAAAATTATTTTCAACATGCAGATCATTTTACAAGAATTTTAAATGAACAAGAGCTGTACAAAAAACAAAGATTTTCAGGGAATCCAACTGAAGAAAAAAAAGAAGGTAAAACTGAGGTTGTTAATTTAGATAATGAAAAAGTTGAAGCTAAGGAAGCTTCAATAGAAACTAAAATTACAGTTTCTAAATAATTATTTTAGCCCGATTATTTTTTCTGATTTTAAAACTTCTAATTTAATTTTTTTTGTTTCAAATATTTCTCTGTCTTTTCCTTTTAAGATTTTTCCCGAAGGTAGTTTTAATGTTTGAGAGTTGACTTTTTTTCCATTTACTAAAACCTCATAATGTAAATGTGGACCAGTAGATTTTCCAGTAGATCCCACAAAGCCTATAGTTTGACCCTGTTTAACTCTAACCCCACTTTTTATTCCTGAAGCAAATTTAGACATATGCGCATATATAGTTTGGTAAGTTGAGTTATGTCTAATTACAACACAATTTCCTCCTCCTCCACACCAACCAGCTTTTTTAATAGTTCCGTTACCTGAGGCCATAATTGGTGTACCCATAGGTGCTGCAAAATCAGTGCCTCGATGCATTTTATTAAAACCATCTATTGGATGTTTTCTCATACCAAATGGAGAAGATAATCTAGCTCCATTAATTGGTGTTTTCATTAAAGCTTTTTTTACACTTTTTCCATTTTTATCATAATGACCAGCATTTTTTTCATCATCAAAATAATATAATGAGTTGTCTTGACCACTTAATATTAAATTTGCAAATAAAATATTACCAGTTTCAATTATTTTTTTTTTATCATTAACAAAAACTTCATACATAATTTGAAATCTATCTTTTTTTCTAATATCTCTTTGAAAATCTACTTGAAAACCATAAATCCTTGCTAGTTCTATAATTGAATTAGCAGGTATTTTTTTATCAGAAGCTGATTTATATAAACTTTGAAGAATTATATTTTCTTTATAAATAATTTCTTTTTTTAATTTTGTTAATACAATCTCTTTTTCAAATTCATTATTCTCTATATTTTTAGTCAAAAGAATTCTTTCTTTATTAGAGATTTGAAATACAAATTTTTTTATTGAATTGTTTGATAGATCAATTGTTAAATAAATTTTTTGATTAGTATTTAATTTGTTTATATTAATTTTTTCAGAAAGTTTTTGCTTGATAGCTTCAATTTCCTTTTTGTCTATTGGATAATTTTTTAAAATATTGTCAAAAGTTTCACCTGATGAAATTTTATGGTTAATTTTTTTAAATTTTGATACTAAATTATCTAAAAAGTGATTGGCTGTTTTTTGAAAATAAATGTTATTAATTACATCTTTATAAGAATTATCAATTTTTCTCTTAGTATAATTGTGATAACTAGTTAAGATTACCGTGATAGTGAGCAGTAGAACTAATGCTATTATTTCGTTTTTATTTTTAAATTTTTCTTTAAATTTACTGATCATTAAAAAATTTTTAAGTCGTAATTATTAAATTATGATTGTTAAAAAATCAAAAAAACCCTTAAATTTAGTAGTTTTTTTAGTGTTTTTTTATTCTTAAATGCTTGATTTCCTTTAATTTTAGCCTATAAGCATCGAACTTTCTCTATAAAATATTGCTAAAACAATAAATTAATGAGGAATATTGGGCTTTTTTTGCTCAATTAGCTATTTAAAAAGTAAAAATTTAAGAAGAGAAGTGTGGACGGTTAAGGTTACCAAAATTTGTCGTACACACTTCAACATAATATAAATTTTATTCTTAGAATTTATATTGAAGCTAGTGTGCGCCGTTTTTAAACTTGAGAGTTTGATCATGGCTCAGAACGTACGCTGGCGGCACGCCTAACACATGCAAGTCGAACGAAGTAGCAATACTTAGTGGCAGACGGGTGAGTAACATGTAGGTATCTACCCTTTGGCCTGGAATAACACGAGGAAACTTGTGCTAATACCGGATAAGTCTTTACAGAGAAAGCTTTATGCACCATTGGATGAGCCTGCACTTGATTAGTTTGTTGGTGGGGTAATGGCCTACCAAGACTTTGATCAATAGCTGATTTGAGAGGATGATCAGCCACATTGGGACTGAGACACGGCCCAAACTCCTACGGGAGGCAGCAGTGGGGAATCTTGCACAATGGAGGAAACTCTGATGCAGCGATGCCGCGTGAGTGAAGAAGGCCTTTGGGTTGTAAAGCTCTTTCGTCGGGGAAGAAAATGACTGTACCCGAATAAGAAGGTCCGGCTAACTTCGTGCCAGCAGCCGCGGTAATACGAAGGGACCTAGCGTAGTTCGGAATTACTGGGCTTAAAGAGTTCGTAGGTGGTTGAAAAAGTTGGTGGTGAAAGCCCAGAGCTTAACTCTGGAACTGCCATCAAAACTTTTCAGCTAGAGTTTGATAGAGGAAAGCAGAATTTCTAGTGTAGAGGTGAAATTCGTAGATATTAGAAAGAATACCAATTGCGAAGGCAGCTTTCTGGATCATTACTGACGCTGAGGAACGAAAGCATGGGTAGCGAAGAGGATTAGATACCCTCGTAGTCCATGCCGTAAACGATGTGTGTTAGACGTTGGGAATTTATTTTCAGTGTCGCAGTGAAAACGATAAACACACCGCCTGGGGAGTACGACCGCAAGGTTAAAACTCAAATGAATTGACGGGGACCCGCACAAGTAGTGGAGCATGTGGTTTAATTCGAAGATACGCGCAGAACCTTACCAACACTTGACATGTTCGTCGCGACTCTGAGAGATTAGAGTTTTCGGTTCGGCCGGACGAAACACAGGTGCTGCATGGCTGTCGTCAGCTCGTGTCGTGAGATGTTGGGTTAAGTCCCGCAACGAGCGCAACCCTCACTTTTAGTTGCCATCATTAAGTTGGGCACTCTGAAAGAACTGCCAGTGATAAGCTGGAGGAAGGTGGGGATGACGTCAAGTCCTCATGGCCCTTACGTGTTGGGCTAC
>CACFSU010000001.1:0-15000 GCA_902569055.1 uncultured Pelagibacteraceae bacterium | reverse complement strand
ATAGACAATTTATCAAAAAAAACTGACAATAAAAATTTGTTACAGGTTTTAAAAAATAAAAATGTTAAGCTGGTTCAAAAAGATTTAAATAACATTTCTAAATATCTTAAAAGTTATAATTTTGATTATATATATCATTTTGCTGCTGTTTTAGGTGTACAAAAGGTTATTAATGATCCATATATTACGTTAAAAGAAAATATTCTAACAACAATTAATATAATTAACTTTTCTCAAAAACAAAAAAAATTAAAAAAAATTTGTTTTGCATCTACCAGTGAAGTTTATGCATATACATTACAAAAAAAATTGGCTAAATTTCCAACTCCAGAAGATATAGATTTTTTGATATCAAAGGATTTTAACCCTAGGTCATCTTACCTTTTGTCTAAAATTGTAGGCGAGTATTTAATAAATTACTCAAAATTAAATTATGTAATCTTTAGACCTCATAATATTTTTGGACCAAAAATGGGTTTTGCACACGTAATTCCTCAGTTAACAAAAAAAATTTTAAAAGATAAAAATAAAATTATAATTAATAATTCAAATCACAAAAGAACTTTTTGTAACATTGATTTTGCTATTGAATTAATTTTTAACATTTCACATAATAAAAGAACTTCTAAAAAAATATTCAATATTGGCTCGCCAGGCAAAGAAATTACTATAATGAATTTGGCGCAAAAGATAAAAAAAATAATTAATTCAAAAAAAATATTAATTTCATCAAAATTTAAAAAAGATAACTCTCCTGAAAAAAGAAGACCAGACATGAAAAAAAGTCTTATTTTTACCAAACAACAACATAATTTTGAAAAAGGATTAAAAGAAACAGTATTGTGGTATAAAAGATATTATACAAAATAATATGAAATTATCAGTACCTCATATTAGCAGGAAAGATCTTAGATCTGTTGGTAATGTTTTAAAAAGTGGTTGGATTTCAACTTCATCTAAAACGGTAGATTTATTTGAAAAAAAGTTATCAAAATTTTGCAAAACAAAATATTCTATAGTCTTAAATTCTGGAACCTCAGCAATACATTTAGCTTTAAAAATCTTGGGAGTAAATAAAAACAGTGAAGTAATTGTCCCATCGCTTACATTTATAGCAACTGTTAATCCAGTACTTTATTTAGGAGCTAAACCAATAATTTTTGATGTTGATCAGCATCATAATCTAAATATTAAAGATGTAATAAATTTTATTAATGAAAAAACAATTTTTAAAAATAAAAAAACAATTAATAAAAAAACTAAAAAAATAATCAAAGTAATAATTGTAGCCCATATGTGGGGAAGGGCATGTAATTTTACTGAATTGAAAAATTTATGTAAAAAAAGAAATATACTTATTTTGGAGGATGCAGCTGAAGCATTAGGATCATATATTAAGGGAAAAAATTATAATCATTGTGGAAGTGTTGGAGATTTAGGATGCCTTTCATTTAATGCAAATAAAATAATTACTACTGGATCAGGCGGAGCAATAATTACTAACAGCAAAAAATTTTTTGATAAAGTACAATATTTAGCTAATCAAGCAAAAGATGATACATTTAACTATATTCACAATGAGTGTGGATATAATTACAAAATGAATAGTATAAGTGCCGCTTTAGGGATATCGCAATTAAGAAGATTAAAAAAAAAAATTAATTTACGTAAAAAAATTTACGAAAGATACTTATTTAATTTTAAAAATTCAAAAGATATTCAAATTTTGTCCTATGAAAATAAATCAAAGACTAACTATTGGATGAATGTAATTTCTTTTAAAAAACTAAATTTTAAGCAAACATATAATTTGAGTTTAAGTTTAGCTAAAAAAAAAATTCAAACAAGAAGAATATGGCGTCCTCTAAATTTACAAATTTACCTTAAAAAATTTCAAACATATAAAATTGAAAATGCAAAAAAAATATACTTTAGTTCTTTGTGTTTACCATCAGATGATAATATCACAAATTCTGATGTTGATAAAATTTCAAATCATATTAAAAAATTTTATGAAATTATTGTTAATAACAAATTATAATCATAAAGTTTCAAAACAATTAATAAGGTTTTTAAGATCTAAAAAAATTAATTTTGATTATATAGATAGCAATAAAAAAAAAAAAATTAAAATTTCAAAAAATTATGATTATTTAATATCATTTTTAAATTCAGAATATATAAGCAAAAGTGTAAGAAAAAAAATTAGAATTAATTCATTTAATTTTCATCCTGGACCACCTGAATACCCTGGCTTTGGATGCTATAATTTTGCTCTTCTTAATGAGTCAAGATTTTATGGAAATACCCTTCACATAATTAATGATAAATTTGATAATGGTAAAATAATAAATGTAAATAAATTCAGAGTATCTTATAAAAAAATTAATTTAGAAAAATTAATTCATATGACACATATACAAATTATTAAACAAGCTAAAAAATTTATAAATAAAATTTTAAATAATAATTTAGAGAGCAAATGTAATCTTAAGTGGAAAAGAAAAGCTTTTACAAAAAAAGAATTTGAAAAAGCAAGAGAAATTAAACTTAATGACTCAAGAGAAAATGTATTGAGAAAAATAAGAGCTTTTTCTTATAAGAATTATGAAAGTGTATACATAAAATTTAAAGGATATAAATTTGAATTTGAAAAAAAATAATACAATCATAATAGCTGAAGCTGGAGTAAATCATAACGGAAGTATTCCAATAGCAAAAAAGTTAATTGAAATTGCATCTAAGGCAGGCGCAGATTTTGTAAAATTTCAAACATTTGATGTTGACCAATTAATATTAAAAAATACTGAGACAGCTGCCTATCAAAAAAGAAACTTAAAAAAAAATATCTCTCAATATTCTATGTTAAGAAAATATCAATTATCAGAAACAAGTCATAGAGAATTGATAAATTTTTCAAAAAAAAAAGGTATTAAGTTTTTAAGCACAGCTTTTGATGAAAAAAGTTTAAATTTGTTAAAAAAATACAAGCTTGATTATATTAAAATACCTTCTGGAGAAATAACTAATTATTTACTTCTTAAAAAAATCTCAAGGTTAAAACAAAAAATTTTGCTATCAACAGGAATGGCATCATATCAAGAAATTAAACAGGCTCTTAAAGTACTTCGAAAAAGAAAAAAAGATTTAATAATTTTGCATTGCACTTCGGATTATCCAGCAAATTTAAAAGACTTAAATCTTAACTATATTAAAAGATTAAAACAACTTGGATATGGGATTGGTTACTCTGATCATTCTTCAAGTGTTATTACTCCCTCAATAGCAGTTGCGTTAGGATGTAAAGTTATAGAAAAACATTTTACTTTATCCAAAAATTTAAAAGGACCCGATCATAAAGCGAGTCTTGAACCTAAAGAACTATCTCAAATGATAAGCTTTGTAAGAGATACAGAAAAAATGTTAGGATTTAAGGACAAGCTTATTACTAAAAGTGAAAAGAAAACAAAATTATTAGTCAGAAAATCTTTAGTTGCAATGAATGATATTAAAAAAGGAGAAATATTTAGTTATAAAAATATAACAGCTAAAAGACCTGGTAAAGGAATTTCTCCTTTTAAAATAAAAAAATTTTTAGGAAAAAAAAGTTTTAAAAATTTTAAAAAAGACCAGTTTATTAAATAAGTTATGAAAAAATTAATGTTTATTTCAAGTTCAAGAGCAGATTATGGTTTATTAAGAAAAGTAATTCTTGAAACAAAAAAAAGTAAAAAGGTCAAAGTATATGTGTTTGTTACTGGTTCTCATTTAAGTAAAGATTTTGGTAATACCATTAAAGAAATAGAAAGGGATGGATTAAAAAAAAATATAATTAAAAAAAAAATATTGGATAAACATTTTTCAGAAAAAGATATTTCAAAATATATTTCACAAACAATTATTGCTACCTCAAATATGTTGGAAAAAATTAAGCCGGAAAAAGTAGTTATTTTAGGAGATAGATATGAATTATTGGGAAGCGCTATAGCCTCTATGTCACATAGAATCCCAATTGCACATATACATGGAGGTGAAGTAACAAAAGGTGCTATCGATGATTCTATAAGACATTCAATTTCAAAACTGTCTCACTTACATTTTCCTATTCATAATAAATATAAAAAACGTTTAATTCAATTAGGTGAAAACCCTAGAACAATTTTTAATTTTGGTGGATTGGGTGCACATTCAATTAAAAAGACTAAGTTTAAATTTAAGTACGACTTAGAAAAAGAGCTTAAATTAAAGCTAGATAAAAAAATTTTTTTGATAACTTTTCATCCAACTACTTTGGAAAAAGATAAATCGAATTATCAAATTTCTAATTTGTTATCAGCATTAGATAAGTTTAAAGATGTAATAAAAATTTTTACATCCTCAAATTTTGATCATGAAAATAAGATTATTAAAAAAAAAATTTTAAACTTTAAAAATAAAAATATAAATTCTTTTTTTTACTCATCCCTAGGGCACTTAAATTATATTTCTTTAATGAAAATTTCTAGCTTAGTAATTGGAAATTCATCTAGTGGGGTGCTTGAGACACCGAGTCTAGGAATACCAACTGTTAATATTGGAAATAGACAACTAGGTAGAATTATTTCTAAGAATGTTGTCAATTCGAAATATGAAAAAGAACACATAGTTAAAAACATCAAAAAAGCACTTATTTTAAATACAAAAAAATTAAAAAAACTTGAGAGTCCGTTTTATAAAAAAGATACTCCAAAAAATATAGCAAGAAAAATTATCTCGTTTAGATGTGATTTAAAAAAATCTTTTAAAGATTTAAATTAAAGCCTATTGTATCTTTATTTTTTTCTCTGATTTATTAGATTTTCTTATGCCTTCAATTATTTGCATTGTGTGATAAGCCTCATCTCCTGTGCATAGATTACTTTTTTTATTTTTTATTAAAGACCAGAATTGTCTTAACTGCGTAAAGTAAATATTATTGAAATTATAATTTATTTTTTTTTCGATTGCTTTTTTATCATTATTATTAAAAATTTTTAATTTATTTGTAGTTAAACAACCCTCAATTATACCTTTGGAGCCAATAATCTTAAACGATCTTGACTTTTCGAATTGTAAAAGATCTAAATGTACATGACCTACTATATTATTTTTTTTGAAATTTAAAATTGATAAAGCTAAATCATCACTTGTAATCTCAAGGTTCGAATATTTACCAACAAGTCCTTGAATATTTTTTACTTTTCCAAATAATCTTTGAAGATAGTTAATTTCATGGCTTGTATCTAATAACACACCGCCTCCCTGATTCTTATGAGCCATATAAAATTTCCTATAATCTTCCCAGGGGTGCCAATTTGGTAAATAAAAACCACATTCTGCTCTTGCAAAAATAATTTTTCCAATTTTTTTTTGTTTTAATAAAGATTGTGTTTTAAGAATTATTGGATGATTGACCAACATATAACCAACAGCAACTTTTTTTTTAATTTTTTTAATTTTTTTTAGCGTTTTTAGACAATCTTTTATTTCACTTGAAAGTGGTTTTTCTATGTAAAAATGACATTTTGTATATCTTAATATTCTATTTATGGTTTGATTATGGAGATGAGTAGGTACGCATATAAAAGCCACATCACAGTCTTTAGAAGCCATCTCAATATTTTGTGTAAAATTAAACTTTTTATTTTTACCTAAAAATTTTTTTTTATTTTTTGTGTCGAAAGCAAAAATTGAACTAATTTTCAATTCTTTTCTCAGTTTAATTAAGTTTGTTAAATGTCTTAAACCTATTGATCCTGATCCAAAAATTGATACTTTCATTCGGACTTAATATAACCTAAATAGAATTATTACAATTAAATTATGGAAATTTTAGTTAATTCAAATATTAGACAAGCGATTAAAATTTTAAATAGACATGGAACCAAAACAATAATTGTTCTAGATCGTTATAAGAAATTAGCAGGCACATTAAGCGATGGTGATATTAGAAGATCAATTATAAAAGGGTTTAATTTAGAAAGTTCTATAAACAATATTTATAATAAAAATCCAATTTTTATATATGAAAATAAAATTGATAAAAAAAAAATCAGAAAAATTTTTTTAAAAAAAAAAATTCATTTAATTCCTGTTATTAATAAAAAAAAAAAATTAATTAAGATTCTTCACTTTGAAGATGTTTTAGATTTTGAAAATTTTAATCATGAAAATAAAAAAAATTTCAAAAAATTGGGTGTAATTATTATGGCTGGGGGCAAAGGTATAAGAATGCAGCCTTATACAAAAATTTTTCCAAAACCTCTTTTACCCATGGGAGAAGATACAATAATAGATTTAATAGTATCAAAATTTGTAAGATATAAAATTAATAATTTTTACATAACAACAAATTACAAACATCAAATAATAAATAGTCATTTTAAAAAGTACAAATCAAAAATTAATTATAAATTAGTTAAAGAAAATAAAGCATTGGGAACTGCTGGATCTTTATCTTATTTAAAAAATTTTAAAGAGGATTTATTTTTTGTATCTAATTGTGACGTAATTATAGATGTAAATTATAATGATATTTTAAACTTTCATACTAATAATAAAAATGATTTTACTATTGTAGCTTCAAAAAAATCAATTAAGTTTCCTTATGGAGTTTGTCTAATAAATGGTAATAAAAAATTTAAGGGTTTTAAGGAAAAACCTAGTTATCATTTTCTATTAAATATAGGGCTCTATTTAATTAATAGAAAAGAATTACTACTTTTAAAAAAAAATCAAAAAATAGATATGGACGAGTTTATTCAAAAACTTAAAAATAAGAAAAGAAAAATTGGTATATACGAAATAGATCATAATAAATGGCAAGACCTTGGCAACTGGGAAAGTTATAATAATTATATTAAAAATTAATAAAATTAAGTGAGTATAAAAAACATAATAATACCAAGATTAGAGATAAAAAATGGCAATCTAATAAAAGGTATAAGAATGGATGGATTAAGAGTATTATCAAGCAATCTAACCCCTATAATCAAAAAATATCTTAAAACTTCAGTGAAAGAAATTTTTATTGAGGATATTGTTGCTTCTTTATTTAATAAAAAGATAGATTTCAAAACAATTAAAAAGTTAAGTTCTATCATCGATATACCCGTGTCTTACGCAGGGGGCATTAAGAATATAAAAGATGTGAATAAATTATTCAAAACTGGCGTAGATAAAATATATATAAACTCTGCATTAAATAAAAATTTTGAATTAATAAATCAATGCTCTGCTATTTATGGTTCACAAAGTATAGGTGTTTTAATTCAAACCAAAAAAATTTTTGATGATTGGTATATTTTTTTTGAGAGTGGTCGAATATATTCTGATATTAAACTTAAAGATTGGATAAAAAAAATTCAAAATAGCCAAGCAGGAGAGGTTATAATTAGTAGCATAATGTATGACGGAATGTTTAATGGCCCTGACTATGAATTACTAGATATAATTAAAAACATAAATATTTCAATTCCAGTAATTTACTCTGGTGGAATTAGAAATACTCAAGATGTTAAAAGAACTTTAGGAAAAAAAGTGAATAGTGTTGCAATTTCTCACTCGCTTCATTTTGGAAAATTTAATTAATTTATGAAAATAGGAATTATAAATTATGGTTGTGGTAACTCATCTAACATAATTAAAGCATTTAATAGAATTGGAGTTAATTGTGGATTAATTGAAAAAAAAAAAGATATAATGAATTTTGAAAAAATTATCTTACCAGGCATGGGATCAGCCTCTCAAGCAATGAAAGTAATGAAAAAAAATAAATTAGACCTTTATATTAAAAAATTGAATGAAAACTCTAATCCAATATTAGGTATTTGTTTGGGCTTCCAATTAGCACTTAAAGATTATGAGATTACAAAGACAAATAAAATTATATGCTTATCTTTAATTAAAGGAAGTGTAAAAAAAATTGAAAATGTTAATTCACCTTTGCCTATAATTAATTGGTTAAAAGTAGAGAGTCAAAATTCAAATAAAAATTTAAAAAATAGAAAATTTTATTTTGCACATTCATATTATTGTAATTTAAGTCTTAAAGAAAAGAATGTTTCCTTTGTTAAAATAAATAACAAAAAAATAATTTCATCTTACGAAAATAAGAATTTATATTTTTATCAGTTTCATCCAGAATTAAGTGGTGAAAATGGTTTAAATTTATTAAAAAAATTTAAAGAATTATAATAATGTACAAAAAGGATAAAATCGTAATACATTGTAAATCATGTCTAATGACAAATCAAAAACCTTTTTCTATTAATGAAACAAAAAATAAATCTTCAAATCAGAATAAATCAACATTACAATTTAATGTTGATGGAATTTGTTCAGCTTGTCATAGCATTGAAGCAAAAAAAAATATTGATTGGGAATTTAGAGAAAAAGAGCTTTGGAAAATTTGTGATCTTCATCGATCCAAAAAAGGAAAATACGACTGTATAGTATCTGGGTCTGGTGGAAAAGATAGTATGTTTCAAGCTCATATTTTGAAATATAAATTTAAAATGAACCCTTTGACTGTAACTTACAGCCCCATTCTACGAACAGAAGTTGGTACAAAAAATTTAACTAATTGGGTAAATATAGGTGGATTCGATAATTATACCTTTAGTCCTAATGGCAAAGTTCTATCTGTTCTTACTAGAGAAGCATTTAGGAATATTTTACATCCAGCCCAACCTTTTAAAATTGGTATAAAAACTTTTGCGGCCAAAATGGCAAAACTTTTTAGAATTAATTTGGTTTTTTATGGTGAACATTATTCTGATTATGGAAGTGCTCCAACAATATCTGATGCATATTATCCATTAGAATGGTTAACTAACGAAAATGAATTAGATAATATTCATATAGGTGGATTACAAGTTAAAGATATTAAAAAAAAATATAATTTTTTAAGAGATCAAGATTTTATACCCTATATGCCGTTAAAAAAAAAAGATTTTAATGATTTAAATTTAAATATTTTGTTTTTAGGATGGTTTATAAAATGGGATCCTCAAGAAATATACTATTATTCAACTGAAAAAAGTGGATTTATATTAGACGATTATAAATCTGATGGAAGTTATGGACGCTATTCATCAGTTGATGATAAAATGGAATATCTTCATTTTTATTGTAGTTATATTAAGTTTGGAATAGGTAGATGTAGATTAGATGCTTCTCAAGAAATAAGAAATGGACATATTACTAGAGAAGAAGGCATTAATCTTTGTAAAAAGTTTGAGGGAGAATTTCCTATAAGATATGCTCAAGATTGTTTTGATTTTATGAGATATTCTTTTAGAGAAGCAAATGAAATAATCGATAGATTTAGACCAAATCATTTGTGGGAAAAGAAAAAAAATAAATGGAAAAGAAAACAGGAAATATTTTAATTTCTGAAATAGATAAAGATATAATTTATGTTGATAATTAAAATATGAGTGAAACGTTAATATTTATTCCAGCTAGATCAGGCTCAAAAAGAATAAAAAATAAAAATATAAGAAAAATTAATGGCAAACCATTGATATATTGGACAATAAAATATGCAAAAAAATATGCAAAAAATCAAGATATTCTTGTGTCAAGTGACTCAAAAATTATTTACAAAATTTCTGTTAAAGAGAAAGTAAATTTTTTTAAAAGGCCTAGAAATATTTCAGGTGATGATGTAAATGTTTATTATGCGGTTGTTCATGCGTTAAAAAAAATCGGAATAAAAAAAAAATATAAGTATATAGCATTATTACAACCTACTTCACCGTTGAGACCTAAAAATTTGATATTAAATGGAATAAAAATACTCAATAGGAATAAAAATTTTCAAAATTTGATTCACTTAGAAAGAACCAATTATAAAATAGGTTTTCTTTCAAAAAAAAATGAATGGCAACCTTTATATGATTATACAATTAGAGGCCAGGACATCACTAATCAATTTAGACCTTCAGGATGTTTGTTTTTATATAAAAGAAAAGATTTTGAAAATTTTAAAAAATTTGTAAAAAGAAAAAATTATGGTTTTATTCAAAAAAAAAATATAGAAACAGTTAATATTGACAATGAAGAAGATTTTATGAAATTAAATTTTTTGTTGAAAAATAAATAAATCTTAATTTCGTTTTTTATTTTTTTCAAGCCACAGATTTTGTATTAATATACTAGGCCAAATTTTAATTTTATTTTTAAAACCATTTTTATCAAAAGGTTCAGATAAGACTACCTCTCTTTTTAAAGTTTTAAATCCTAAATCTAAAAAATCTTTACTCAATTTATCACGTGGATAACCTCCAGGAAATTTTTCAAATATGTCAGCAATATATATTCCTTTACTTACCAACCTAGTAATCTCTTTAATAAAATCTTGATAATATTCTGGACTTATAATTTCAATCACAGATGTGCTTAAAGCAAAATCAAAATAATAATTATCATATTTTTGCTTTTTATTAAGATCAGCCTCTTTAAATTCAAATGTAATATTTTTGTTAGGTGAAGAAACCAATCTATTAGCATTTTTTATTCTCAAGCTATTAAGATCTAATCCTATTATATGTAAATTTTTGTTTGAAATATTATTTTTTTGCCAAAATGTATTTACAAAATATATTAATCTTTGAACTACATCACCATCTCCTGTACCAATATCGACAACTTTTCCGCCATTTAAAGCAATATTATTCCAACCTAGAGGCATTACATACCATGCTTTTCTAGCCATTAAATATTCCCACTTTTTTTTATCAATAGGCATAACTTTTTCTTTGTAATAATTATCAACATCTTTGTTTTCTATTACTTCTCTTTTTTTAGTATAACTTTTATATAATTCTTGTTGTTCAGGTAGTTCCCATCTTATTTCTGACATTAATGGAGAGTATTCTTTTACAGCTCTAAAAGGATTCTCATCTAATCTTAATTCTTTGAGGATTTCTAAATCTTTTTTATTAACTTCCCACATTTGCAAACTATATATATTATATATTTAACAACTCAATATTTAAAAAAATTTAAAAATAAAGATGATTTTAAAATTTGTTTACTCTTTAGAATATTAAATAAATTAATATTTTGATGTTGGCTTATAATTAGAATGAGAATATATAATAATCATATGAGGAAAAATCTTTAGAATGAATATTTATCAGCATGTTGAACATGAATCCCGTGAATTAGATAGCAAACTATTATTGGCTACCTTGGCAGCAGCAAGAGGTCATCATGTTATTGTTTCTGATTTGGAAGGTATTGAAAAGGGCATGCGGAGAGGAGTTCTTGCCCCTGGAATATTTCACACGAAATCTCTAACTCCAAGTAAAATGAAAATTGAAAGACATCAAGCTATGATAGATAAAGGATCTATTGTTACAAGCATAGATGAAGAAGGTGGACTTATCGAACATGGCTATGAAAGATCTGCTCGAGTAAGGTATTCAGAGCAAACGATTGAACAATCTTCAGCAATTTTTGGATGGGGTTCTGAAGATGTTGAAGCTTTAAAAAAATTTTACCCTAATCATTCACAAAAGATTCATAAGACAGGCTCTCCTCGTGCAGATCTTTGGAAATCTCACTTTTCTGACTATTGGGGGACTCCATCAGGAGTGCCTGAGAAACCTTACTTGTTAGTTGTTTCTAATATGAGTTATGCTAACTACGAGATGCCATTTCATAAAATTGTTGAGAGTAATAGAAAAGGTGGTCATTTTCAACGTGACCCAAAATTATTTATACAAAATTTCGAAGTTGCTGCTGAAGATTATCGTAAGACAGCTGCTTTTATTGATGCAATACATTATCTAACTAAAGATCATAATGGTTACGATATAGTTTTTCGTCCACACCCAAATGAAAACATCGAGTCTTGGAAAGTCTATCTTGATGGAATTCCTAATGTTCATGTCATACGAGAAGGTTCTATAACACCATGGGTTAATAATGCATTTGCTGTAATGCATAATAGTTGCACTACTGCATTAGAAACAACAATCTCTGGAAAGCCATTAGTGTCATATATTCCTTTTCATCAAAGTCATGGATATGAGTTACCTAATAGTTTAGGAAGTATTGTTGAAACTAAAGAGGAACTCTTAAATCAAGTAAATTCAATATTTAATGCTACGCATTCAAGTAATCAAAAGAAATTAGATAAATCTCTTCCAAATCAAGTATCTAAAAAAATCTATCTAGATAATAATGAGCTTGCTGCTGAAAAGATGATTAAAATATGGGAGAGTCTTGATAGAGCTAAAAACACTAACTCTAAGAACTCTAACTGGATAATGTTTAAATATCTTCTCAAGGTTATGAAATTTAATGGAATTGTTGGAAGGTTACTTAAAAAACTATTTACAGGAAGACTTAGTTCTAAAAAAGGAAATTTTAAATTTCCTTCATTGGATAAAAGTGATATTTGTGAACGAGTTAATAGATTGAAGTTCGTGCTTGGTATAAAAGAAAATTTAGAATGTAAACTTCTTTCCGAACGAACTATTCTGATTAAAAGGCGATGAATATTGTTAGTATTTTAAATAAAAGTCAGATTTATTTATTTTTAAGGACTTAATGGCAAACTTAAAAAAACTTTTATTTCTTCTTTCTCATTATGAACGTAAACGTGCAATTTTGTTACTGGTAATGATTTTATTCATGGCAATAATAGATATGCTAGGTGTAGCTTCGATAATGCCATTTATAGCTGTTTTAACAAATCCCGATCTTGTTGAAACTAATACCATGTTGAATAAAGCTTATATTAATTCAAGTATTTTTGGTGTTGAAAGTAAACAACAGTTTCTTTTTGCGTTAGGGGTTTTTGTTTTTTTATTATTAATTCTCTCTCTTGCTTTCAAAGCATTAACAAACTATGCCCAAGTGCGTTTTACAACTATGCGAGAATTTAGTATCGGTAAACGTTTAGTCGAAGGATATCTACATCAACCTTACAGTTGGTTTTTAAATCGTCATAGCTCAGATTTAAGTAAAACTATTCTTTCTGAGGTTAACATGGTTGTTAGCAAAGGCTTAGGACCGATGATGAATTTGATTACTCAAATCACAGTTACTATTGCTTTGTTGATTTTATTAATTTTAGTTGATCCTAAGCTTACTCTCATAATCGTACTAACATTCAGTACAGCTTATGGTCTCATTTATAAATTTAACAGAAATTTAATGAGTAGAATTGGTAAAGAAATTTTTAAAGCCAATCAAGAACGTTTTGCTGCTTTGACAGAGGCTTTTGGAGCTTCAAAAGAAGTTAAAGTTGGGGGTCTTGAACAAATTTATATAAAAAGATTTTCTGATCCAGCTCAAAATCTTGCTAAAATCTCTGCTCTTGAGGCGATCATAAGCCAGCTACCTCGTTTTACACTTGAGGCGATAGCTTTTGGTGGAATGCTTTTAGTTGTACTTTACTTGATGTTGCAAAGTGGCGATATAGCAAATGTTATCCCTATAATTGCGCTTTATGCTTTTGCTGGCTATCGTTTAATGCCCGCACTTCAATTAATTTATATTTCTTTAACACAGCTACGTATCGTTGGCCCTTCACTTGATTCAATTTATGATGATTTGATTAGCTTACAACCAATGGTAAGAGATAAAGACAAAAGTCCTATTCAGTTAAATAAGGATATAAGATTGAATCAAATTTATTATCAATATCCAAAAGCATCACGTACAGCTTTAAAAGATATTAATCTTATCATACCTGCAAGAACAACAGTCGGACTTGTTGGTGCTACAGGAAGTGGCAAAACTACTACGGCAGACATAATTTTAAGTTTACTTGATTCCCAAAAAGGAACATTAGAAGTTGATGGCATCAAAATAAATAAGCATAATCGAGAATCTTGGCAGCGTACAATTGGTTATGTTCCACAGCACATTTTTCTAGCAGATGATACTATCACTTCAAATATCGCTTTTGGAGTTAATCCTAAAAAGATTGATCTAGAAGCAGTAGAACATGCAGCAAAAATTGCAAACTTGCATGAGTTTGTGATAAATGAGTTACCCTTACAATACAAAACTACTGTCGGTGAGCGAGGCGTAAGGCTTTCTGGTGGACAACGTCAGCGAATAGGAATTGCTAGAGCTTTATATCATAAACCTAAATTATTAATTTTAGATGAAGCTACTAGTGCACTTGATAATCTTACTGAACAGGCCGTTATGGAAGCGGTACATAATTTGAGAAAAAATATTACCATAATCTTGATTGCACATCGCTTGAGCACAGTGAAAAAGTGTGATCAGATATTTTTATTTGATAAAGGTAAACTGGATGCACAAGGAACCTTTGATGAATTAATCAAACTTAGTGATAATTTCAGAGAAACCGCCAAGAACCTCTAAAGAATATTATCTAAATATATCTAAAAGTTTATTTTTAACTTCTTGAGCATTATTTGAAGTATCAATATTTATAACTTGTGATAAGTTTTCATTTCTATCTATAAGAAAACTATTAAGCACATTTTTTGATTTTTTAGTTATCAATTGAATTTCGTTATCGTTTAGCCCCCTCATTCTTGCAGGTAAGCCTCTTTTTCTTAATTTTAATCTTTCAATTAATAAATCATTATTACAATAAGAATGTATAATATAATCAGTTTTTAAAAAAAATTTATTAAAAAATTTTATTTCATTTTCTTTTATATTTTCATTTACATAGAAATAATCTTGTAAAAAATACATTATGGGACCTGGCTCCATTATTAAATATTTATCATTAGATAAAGCTTTTTTTAAAAGTTCTATAGAAATTAAATGTCTATAAAATAGAAAGACTATTCTAAAAAAAAAATTACGTTTATAAATTTTTTTTAGAAATAATCTTTTGTAAAATTTTAAATAAAAAAAAATTATAATAAGTATTACTTTAGATTTAATTAAAATTTTAGTTAAAAAATTTAAATTATTAAATTTACCAAAATTTTTATAATTGCTACTGTGAAAAAAAACTTGCTCATTGTTTTT